>CAYMJH010000166.1:0-8400 GCA_964390385.1 uncultured Bacteroidales bacterium | reverse complement strand
CTTACCGTTGCCGTAAAGCCTGTTATTACCACCCAGCCCCTGGGCACAGAAGTTTGTGAAGGATCTGATGTGTCTTTCAGCGTTGCGGCCACAGGAACAGACCTGACTTATCAATGGAGGAAAAACGGAACAGCCATCACCGGCCAGACAGCGACCATCCTTTCATTGAATGCGGTAAGCCTGTCCGACGGCGGTAATTATGATGTAATCGTATACGGCCGTTGCGACACCATTGCCAGCAACACCGCCATCTTAACCGTGGATCCGGCTACCACCATTGTTTCGCAGGACGACGACACCCTGGTTTGCGAAGGCAGCACGGTTGAATTTTCTGTAACGGCCAACGGCTTCGGCGCTATTGCCTACCAGTGGCAGCGGTCCTATTTCGGCAGCTGGATCGATCTTACGGATGACTCCGATATTACCGGATCAATGACCCGTGCCCTAACGATTCAGAATATAGAAGCTGCTGATTCAGGATATTATCGTTGCTTTGTTTCATCGGGATGTGGAAATGCCTATTCCGATTCGATTAAACTGGGCGTAAACCATATCATAGCCACCATCGGCACGCCGGCACCTTTCCTTATCGATTCGGCCACGACGATCATCAATGTGGGGGTTGAAGTCACCGGCCGTTTCCTTTTATTTGACCTGGGATTCTCCCTTGTGGCCCCCGACGGAACCGAGGTTTTACTGAAAGGGCCCCTTTCATTCCCGTGTGTGTTCAACCCGTTCGGCAACGGCGTTGATGTTACGTTCACCACGGAACTTGACCGTGAAGACGGTGATACCATTAGCTACTGCTGGCCGGTGAAAGTGATCACCGGAACCTATGCCGCCACAGGCAACTGGGATGTATTACACGGTAAAGATCCGGCAAACGGCGCATGGCAGATCCGGGTTTATGATGCCGACAAATCAGTTCCGGATCCCGACGGTTTTCTCCGCCTGACATCCCTGACCTTCACCGATGAAGATATCAACGGTGATACCGTGACGATCCAATACCATTCCGGCAATATCAATATGGAAATTCTGAATCCCATCAGCGGTGAACTAAGGCCGAATTCCTATATACTTCCGATCAGGCTGATGACTTCGTGCTGGGATTCCGATGATGCCAGGGCCCTGGTAACCGTTCAGGGAGGTATCGCACCGTTCACTTACGAATGGACCGGCCCCACCACGGTACCCAACAGCAATGACGTGATGCTGGGCGCCGGAACCTATACCGTGACGGTAACCGATGCCATGGGTTGCAGCACGCAGGCAACCGTCGAAGTCTCATCGCCTCCTCCCATTGTAATGGATTCCTTTGTTGTCACCGACTCGCTTGCCTGTAACGGAGACAGCGATGGCATCATCAGGGCTAAGGCCAGCGGCGGAACAGGTTATCTCACCTACACCCTGCTTCCCGGCAATATTGCTTCTTCCGTTGCCGACTCGGGAGTCTTCACCGGACTTCCAGCCGGTACCTATACCTTGCATATCGAAGATATCAATGACTGTTTCCTGGATACCACCATCACCATTGCTGAACCTGCAGCCTTTGTCATTCAAAGTATCCAGGTCGACAGCCTGCAATGCAGCGGTGATGCCGATGGCGTCATCACGGTAACGGCACAGGGAGGAAAACTCCCCTATACCTACCGGATCACTCCGGGTACGGAAATCAACAGCGACGGTATCTTTAACAACCTGAGCCAGGGCAATTATGTCATCCGCATTACCGACGCCGGCACCTGCGGCGATACCCTGGTCACCGATACGATCCGTATGGACGCTCCTTCACCCCTTGTCATCGATTCGGTCACCGTTGATCCCATCCTTTGCAACGGGGGGAGGGCCTCCATCACCCTTTATGCTGCAGGAGGCATGCAGCCCTATGAAGGCTCACTCGACGGCGGGGCCAATTTCTCCGCCGGCATGACCTTCAGCGACCTTGCCGCGGGCGATTACACCCCGGCAGTCCGTGATGGCAATGGCTGCACGGTGATTCATCCCTCCATTATTGCTGTGGTCAATCCACCGGTCATCGCCATCGATACCCTCGGCATAACCGATGTTGCCGGCTGTTACGGAGATACCACCGGCAGCCTGTATGTCGAAGCTTCCGGCGGATGGAACCGGATCGAATACTCCCTCGACGGTACGACATACCAGTCATCCGGACTGTTTGAACCCCTCACCGGCGGATCCAGGACCTTGTATATCAGGGATTCCCTTGGATGCACGCTGATCATCGACACCCTGGAGGTCAGACAGCCTTCGCAGCTTACGGTCTCCATCGCCGCAACCCATGTGATCGGCAGCAATCCGGGGTCCATCAGGCTGACAGCCGGCGGCGGCACGCCACCCTATGTTTATTCCATCGACGACGGCGCCACAACACAGGATACAGGGTTTTTTGACAACCTGGTGCCCGGATTGTATTACGCCTTCGTTCAGGATGCAAACGGCTGTACGTTCGACGATACCGTGCGCATCATCATCAATGAGCTGAATATTTCCATCACCAAAAATGATGTTTCCTGCTACGGCCTGGGAGACGGTGAATTCATTGTCACGGCGCTCGACGGCGAATCCCCTTATTGGATGACCGGAAGCTTCCTGAGTCCCGACACCATTACAGACAATATCGGATTCTTTGGTTTCATCGGCATCGCCGCAGGATCATATGATTTTGTCATTGGGGATGCAGAAGGCAGGATATATGCCGATACCGTTGAAATTCTGGAGCCTGACCGTATTGACATCTCCGGTGTCATCACCCGGCCTACCTGTACCACAGGGACAAACGACGGGGCCATCGTGCTGACCATAACCGGCGGGAGCGGCGGATTCACCTATAGCTGGTCTGACGGATCCACCGGCAAGGATCTGCAGGGCATTTCCGAAGGACTTTTCAGCGTGACCGTGACCGATGCAAATAGCTGCCAGGGATCCGCGGATTACGACGTGGTTGCCCTGCACTCGTTGGTTGCAGACATCGGCCATGATACTACGGTTTGCCGGGGAGAGACCCTTACCATCAGGGGGAATGTTGCGGATTATGAAAGCATCAGCTGGGAAGTCGCAGTGGCAGGTGGCTATCAAACCTATACATCTCCTGAACTGGCGGTGCTTATTGAATCAACGACAAGGGTTACCTATACCGTTGAGAAGGATGGTTGTACGGCAACGGATTTCATAACAATTGATCGTCATCCGGTTTACGGGATCAATATCATCGATCCTACCAACACATTCGTCTTTGATACCACCCTGTACCTGATGGCCGGACAAGAGGCGTCCCTCGAGGCAAGGGCAGATTCGGCCGGTTTTACGGCATACAGCTGGTCTCCCTCGACAGGTATCAGCGATCCCGCTTCACCCTCCGTAACCTGCATGCCTGAAAATACAACGGTATATGTTGTGACAGGGACCACGGCAGAAGGCTGTTATGAAACCGACACCCTCAAGGTGGTCATTGCCGGGATAATACAGGATATATTCACAGGCTTTACACCCAACGGGGATGGCTTCAATGACAAATGGGTAATCCCCCATGCCATTGAATATGGCCAGAAAATAGAGGTACAGGTATTCAACCGCTGGGGTGAAAAGATATTCCAGTCAAAAGGATACGGCGGGGCCAACGAATGGGACGGCACCTTCAAGGGCAAGCCGTTACCGGTTGGAACCTATTATTTTATCATCACATTGGATGACGGAAAAACCGATCCATTTACAGGAACTGTAACCATTATCAGGTAACATGAAAAAACGAATCTTTACAGGCATGTTGCTCCTGCTTGCCGCAGGAGCCTATTTAGCCGGCCAGCAAAAACCGCTGACCACCCTTTTTATGACCAATCCGTTCCTGATCAATCCGGCCCTGGCGGGAACGCACAACTATTTCCAGGTCTGCTCCAACAACCGCTTTCAATGGATCGGATTCACCGACGCTCCGATTACCAATACCTTGTCGGTTTACGGACCGGTTGTCAAATATCCCATGGGTTGGGGCGCGACCATTTCCTATGACGTCACGGGGCCGATTTCCGTCGGCAGCCTGTCCGGCGCTTATGGCTACTATTATACCCTGAATGAGGATATGAAAATATCGGCAGGCCTTAACCTGGGGATCATGCAGTATAAGATCGACTTTTCCAAGATCAGCTTCCAGGATGAGGGTGATCCGCTGGTGCTCGATTCCCGGGATACCTATTACCTCCCCGACGCCACGCTGGGATTTTATTTCTATTCCTCAACCTATTATGCAGGCCTCGTAGCAACACACCTGTTCAATAACAAAATAAAGATCGGGACCGATCCTACAGGTAAAAGCCGATTAAGAAGCCACTTTTACCTGAATGCAGGCTATAAGTATTATATCAACAGGGAATGGGCAGTGGAACCCTGCCTCGTGCTGAAAAAAGTTTTTCCTGCCCCGTTTCAGCTGGATATCAACGCCCGGGTGTGGTACCACAATACGATGTGGGCCGGACTATCCTACCGCACGCAGGAAGCCCTGTCGATATTGCTCGGCTATGTATACGACAAGAAAATATATATCGGTTATTCCTATGATGTTGTCCTGAATCCGTTAATTTCGCATAATTATGGTTCACACGAACTGATGCTTGGATACAGGTTCAATGCGATCAAAGACTGACAAAAGAATCCCTTCGGGGATAACATACCTGCTGCTGTCTGCCTGTGTTTTTTGGCTGGCCTCTTCCTGCCATGCCGGGAAGAAGAAATGGATCATACCGGAAAAAAAACTGGTGCAGGTGCTGATCGATGTTCACCTGGCCGATGGCATAGGCCTCACGGTTCCTTATTCGGGACAGGGACAGGTGGTTGATTCCGCTTCCCTGTATGATGCCGTGTTCCGGAAACACAACATCAACCGCGCCATGTTTGACTCCACCCTTGCCTTTTACACCCGCAGACCCGACAGGCTGCAGACCCTCTATGGCAAGGTGAATAACCACCTGAGCAAAATGGATTCCGATCTCAACGCCGGCGAAGGAAAGGCTGAAGATGAAAAGAAAATCCTCATCTGGCAGGACAGCAAAACCTATATCCTGCCACAGATGGGAAATATCAACAAGGTGGAGATAAGCCTCCCTGTCAGTAAGCCCGGCTTCTATACCGTCTCCGCAAAAATCAGGCTGTTTGACGACGATCAGACCGTTGCTCCCAGGATAACCTTGTTTTTCTGGCATGAAAACGGTTCGCCCACCGGATTCCGGGAATACTTCCGGAGTTCTCCCGTGGCCAGGGACGGAAAAACAGGTACCTATACGATCACCCACAAGCTTGTCAATCCCAAAATTACCCACATCAAAGGCTTTATGCTCGACCACTCCAATCCCGACAGCCTTTTCACCAAACATGCCATGGTGTCGGAAATCAAGGTTTACTTCAGGGAATAGAAGGGTTTTTTTTTATTATTTTTGAACCCAAAACCGACCTATTCTTGCATGGCCACCTTCCTGTTTGACAGCATCGTTTTCGGTCCGGTCACCAGCCGGAGACTTGGTAGTTCGCTGGGCATCAATCTGCTTCCGGTTAACAGGAAGATCTGCAATTTCAATTGTATTTATTGCGAGTGCGGATTGACCCTTCCCGGAACACAGGATTCTGAAATGCCTTCGCGTGAAGCGGTGAGGATGGAACTTGAAAAATGGCTGAATAACGATCACAAACCGGGAAAACCTGTTGATTCCATTACTTTTGCCGGCAACGGGGAACCAACCCTGCATCCTGAATTCCCCGCTATAATCAGCGACACCGTTGAGCTGAGAAACCGTTACAAACCGAATGTTAAAATTGCCGTACTTTCCAATGCCACCCGCATCGCCGATGAGAAAGTCTTCAACGCGCTGCTGCTGGCTGACCTCAACATCCTTAAACTCGATTCGGGATTCGAAGAAACCATAAAACGCATCAATTGCCCGCTGGTAAAATTCCGGCTTGAGGACACCATCCTCCGGCTTATGAAATTCAAGGGGAACCTTGTCATACAGACCTTGTTCTTCAGGGGCATGATCGGTCAGCAGCCTGTTGACAACACCACCCCCGCGGAAATTGAGAAATGGCTCGGGCTGATGGACCGGATCAGGCCTGAAAGCATCATGATATATACCATCTCCCGCGACACCCCTACAAAAGGATTGATCAAGGCCGGACGCCATGAATTGCATGCGATCGCCGAAAAAGCAAAAGAAAGGGGATTCCGGGTACAGATTTCAGCCTGATGAATGATAATCGCCCTCCGGACCCTCCTGTCAGGATACTGGTTTGCCCCCTTGACTGGGGCATTGGTCATGCCTCACGTATGATCCCTGTCATCCGCCTGCTGCACCGTTCCGGCTTTGAAGTCTTCCTGGCTTCCGGGGGAAAAGCCGGGGAACTGCTGAGAACCGAGTTTCCTTCCCTGCCATTGCTGAACCTGCCCGCTGTGGCCATTAGATACTCCCGCAGCAGGTCGCAGGTTCCTGCCCTGTTATTGCAGCTCCCTGCCATTGCAGCCGCGATAATCAGAGAACACCGTTGGCTGGCAAAGGCCGTTTCGGTGCATCGCTTTGACATGATCCTCTCTGATAACCGCTATGGCCTGTATCATAAAAATGTCCTGTCCGTTTTCATCACACACCAGATATCGCCGCTTATGCCCGCCGGTTTCAAATGGGCAGAGCCCTTTGTCTTTCACATGCTGGGCCGGTTCATCCGCCGTTTCGACCGCTGCTGGATACCCGATGCGGAAGATCCCTGCCTGAACCTCACCGGCAGGCTTTCGCACCGTTATCCTCCGCCGCATCACGCGGCCTATATGGGCATTCTTTCGCGTTTCTGCGGGAATCTCCCTGAAGCTGAGGATGAAAAAAGCGGCGACTGTGATGTGCTGGTGATCCTTAGCGGACCTGAACCCCAGCGAACCCTGCTGGAAGAGATCCTTACGGAACAACTCGAAAAGACGGATTCTCAGGCTGTCATTATCGGAGGCCTGCCCATGCCTTCCCGGCACCACCGGATCGCTGCCACACCCGGGATCCGCTATTATCCTCATTTGCCTTCCTCCTTATTCAGGGCGTTGATACTGCGGGCCGGTGTTATTATCTGCCGTTCGGGTTACTCTACCATAATGGACCTGGCGGAACTTGGCAGGCCGGCCATACTGATACCAACGCCCGGGCAACCGGAACAGGAATACCTGGCCGGCCGCCTGGCGGAAGAAAACCTGTTTCATATGGCGGAACAGCATGATTTCGACCTGGAAAGGGAAATCACTATATTCAGGGGAAAAAAATTCAGGCCGGCGGGAATATTCAGGACCGATGCGGAAAAATACCTGAAGGACCTGCTCGGCTTATATGAGCATAAGCAGAAAGACCGCCAGCAGTCCGGTGAGGTACCCCGCCACCACCTGCAAACCCGAATGGGCGTTTAGCCTGAGACGTGCATAAGCGGCCAGTCCCGACAGGATCAGCACCACCAGCAGGAACATCATCAGGTCGGCCCCCAGTTTTCTCGACAAGGCCAGCACAAGGCCTGTGATACCTCCCAACCCTGTCATGTGGACACTGATCTTCCAGAAATTGGTAATGAAAAGAACGATCAGCACGCACAGGCAGGATGCAAAAAGAAAGCGGACGTAAAGCTGGCTGACGGGAAGGCGGCGAACAAGAAAATAGGCCGCCACATAGCCTGCCAGCGTTATGTAAAGGGGGATGAGCCTTTCATGCCGCTGCGATATTTCAATGTTCCGGATGATCTTGAAATACAAATAAAAAGGGATCAGGCAAACCGGCACCACAAAGGTAAGGGTGACCACGGTAAGGTAGATGAGGTTTTTCAGTTCATGGCTCAGGTCGGCAATATAGGTGCCTGAATGGGTCAGGATCAGGATACCGGCAGTGGCAGCCAGCAAAGGATGCAACAGGATGGTTAAAAAAGTGGCTATTTTCTTTTCCATGAATGCAATGATAGGGAAGGATACACTTGGGTCATTTCAATTCCTTTCTCATCCTGGCCACCGGTATATTAAGCTGCTCGCGGTATTTGGCCACCGTTCGGCGGGCAATGTGATAACCCTTTTCCTTGAGGATTTCAGCCAGCTTATCATCTGTCAGCGGACGCCTTTTTTCTTCGTTGCTGATGCAATCCTGCAATATCTTCTTGATCTCACGGGTGGATACTTCCTCGCCCGACTCGGTCTGCATGCCTTCTGAAAAGAAATACTTGAGCGGGAAAATTCCGAAATTGGTCTGGATATATTTACTGTTGGCGACCCTGGAAATCGTGGAGATGTCCAGCCCCGTTTCATCGGCAATGTCTTTCAGGATCATTGGCCTCAACCGGGTCTCATCGCCTTCCATAAAATATTCGCGCTGGTAATTGACAATG
>CAYMJH010000165.1:0-8526 GCA_964390385.1 uncultured Bacteroidales bacterium | reverse complement strand
CATACCGTGACCATCACACCCACTGTTGGAAATCCCGTGTTCACCCTGGGGGCAACGTCAACCCGTTGCCAGGGAGCCGGATCGGTCACCTACAGCGCCACGGCAACCAACTCCACCGGCATGAGCTACAGCCTCGACGCGGCTTCCGTTACCGGGGGCAATACCATCGACGGCGCAACCGGAGAGGTCACATACAGTGCCGGCTGGAGCGGTACCTCGGTGATCACGGCTACAGCCGATGGTTGCAACGGGCCCGTGTCTGCCGACCATACCGTTACCATCAACCCTGCAACCTCCGTCAACCAGGAATCAGCCGACACGGCCATCTGTATGGGAGGTACGGCCCTGTTCACGGTGCAGGCCACAGGTACCAATATGACCTTTCAATGGAGTCATAACGGCACCGAACTCCCGGGTGAAACGACAAACCAGCTGACCATCGCCGGTGCAGACACCCTGGATGCGGGAATATACCGGTTAACCATAGCATCGGAATGCAGCGACACGGTCACAAGCGGTGATATGGAATTGTTCGTGACCCTGGTCAGTACCTCAGCCATCACGGGTAACATAAATCCTTCCTGCAGAGCTGAAGGAGAGACCTATTCGGTTGAACCGTCAGGCGGATCGGATTATTACTGGACTTTGCCGCCGGAAGCGATACTGGTTTCGGACACCTCGGGGATCAATTCCAACAGCATCACAGTGAATTTCGGCACCATCAGCGGTCCTGTAAGCGTAACCGAGACCAGCGCACTGGGCTGTACCGGAGCAGCAGTAACCCTGGATATTATCCTCCAGGGATGTGACCTGGTCGCTGATTTTACGGCCGACCAAACTGCGATCTGTCCCGGTGACAGTGTTGAATTCACCGATGCATCCCAGGGAACGGCTCCCGGCACTGCGTATCTATGGGATTTTGGTGAAGGTGCAGCGCCTGCCACAGCCACCACACAGGGGCCTCACAGGGTAACCTATGCAACATCAGGATTGAAAACCGTTCAGTTGATCATTACCTTCGGGCTTCAGGATACGATGACAAAAAGCGATTTTATTACGGTACATCCCATCCCTGCCGTGTCAGTTGCCGACGCAGCAAGATGCGGAGAGGGAGATGCAATATTCATTGCCACACCTTACGAGGGTGACATTATAGAATTTTCAGCCGACCAGGGGACAACGGTGGATTTCACAGACAATGCCGCGCCTTATGAGCATACGGTATCCGTCGGAGCCGGTTCAACAGCAACCGTATGGGCCAGGGCGCTGAATTCCGTCACCGGATGCTCCGGAACATGGGACAGCAGTGCAACGGCCATATCACATCCGATACCCGTCACACCGCCTGTTCTTGCGGATCCTTCTGCCATAACCGAACCGGGTTATATCAACGTGGTCTGCCCGGGAGATCCCGATGTCACCTATTCCGTCAGCCCGGCAAGCGGCTCCGTCTACAACTGGAGCATCCCGGCACTGGGATTTACACAGGAAGATGCTTCGGCGATACAGGTTGACTGGCTCATTGGCGCGGGCGAATACCTCATTTCGGTTCAGGAAATCTCCGAATTCGGTTGTGAAGGCAACATCAGGGAAGCCAGGGTGCTGGTTTCCCAGCCCGAGCCCGACCTGGGAGGCGACGCTTCCATCTGCGAAGGGCAGCAAAAAACTTTTGCCCTGATCGGAACATACAGCCAGTACCTGTGGCAGGACGGGAGCACGCAAACGGAATTCACAACAGCGGCATCCGGCCCGGTCAGCGTTACCGTATGGGATCAATACGGATGCCATAACGGCGATACCGTCCTGCTGACCTCCTATCCCCTGCCGGTGGTTGACCTTGGACGTGATACGGTAATCTGTCTACAGAACTCCGTCTTCCTTGATGCAGGCGAACATTACCAGGTGCAATGGTCAACCGGTGAAACGTCCAATCCGCTGCAGGTATTTGCCGGAGAAAAGGTTTTGTGGGTCAGGGTAACGGACCTCAATGGCTGTCAGAATGCCGATACCATAAGGATCCTGGAATGCAATCCGTTGCTGTACCTTGAGCCTATCACCAATACCTTCACGCCGAATAACGATAAGATACATGACACCTGGCAGATCAGGAATATTGAATTGTTCCCCGATGCAGGCATCAAGGTATATGACCGCTGGGGCAGGCTGGTTTACACGGTGGACAAAGGATACCAGAATGACTGGGACGGAACCTACAACGGGAAGGATTTACCGATGGACACCTATTATTTCATTCTTGACCTGCACACCGGCGATGATCCGATTACGGGTACCGTGACCATAGTGAGATAAACGATATACTACTAGCATAATCAGAAGAAACCCTAAAACCTTTCAATGTGATGCGAAAAACTCTGCTGATAGGAATTGCCCTGGCGCTGGCTGTAAAAGGCTGGTCTCAGCAGGCTCCGGTTTACAGTCAGTATACTTTCAACAAATTCATCATCAATCCTGCCGCTGCAGGTGCCGAAGGCTACACTACCATCAGCCTTGTCGCCCGGGAACAATGGGTCGGATTTAAAGGCACACCAAAAACGCATTCGCTTTCCGTAGATTCCAGGCTTTTGCGCAACAGCTATATTTCGAAGAATGCATCAATCCGAAGGAAGAAAAGACTGAGTTCCCGGTCGGGCCGTGTGGGCTGGGCAGCCAATGTGTTCAATGACCATACCGGACCGCTGGACAGGACCGGTGTTGAAGGCACCTATTCCTATCATCTCGGACTTCAGAATGCGCAGCTGTCATTTGGCCTTTCGGGTGTTTTTTACCAGTTTAAATTAAACAAGAGCAAGGTTCACCTGTATGATGACAATCAATGGGACCCGCTGGTGGATGGCATTAAAGGTACGCTTTACATACCCGATGCCAATTTCGGCGTGTACTATACAACCCGCGATTACTATGCCGGCATTTCCGTCAGACAAATCTTTCAATCTTCCATACAGTTCGGCGACAGGGAATCCGACAGCGAATACCGGTTCAAAAGGCATTATAACCTGCTGGCAGGTTATGTCTATAACATAAACGACTTCTTCACCCTTGAACCATCAGTGCTGCTCAAAATCCCTACGGCTTCAAAGGCGCAGTTCGAACTCACCACACGGTTGTACTACCGTGATAATTATTGGGCGGGATTGGCATACCGGACCGGGAAGACCATGGTGTTTTTTTTCGGACTTAATTTCGACAAGTATTATTTCGGTTATGCTTTTGACTATAACTTCAGTAAATTGATGAACCAGACCTTTGGCACCCATGAATTCATGGCAGCGGTGAAACTGGGCGACAGCGCGCGCCGCTACAAATGGCTGAACACGTATTAAGGATCAGCACAGGTTATCATAGCAACAGTGCAAAATAAAAAGTTGGGCCAAATGACAGCAATGAAAAGAAAACTCATCCTGGTAGTGGAGGACGATCCTGCCAGCGGCTTGTTGTACAGCAATTTCCTTGAACTGAAAGGATATGATGTTTTGATCGTCACCGATGGCAAAGCGGCCCTTGAAGCCGTGAAGTTACATCCCGACATCAGACTGATTCTCATGGATATACGATTACCTGAAATGGACGGGGTCACCACCATGAAAGAGATCAGGAAATGGCGTAAGGATATTCCGATTATTGCACAAACTGCTTATGCCATGACGGAGGATAAAAACCGGATGCTGAAGGCAGGCTTTGACAATTACCTCTCAAAACCCATCAAGCCTGCGGCTTTGTATGACTTGTTACTCCTCTACCTGGATAATCAATGAAGGATTACAATAATGTATCCTGTGAGGTTTAAAAGATGGAAGAGGTTTCCTCCTTATCCCCTTTCGGCGTTTTTTCTTCTTTGTGAACCGGAGCTTTTACCTGAACCGGCTTTTCATCTGCTTCCTCTTCTTTTCCCTTTTTTACCGGTTTCTTGTATTTCTGCTGATCAACGCCCGAAAGCTCAATACGGTTTTCGCGAAGGAACATGCCGGCCACCACGGCTGTTTTGATATCCGAAATTTTCATGGTAAATTCCCAATCCGTATCGGGGAAAGGCTGGGGCTTGACCAAAAACTCAACCGATTCTTCCAGGCAGAAATCCACTACCTGGGGTATGTTTTTCTTTTTTAAGATCACTTTCAGATCATTCATATGGCACTCTTTCATTAATTAATTGGGTGGGTAAATATAGTGGATGGCATTAAGGAGAAAAAAAAATCACACAAAAATAGTTATTAACAGGCGTCAGATTTTTAAGAGCGATCACAAGGATCGCCCCTACTGTTTCACTGTTCCACTCTTCCACCTTTCCACTGTTCCACTTCTGCGATTATGATTTTCAGATTATGTTCGTTAAATTCGAAGCCGGATAATAAAGTTGCATGAACATTAAAGAAAGGACACAAAATGATCATCAAGTTCCTGGGAGCTGCACGGGAGGTCACCGGCAGCAAGCATCTCATCATCACTGATAACGGAAGGAAGATCTTACTCGACTGCGGCATGTTCCAGGGGAAGGGACAGGAAACCGATGCCATGAACCGGAACCTGGGATTTGATCCCGCTGACATTGATTATCTTATCCTCAGTCATGCTCATATTGATCATTCAGGACTTATCCCCTACATCTGCAAACTGGGATTCAGGGGCCATATCATCTGCACCCATGCCACACGGGATCTGTGCTCCATTATGCTGGCCGATTCCGGCCATATACAGGAACAGGATATGGTGACCCACAATAAAAAAAGGGCACGGAAAGGATTGCCTCCGCTGGAACCTATCTATACCAGGGATGACGCCATCGCCTGCATGGATGCTTTTTTCGGCATCCCCTATAAAAAGCCTTACAAGCTCGAGGACGGCATCAGTATTACCATAACCAACACGGGCCATTTGCTGGGCAGCGGCGTGGTCAACCTGGAGATCAGGGAGAACGGCAGGACGACCAGGATCTCCTACACCGGGGATATCGGCAGGCCCCAGAACCGTATCCTGCAGCCGCCTCAGCCCTTTCCACAGGCTGATTTTCTGATCGCTGAATCGACATACGGGGACCGGCTGCATGATGAGAGGGTTGTGGCCGAGGACCAGTTGCTCCATGTGGTTAACACCACCTGCGTCGAAAAAGGGGGCAAGCTCATCATTCCTTCTTTCAGCATCGGGCGCGCCCAGGAATTGATCTACTCACTGAATAATTTTTACAACGAAAGGAGACTTCCCAAGGTCGACATTTTTGTCGACAGCCCGCTGGCCGTGAATGCAACCAATATTTTCCGCATGCACCCCGATTGCTTCAACAAAGAGGTTCAGGAAGTGATCGAAAAGGATCCCGATCCCTTCGGTTTCAACCAGCTGTTTTATATCCAGAGCGTCGATGATTCGAAAAGGCTCAATGAGATAAAGAAGCCCTGTGTGATCATTTCAGCATCAGGCATGATGGAGGCCGGAAGAATAAAGCACCACCTGGCCAATAATATAGAGAATCCCAGGAACACCATCCTGGTGGTCGGATATTGCGCCCCGCCTACCCTGGGGGCCAGGATACTCAGGGGAGACAAACAGATCTCCATTTTTGGCAATCCATACACCGTCAATGCATCGGTGGAAAGGATAGAATCCTTCAGCGGCCATGCCGACTACAATGAGATGATCAGTTTCCTGGGCTGCCAAAACCAAACGAAACTCGAGGGAACCTACCTGGTGCACGGTGATTATGACGCCCAGCTGTTTTATAAAGACAAACTGGAAAACAACGGTTTCACCGGTGTTGTCATCCCTGCCCACGGTGAGGAAATTAAACTTTAGATACGGGTTTTCTCGTTCTTCAGGCGAAACCGGGCAACCGGAAAAAAGTAATATAGCAATGGACCACCGAAGTATACTTTTGCTTTTTATGGTTCTTATGCTGTCTTCCTGCGCCCGGTCAGGAGACACAAATAAGGAACTTCCGCTCCTGAAAGTATCCGATAATCACCGGTTCCTGATCGACGGAAACGGCAGTCCCTTTTTCTGGCTGGGCGATACCGGGTGGCTGCTGTTTAAAAAGCTGAACCGCGAAGAAGTCGGAATATACCTTGAGGACCGGCGTCAAAAGGGATTTAACGTGATCCAGGTGATGGTGGTTCACGATCTTGACCATCCCGTAAATACATACGGGGATTCTGCCTTTATAAACAGGAATGTATCGCTGCCCCTGGTAATACCCGGAAATGACCCTGCAAATGATACCGCCTATGATTTCTGGGATCATGCCGACCATATCATCGACCTGGCAGGTCAAAAAGGAATATACATGGCCATGGTGCCCATATGGGGCTCCAATGTCAGGAGCGGAGCCGTCACGGCGCAGCAGGCATCCCTTTTCGGTGAATGGCTGGCCCGGCGTTACAGCAAACGGAATAATATCATCTGGATCAACGGGGGAGACATCGACGGCAGGGATTCCATCCGGGTCTGGAAAGCCCTGGGAGCCTCGATACGCGCCCACGATCCCAATCATCTTATCACCTTTCATCCCAGGGGCAGGTTGCAGTCATCGATGTGGTTTCATCACGAGGGATGGCTTGATTTCAACATGTTCCAGTCGGGCCACCGGCGTTATGACCAGGATGATACACAACTGGCTTACGGAGAGGACAACTGGCAGTATGTCGTCACCGATTATAGCCTGAGACCGGTAAAACCGACCATCGATGGAGAACCCTCTTACGAAGGAATTCCTCAGGGACTGCACGATACACTTCAGCCTTACTGGACCGGCGACGATGTGCGGCGTTATGCCTGGTGGTCTGTTTTTGCCGGAGCCTTTGGCATTACATACGGGCATAATGCCGTCATGCAATTTCACCGGATTTCCGATACCGATGCCTCCTATGGGCCGAAGATGGAATGGGAACATGCCCTGGATGCGCCCGGAGCGAATCAGATGACCCACCTGAAATCACTGATGCTGTCGAGACCATACTTCGATCGTGTTCCCGACTCATCCCTGGTCAGCGCCGGGCAGGGTAAGGGCTATGACTATCTTGCAGCAACGAGGGGACCGGATTACGCTTTTGTTTATACCTATACCGGGAGGGCAATAAAAGTCACCCTGGGAAAGATAAGCGGTAATGAGGTCAGGGCTGCCTGGTACAATCCTCGTGACGGCAGATGGCAGGAAATCGGCCGGTTTGAAAATTCCGGTATTCGCTCATTTCAACCCCCCGGTGAGGTCAGGAACGGAAACGACTGGGTGCTGGTACTGGATAGTTTGGAGTAGTGTTTTAAGTTGGGTAAAGACTAAAAAAATGCAGAAATTAGACTAAAATTTAGTCACCAAAGCACGAAAGAAGATGTTTTTTTCCTACTTGTCACTTGTTACTCGTCACACGTCACTGTTGTATCTTGTAGCTTTTCTTTTTACTGTCAACTGCACACTGCAGCCGGACTACAAGAAAGGCATCCTGGCTGAAGAATTCATATATGATACCGTCTCCTTTCCGTCATGCCACTCAGCAACCATTGCTGAAACACCTGCAGGGCTTGTGGTAGCCTTTTTCGGCGGCAGCCATGAGGGCAATTCCGGCGTATGCATTTACCTGAGCCGAAAGGAGAGCAATGCGTGGACCCCTCCGGTAAAGGTTGCGGACGGCAGGGTGAATGACAGCCTGCGTTATCCTGCATGGAACCCGGTTTTATTCCAGGTTCCCGGAGAAGAGCTGATGCTGTTTTATAAAACAGGAAGCAGTCCTGTCACCTGGCAGGGAATGCTGATCCGTTCAAAGGATCACGGGAAGACCTGGTCAGAACCCGATTCCCTGCCCAAAGGATTTGTAGGGCCGGTAAAGAACAAACCTGTGCTGCTAAGCGATGGCAGGCTCCTGTGTCCCTCCAGCTCCGAAAATATGGGGTGGAAACTTCATATGGAATGGACCTGGGATTTCGGTAAAAAGTGGTCAAAAGGAGAACCCCTCAATGATGGTTATGTATTCAGCGCTATACAGCCCTGTATCCTGAAGCACGGCAATGACAGGTTACAGCTGCTTTGCCGCAGCAGGAACAGCATGATCCTTGAATCATGGTCAGCTGATAACGGTAAAACCTGGTCATTGCTTCAGGAGTCAGCGCTGCCCAACAACAATTCGGGCATCGATGCAGTCACCCTGGCTGACGGCAGCCAGCTCCTGGTATATAATCACGTCAAAACCCCGGCCAATTCGATAAAAGGGTATCGCACGCCGTTGAATGTCGCCGTGTCCAAGGACGGAAAGGAATGGTATGCGGCGCTGGTGCTTGAAGACTCAGAGATCGGACAGTACTCCTATCCCTCCGTCATACAGTCAGCCGATGGCATGGTGCATATTGTATATACCTGGAGAAGAGAAAAGATCAAATACGTGAAGATCGATCCCACGCAACTGACCACCAAAAAAATCATCAACGAACAATGGCCTTGAAAGTGACAAGTGACAAGTGATAAGTAACAAGAATAATATGAGATTAAACCACATAAGAACACATAAGTGCACATAAGGAAATACATTTGTC
>CAYMJH010000164.1:0-8577 GCA_964390385.1 uncultured Bacteroidales bacterium | reverse complement strand
ATAACATTCCGGTTACCACAGTGCCGGTACTGCGGTCGAGCTCCGACCCCTTAACACTGTGTGGAATGGTAAATATTACCAACATGATCACCGCAGCCAACGCAGCGAGCAGGCGCCTGTCCCTGCGCAGGTTCCCAATAACGGCCAGCAGCCAGAATAAAAATGCAATCAGTGTTTTATTATCGGTCAGATCGAATCCTACCGGGAAGCCTGTCCAATACTGTCCAAAAGCATGGTACTGAACCATAGGCCCAAAAACCAGGCCCCCGATGAAAAGAAAGATTGTGGTGAGTATGCCAAACAGCTTATACTGTTTCATATTGAAAATAACCTGTAAAAGAGTAAGGTTTGATAACAGCATGGCCACGAACATCAATAGAGCATGGGGTATGATGATACCGGCAGGCACATCTCCGCGGAACCTGATTACCACTGTCTCTGCTGCAGGCAATCGCGTTAATTCACCCTGGTGGCGGAATTGAAAATAATATTCGAGCTTTCCGGCCGGAGGCTGGTGCGGAAGCATAGCCTTTAGCGTATCGCCCGAACGTTCCATGGTGACCGGCTCCCATTGCTCATCAGAAGGGTATAAACGGTAAATGACTGCTGCATTTACCATTGAATCGGGCACGATCAGGTTCAGGGGACAATCGCTGATGCCGCCATGGCTTCTGGGAAGCCTGAAAGAATACTCCCCCGCTTCGTTTAGAAAAAGTTTTACCCTCAATGGCCTGGTGGGACCGTTAACGCGCTGGTAAACCATGGCTGCTCCCGTCACAATTATGGCTAAGATCCATACCAGTGACCAACTTAAAAGGCTGTTTTTTTTCATATTATTATAACCGGATAATAAGTACTTCCTTTTTACCATCCCTCAACAACTCCACGCTGATAATCTGGTTTCTGTTAAGTTTCGATAACCTGTACATATAATCATAAATGTTTTTAACGGCCCTGCCATCGATGGCTGTTATGATATCTCCATTTTTGATTCCACCGCGCTCTGCCGCCTTTCCTTTCGTTACCAGGTCCACCCTTACGCCTTCGACGTCAGTGGCGCTAAAATCGGGCATAAATCCCAGGGTAACCCTGAAACGCTGGCTTGGCATGGCTTCTTCTTTTGGTCCTGACTCTCTGAACACCAGTCTGGCAGGAGCATTGGCAATAGCTGATGCAAGGCGGAATGTAAAACCTGTGACCGTTTGCAGTCCTTCATAGTTGATTCGTTCGGCATCGTCATGCGGGGTGTGATAATCGATATGGGCACCTGTGGTAATAAAAAATACAGGGATATCCTTCGCATAAAAGGAGGCATGATCCGAAGGCCCTCCGCCCTCCCTGCCCGGCTTTAACCTGAGACCTGACGGACGGTTTGCCAGGGCAATAAGCGAGTCAGCCTCAACCGATGTTCCGGTACCTCCTATCTGCAGACCCCGGGCCGTATCGAGCCTTCCCACCATGTCGAGGTTGATCATGGCCGTTATGGCTGCCAGCTCCACGGGAGGATTATTGACAAAGGATTTTGAACCCAGCAGGCCCATTTCTTCCGCACCAAAGGCAACGAGGATAACCGAACGCCTGACGGGCCCATCCTCCTTTAAAGCGGCGCCGATCTCAAACATGGCGGCGACCCCCGATGCATTGTCATCGGCACCGTTATGAATCCCGATGCTGTCGGGTCTTCTGGATGAAATCCCCGGTCCCCCTGTTCCCAGGTGGTCATAATGTGCTCCGATGACCAGATACTCCCTTTTCAATATCGGGTCCGATCCTTCCAGTATGGCATACCAGTTCCGTGTTTTACCTGTCACCTTTTCGATATGGCTTTGGGCTGTCACAGCGGTATTTATAAAAACTGATTGTGACTTTCCCGATGTCCTTGCAGCCGATTCAATATCAGCCAGGGAAATTCCTGCTGCCTTCAGCAGCGTATCAGCCAAAGGCCTGGCAATATTCAAAGCCGGTATATCCAACGATGCCTGGTAAACCGAAGCTTCAACCAGGCTATCTCGGGCCTGGCCGGTAAAACCCGATACCAGCAGAATGCCGGCAGCGCCATGATCAAAAGCCAGCATGGCCTTATCGCGGTCATCAGCCCCTGTCGAAAAAAACGATTCGTATCCAGGAATTCCGGGTGTTCCGCGCAATACCAATACCCATTTGCCTTTAACATCGACATCTGCGTAATCGTTCCATTCAAACGAGTCGGTTTTTACACTCATTCCATAACCGGCCATTACAACACCGGCGGTTACCAGGGTATCTTTCGAGAAGGGAAATGGCGTATAGTGCCGGTCATCTATGACCTGTCCGTTGATCTCGAGCCGGTTTTCCGGGCCCTTTTTTACGCCTTTTATAAACGAAAACTCCTGCTGTCTGGTCTCAAGTCCGATCTGCGAAAACTGCTTCGAAATATATTCGCCGGCCAAAGAATCACCCTGACTTCCGGGGAACCTGCCCTGCAAGTCGTCCGAAGCAAGGTATTGTATATGACGGACAAGGTTAGGTTTGTTATCGCTTTGGGATTGACTTAACGCGTTGCATGAACAAACGAAAATCAGAACAGCAACCGGGAGAAACAACCGTGATCTCTTCATGAAAAATTTCTTTTATAGGATCAACAAAGATAAAAACATGTTGTTTTGGGTCCATGTAAAATGATTAATAAAGGGTAAAAAGACGGATAACCTCACTGCCACGATCAAACTTTTGCTCAAACTGTTGCACAAACTCAAACTCAAACCTGAATTCAGTTTGAGTTTGAGTTTGAGTATTGAGGGGTTTCCCCTCACTACCGCAAGTTACAGCCCGGAGTACCGGGCATAAACTTGCGTCAGTCGGGGGCAGTTGGCGGCTATTCTTTAATTATTCTTTTAATCGCCATGGTTTTTCCGCTTTCGATTCTGACCAGGTAAATACCGGGCGCAAGATGACTTGTCCTTATGATTGTTTCATTCCTGAATGTGCCTTTGTGAACAATCTGTCCGTATGCATTCACTATTTCAAGGCCAAGCTGTTCATCATTCCGTGACACTTCAATGATCAATTCATCAGTAACCGGGTTGGGATAAATGCTGACGATTCCCGTAACCTGATCAGCAAAGCCCGGTGTTATTACGGAATAACATTCCGAGGTATCCACGCAGTTGTTTTGCGTGATCTCAACTGCATACACACCATCGGCACCGGCCTGGAAGTCCGGGTTTGTTTCGCCTGTTATCCGGGCAAAACCGGCAGCGCAATTCAACCATTGAAACGCAGCATCGGTGGCATTGGCTGTCAGCGTCCTTCCATCCTGTAAAATGGAAATGTCAATGGTATGTACGCTCAAATTCAGGGTATAGGTGCTGTCACAGCCACGAACTGTAACAAAATCGTCGGTATAGGTCCCGCTTGTGCTGTAGGTATTTCCCCTCCATGCAAAGCTCTCTCCGCCGCATATTTCGTGACTTTCAACGAAATCCCATGACGGTTTTACACTAAGCTTCAGCCTGTAAATGCTGTCGCATCCGTGCAACGTAGTGTAGGCCGTGAAATAGGTGCCGGCAACGGCATACAGGTTCCCATGCCAGGCATAGCTTTCACCGCTGCATATTTCGTGCTCTTCGGTGAAAGAAAATTCCGGATATACAGATACCGTCAAGGGAGTGCGGTTCAGCGATACGCATCCTTCGGGACTTGTTGCTTCTGCATAGTAAGTAGTTGAAGTGTCGATAACCGGACTGAGGATGGTTATGGCATGGCCATCCGTTGCTGCGTCATACCATGAAATGGTTCCCGAACTGGCCTTGGCTGAAAATACTGCCTGGCCTGAAACACACAGCGATTCCGGCACGACGGAAGCTTCAGTGACCGTTGGCAGGGGATTAACCGATATGGTCAGTACAGTGTCCAGTACAATACTGCAGGCAGATGCCGTGTCGGTGGCCTCAATGGTGAATTGCGATGTGGAAGAAAGGGGACCCGTAGAGAATACCAGTGTGGCTTCATTTCCAACCTGCGCACTTCCGGAATCCAAGCCATTTTTCTTCATCTGATAGGAAATTCCTTTCTGTGAGCTGAAAAGAAGAATCTCGGTCGATTCGTTTTCGCAAAGCGTATCCGAAACCACATGAACAGATGACGCATGATACAGTGCCTGCACTTCTGATTCACTCAGGCTGCGGTTAAAGACCCTTACTTCGTCGATCCGTCCGTTAAAGAACCGGTCGTTGTAATCCCGCTGCCTGCCAATGGCAAAGTATGCTCCCGAATAGGAAACAGAACCATTCCAGCTGGCAGAGGTTAAGGGTTGTGCGACTCCGTTGAAATATATGCTTGCATTTTCATTTGCCTTACGGGTGGCAACGACATGTACCCATTGATTCAGGGGGACCTGTGAATTATTGTTGGAGACATGATAGCTGCCGTTCCCGATCTGAAAATGGATATGCCCCGGGGGACAGGGTTGCCCGTCTGAATTTGTCCTCCCGTCAAGAAAAATGGAGGCTCCTGCCGCGCCGCAGAAATCACACTGGCTTCCGACGATGAGCCCCAGGTTGCCTGATCCCGGGTATTGGGTTGCATAGATCCAGGCCGAAAGCGTGATCTCATTCTGTATCTGCAGGGAGGCCGGCACTGGATCACCAATAAGGATATAGTCGTTCACCCCGTCGAAGCTGTATGCGCGGTTCGGATTCGATTCCTTATCGGTTGTCAGTGCGGCACCATAAACGATTCCATCATGGCCATGACCGCTTTCGTCCCTCACATCGCCGTTGAACGGATAATAGGCCTGCAGGCCATTGGTGTTCACCAGATCAAAGGGCAGGGGATGCACCGTAAGGTCAAGGTTATATGTACTGTCGCAACCTTTGGTCGTCTTATAGATTTCCGTGTAGATTCCGGCATCAGCGTAAATACTGTCCTGCCAGAAGGTGCTGTCGCCGGTACAGATATCACGCTTTTCCGTGAAAGAATAGGCTGGGTTCACCGTGAGGTTCAGTGTATAGAGGCTGTCACATCCTTTAATGGTGGTGTAGGAAGCAGAGTATGTACCGGCAGCCTTATAGGTCTTCCCCTGCCAGGTGATGCTGTCACCGGCACAGATTTCAAGGCTTTCGGTGAAGGAATAAGCGGGATTAACGGTGATCTGTATGACATTGGATTCAGCCGCGCCGGTCCAGTCATTCATGCAGTTCACCCTGGCCAGCCGTTTGTACCAGGTGGTGTCGTAAAGCGCAGGAGGCTGATAGACGGAATCAGTTGCACCGGTAATATCGGTAAAACCACTGCTGTTGCCGGTTATCGATGACTGCCATTGGTATTCAGGGATACCGGAATAACCTGAAGGCAGGCTCATATTGGTAATTAAATCAGGCACAATGCCCTGGCAAAGGCTTTGGTCACCGGCAATAATCCCTCCGCTAAAAGGGTTGTTGCAGGGGATCAATGGATCGGCATCGGCTTTGTATTCAAAAGCACCCATATCAACCGTACCGGAACCACCGCTTGTTTTATCCAGCTTCCGGCTATAAACTTGCCCGCGAATATCATATAATTCAGTGATATAGGAATCATTTCCTGCATCGGCACAGGGTGATGCGCCGGAAATACGGTAATCGCCGTACGCAACATTCGCAAACAACGGATCAATATGGACGCTGTTGGAACTGGTTACCGATCCACCGTCATTATAAATGGATTCAGCCCCGTTGTAAAAGCATGAATAATCGAATGACATGCTCCCACCATGAAAGACACCTACCTGGGTGCCTGCCGAACCGGCATTGTTACCCCAGACAATGCAATTCACCAAGCTGAAGGTGCGATATGCAGAATACAAACCGCCTCCGGCCCAACCTGCATAATTATTCGTAACGGTAACATTGGTAAACAAACAGGGGGAATTATTATTGGCAATACCTCCTCCCATTTCTGCTTTATTGTCTGCTATTAATACATTAGTAAAATACGTAACCGCGGCATCGAGGCTATACATGGCGCCTCCGGCATTTAAACAGATATTGCGGTAGAGGGAAATATGCTGCAGGACAGGGGATGAATAGTAGTTGCCTATTCCTCCGGCGGTATAGGATGCAAAATTCCCGAATACGGCAAGATTTGCCAGGGAGGGTGAGGAACTGGTATTCAGCATGGCGCCGCCATTCCTGTGGGGTTCGTCTCCGTTGGCATTCCCGCCTGTAATACTAAAACCATCAAGCACAGCGGTGTTGTCTAATCCCAGGCCACCAGGATGATAAAATACATGATAGCAATTTTCGCTGTTGTTGCTGATACTTAAGGTAGCTCCGGCGCCTGTAACTACATCATCTCCGTTCAGGTCAGCACTCAGTATGGTTTCGTTCAATCCGCCTGCACGGAAGTCTGTTCGCTGGCTAACGGCAGTTTCGGTTCCCGAGAATCCGCCATAGATCGCCACCCCGTTTTTCATGCGGAAATGGTAATACCTTGATCCCCCGCCCAATCCATAATCATAGCTGGGTTTATAAGTGCCCTTTGCGACCCATATCTCGTCGCCGCTGACGGCGGCATCGAGGGCTGACTGAAGGGATAAATACGCATTCGTCCAGTCTGTTCCGTTGTTTAAGCCTGCATTGCTGGATGAATCCACGTAAATTACAGCGGCTGTCATTCTGTTTCCGGCAACGGATAACAGAAAGAGAGTGGCAATTAAAAATATCTTTTTCATAGATATGGTTTAAAAAATGATGATACAATCCGGTTAGGGTTATTGCTTAGTTTGTACCTGGTGGTTTGCAAAAAAACGACCATCACCTGCCTTCGTCGTCCGACGGCAAAGATCAGGGAATTTGGGGTAGGGTAAGTAAAGTTAAAAAAAAACAGGATGAAATCTCATGATATGTGTTTTTTTATGTTTCAACTGATTTTCGTACTGTATGCTGTCCTTATTGCATCGTGGTGACCTTTTTGGGACTGAATCCGAATAAATTTTCAGAAGATTTGCAGAAACTATACATATTGGAAAATTATTTTATTTAATATTGGTTCAGTTTATGCTCAAGTTAAAATTTGTTAGCATTCAAATTATAACCTTTTTGTCTCATTGTTTTTGAATTCTGGATGAAACCTTACTATTGCCATGAGAATTTTACTTGTATCTCCTTGCTTGCCAAACGAAAAGCGTCCGGGTCAGTTTGCCATTCCTCAGTTAACGCTGTCCCTGATAGCGGGCATGACCCCTTCTGAACATGAAGTGGAGATTTGTGAAGAAGAGTATGGCGATATCGTAAATTTTGACGGCGATTACCATCTTATCGGCATATCTGTTATGAGCCAGACCTGTCTCCGCGGATACGAAATTGCCAATGAATTTAAAAGGCGGGGCAGGAAGGTTATTTTTGGGGGAATTCATGCCTCTGCAATGCCCGAAGAGGCCCTGTTATATGGTGACGCCGTAGCGATTGGTGAAGTAGAAGGCGGACTTTGGGAAGAGATCCTGACAGACGCTGAAAATGACAGGCTGAGGTCATTTTATAAGCTATCCGGGGTTCCCGATCTTCAGACCCACGTTTTTCCAAAGCGTGACCTGATCAGATGTTCGGCCGGTAAATTCAGGATAGCTCCCCTCGAGACTACCAGAGGATGCCCATACAACTGTGACTTTTGCACGGTGTCAAGATTCTTTGGCACCATACAAAGGCATAAACCGGTTCGCGATATCATTGCTGATGCCAGGTCATGTCCGCAGGAAGTTCTTTTCTTCGTAGATGACAATATTGCTTTCCGGCGGAAATTTGCCCTTGAACTTTTCAACGAACTGATACCCTTGAAGAAAAAATGGATAGGACAGGCTTCCATAGGCATTTCAAGGGACAAGGAACTGATGAAAATGGCTTATAAATCTGGATGCCGTGGATTACTCATCGGGTTTGAATCGATGTCTGACCAGGGAATCAAAACCTATAGAAAAACCCTGAAGACCGTTGATGAGAATGTCCTTGCGGTTCGAAAACTAAGGGACAACGGTATCCTGGTTATGGCCTCCTTGATTTATGGACTTGACTCTGATACTGAAGCTGTATTTGACCTGAGTTATGAGTTTCTATCCAGGTCGAAATCTGCCTTTTTCCAGGCCTGTCTGATGACGCCATATCCGGGGACCGTAGTGTTTGAAAACTTGAAAAGGGAGGGCCGGATCCTTACGGATGACTGGAGTAAATTTGATACCAAGAAGGTGGTGATATCCCCCAAAAACATGTCGCCTGAAAGACTGGTTCAGGGATACCATGAAATCAGGAAGGCCATTTACAGCTATAATTCAATTTTAAGCCGTTCATTGCCCTATCTGCTGAAGGGTCCTGTTAATTCCCTGCTGTACTTTTCTTTAAATATGGGGGCCCGCAAAAGATATAAAGAAAGCAGGGACGATATCGTTTACAGAAATCCCACTGATCTTCCTGTTGATTTTAATACTGCCAAGTATGTTAAACCGTTTAAACAGGCAATATAGTGATTACAGGGTGCACAAACCGGAAATTATGATCAGTCTTCGCCGGAGTCCAGTCCCGTTTCGCAGGTAATACATAAACAAACCTATAACAATCAATTAGACTG
>CAYMJH010000163.1:3535-8584 GCA_964390385.1 uncultured Bacteroidales bacterium | reverse complement strand
CTGTGTGCAGGTTTCCTTCCATCTTTCCCAATTCCCCTCTATATCTGCCCAGATACATAGACTGAGCATAAAGGGCTGCTGGGAAGGATAATCCTTTATCTCAAAACGAGAATGGAAGGTTCCGTTAAAATAATCATATGGGGATTTCCAGTTTGTTCCGGTTTCCAATGGAGGCTTAAAATTAAAAAAACCATGATCAGCAGCCGTGATGGTTATAACACTGTCATAAATCAGCATTTCAGGCAGTCCTTTACGGATCTCATTCGTATCTTTTTTATCACAGGCTGTCAATGTCCAAAGAATAATGATCCAGAAAATCCAATACATTTTTTCTGATTTTTACAATGATAACATTCTTTCCAGGGGGAAAGCCGGATTATTGAAGCTGTTAAGATAACAAAAAGAAATCAATCTCACGGGTCAGCCATAAGACTGTTCTCATCCTCAAACATGACAGGCGGCATATACCGGCTAATATTTTTCGTATAGGATGGATTGTTGATGAGGGTATAGCAGGCCATGTATTGCCAGAGCTGCCGGCTGGAATCATACAGAAATCCTGTTGTCTTGCTGGTTTGATAAGGGATAATATAAGCGTATCCAAATTTCAGATCATCGGTTGATTTGCACAGCTTGTTTTTTTTCAGGTAACTGGCCAGCACATTGTCAGCATGGATGATAGCCTCTCCCTTTTTCACATTTTCAAAGCCCGAGGAAGGATTGAATGAACTGATCACGATCACAAATTCATGCCATTTGTAGACACCCTGGGGATTAAGGCTGTCGAGCTTCGCCATCACGGCCTGATCCGTCAATGATTGCAGATCAGAAGAGGATCCCCGTTGATCGATGAAGTCGGCAAGGGCACCTGCAACGGCCAGTTTTTGTTGGTCCAGATAATCAGTTGTCACTGTTGTCTTCAAAAGCCCGGCATATTGAATGCAATTTTCGACAAGTTTCTCTGCCTCCTGTATCTGGCTCAGGCTGTCACTTTCGATCATGGGTAGAAACAATTTCTCGAAGTTTTTCTGGTCTTCGGTCAGTTGCTGCAAATCGTAAGGCGACTGCAGGTCAAAAATCCTGGCCTCGGTGATTTTCCTGTAATGCTGAAGGCCTTTAGCCGTACCGGTGAAATTGTTTTCCAGCGCATATTTCAGGGCAAGATCCGTCATACGCTGTGCACGCTGGTATGCCTCTATGGTTTCCTCCCGGGTTATGGAGAGAAATTCTTTGCGGAAGTTCTTTTCCTTTTCGAACAAGGCCTGGTAATGCATCCGCTGAAATTTGATCTGGTTGTATACTTTATCTCTATAGCCATTGTAAAAACTGACCGAGAACTGGTCCTTCCTGAATTTGGCACGTTCCAACCGAGATTCAACCATATCTTTGGCTTTGAATAGGTCCTCGTCCACCACATACTGTTCGTATTCCCTGATAAAAAGGGTATGATCGAGTTCACGCTGAAGATGAAACAGCGACACGTCATGCGATTGCTTCAGGCGGGGAAGCTGTTGCTGCAGTTCCGTTATCCGGTGGTCTATGCTGTCGAAAAAGGCCGTCGGTTTGGGTGCCAGTGAGGCATCCTGGGCCTGGAGCCCCATATCAGGCAGCAGCAGCAGCAGCAGTAGCAGCATATTGCCTGTCCAAAATATAGATTTTCGGTTTTTCAATTGATTACAGTTTGCTGCCCTTAATACGGCATTGAATGATACGAAAAAACAATCCGAGGGTTTTAATCCTTCAGGTGAAAGCGGGATGATATAGATCACTTTCTATTTTTATATAAGGCTCACGGCCCGCATCACTGACTTCCTTCCGTAGCGCATCCGCATCCTGTCGATAGCCTGGTAAAGCCTCACCATTTCGGGGGTGTCCTCAAACAGGTTGAGTTGCGGGGTGCCGTGCACGAGGTGGCTGAACCTGACGCCGATAAGCCGGATGAGCATGCGCCGCTGGTAAAGGCGCTTAAAAAGCTCTTTGGCAGTATCCGTCAGCTTGTGGTCAAATGAGGTGTAAGGGATGCGTTTCTGCAACGTGTGGGTATCGAAATTGGAATACCGTATTTTCACCGTCACGCATGAGGTAAGTTTTTGTTCTTTCCTCAGCTCGTAGGCAATTTTTTCCACCATGCCTGCCAGTATGTTGTTAAGCAGGGCTATATCGGTCGTGTCCTTGTCAAAGGTCCTTTCACTGCTGATGGATTTCTGTTCCCAACAGGGTGTCACCGGTGTGAGGTCGATGCCGTTGGCTTTTTTCCAGATCTCGATGCCATTTTTGCCCAGGACTTTTTCCATCATCTCCACCGGTATAAGGCTCAGGGTTCCGATGGTGGCAATGCCCATGGAACGCAGCAGGTGAAAGGTCTTTTCACCGATCATCGGTATCCTGCTGATGGGAAGGGGATGCAGGAAGGGCTTCACCCCTTCGGAAGGGACTTGTTTCCCGCCGTTGGGCTTTGCCTCGCCGGTGGCGATCTTCGATACGGTTTTGTTGACTGAAAGTCCGAAGGAAATGGGCAACCCGGTTTCGCTGATGATCTTCCGGCGCAGTTCCTGCGTCCATTTAAGAGAACCAAAAAAGCGGTCCATGCCGGTGATATCGATATAGTGCTCGTCGACCGATGCTTTTTCATACACGGGGGCATGGGCCGCGATGATGCCGGTGACGATGTTTGAATAGCGGCTGTACAGGTCCATGTCTCCGCGAAGGATGACGGCATCGGCGCACAACTGCCTCGCCATTTTTATGGGCATGGCCGAATGGATACCGTATTGCCGGGCCTCGTAACTGCAGCTGGCCACCACACCCCGGTCCGATGCCCCCCCGACGATGACCGGCTTTCCCTTCAGCCTGGCATTGATCAGCCGCTCCACCGATACAAAAAAAGTATCCAGTTCGAGATGGATGATGTTTCTTTCCCCGCTTTCCGGCATAATAACATGATTGTTAATAAATGATTATTAAATAATCAAATAATATGATTATAATATAATCTTTTTATATTATATTTACAATGATTATTTGTGGAAACAATCTCCTCCAGGGAGGGAGGGCAAATTCCAGTCCGGGTTTTGTCTGATTTTTATATTTATTTGAATAACGAACAAGGAACACCGAATGATGAATCACGAAGAAATTGAAAAGAAAAAAAGGTTCAATCTTGAAGACCGATTAATTGATTTTTCGGTATTGATTACAAAAATTGTTGAATCAATGCCGAATACAAGAGCCGGGAATCATTATGCCGGCCAGTTGATTCGTTCCGGCACCTCCCCTGCCTTAAATTATGGTGAAGCCCAAAGCGGTGAATCCAGAAAAGACTTTATTCATAAATTGAAAGTCGCCTTAAAAGAATTACGGGAAACAATGATATGTCTTAAAATTATTGAAAGGACGAGCTTGCTCAAAACTCATGAAAATGTGATTAAAGCTATCATGGAAAACAATGAGCTGATTGCAATCTTTGTAAGAAGTGTTGAAACAGCACAGAATAACATCAAGAGACATCTTCGAAATTCTTAAATCGGTGTTCCTTGTTCATTATTCAGATTAATTTCTTTTATAATAAATAAATCAAACCATGTATTTCTCCTCCAACATCAAATTCCTCCGCAAGCGGAGGGGCCGCACGCAGGACGATGTGGCCTTTGCGCTGAAGATGAAGCGCTCCACCCTCAGCGGGTACGAGAATGAGGTCAGCCAGCCCACCCTGCAGGCCCTGGTTGCCTTCTCAAAATACTATGGTATCGCCATCGACACCCTGGTGAAAGTCAACCTCACCACCATATCCGAAAGCCAGCTTTCCCAGGTGGAACGCGGTGGCGACGTGTATCTCAAAGGCAGTAACATCAGGGTACTGGCCACCACGGTCAACAGCGACAACCAGGAAAACATTGAGCTGGTGGGTGAAAAGGCCAAGGCCGGGTATGCCACGGGTTTTGCCGACCCGGAATTCATCAGCGAATTACCGGTTTTCCAGTTACCCTTCCTGTCAAAGCAAAAAAAATACAGGGCTTTTCAGCTCACCGGAGACTCCATGCTGCCCATCCCTCCTAAATCATGGGTGACCGGGGAGTTTGTGCAGGACTGGAACTCCATCATTGACGGGCATGGTTATATTATTTTGACGTTGGATGAGGGGATTGTTTTTAAGATCGCCGAAAAGCATCTTGAAAAGGAAAACATGCTTCGCCTTTATTCATTGAACCCGATGTATGAGCCTTTTGACATCCACATCAATGAGATCAAAGAGGTATGGAAATTCGTGCATTTCATCAGCAGCGAAATACCGGATCCGGTGCTTCCGCAAGACAGCCTGTTCAAAACGGTCAACACCCTGAAAAAGGATATTGATATCCTGAAGAAACAATTGCGGAGTAAGGAATAACGACTTATTTCTGTTCCAAACAGGTAACTTCTGACGGAGCCGGGTAGAAATCCTTTTTACGCGCGGATCAACATTCAAAAAAAAAGCCCGGATTATGCATAATTTAAGCCGGGCCTGTGTTAAGACAATTGTGTCTGCTAATCGTTGGTATAGATATAGTATTGCCAGGGATCAAGGGCTATTTTAGTCTTGCGCCTGAAGGTTGTTGATGTACCGGTAAATATCTCCTTCAGTTTACCAATCTTTGAACCAGATTGCAGGGTGTAATTTTCAGCATATTCCCCCAGGTTGCAGATGACGAGCACCAGGTCTTCCTCCTTTTGCCGGACAAAGGCAAATACGTTGCTGTCAGCCGGAGTCGATAACACGGTTAGTTCACCGCCTTCTGATCCGTTGAATAATGCTTTATTGTTTTCCTTTAGCTCCGTGAGGGTTCTGTAAAAACTGCTGTAGCTGTAATCATTCCATTGTATGGTATCCTTCACAAAGAATTTAAGCCGCTCGTTGAATGCCGATTCCTGTCCGTTATAGATCAGCAACATATCAGGCAGCGTGGCGGCGAGGACGGCAAATGCCTTAGCCCCCTGCCCCATTCTCTCAAACTCGGTGCCGGCCCAGGAATTCTCATCGTGATTGGAGGTGAACTGCATCAGCCAGGAGTT
>CAYMJH010000163.1:0-3525 GCA_964390385.1 uncultured Bacteroidales bacterium | reverse complement strand
AATGAAACTTTCCGTACGGGAATTCCGGATGTCGCTATTTCGAGGAGTGTTCTGTCTAATATGCCCGTATCTCCGGATTGGTTGATTCTGTATACGCCGATCAGAAGCAAATGGGAAATATTCTCTCCTGTCATCAGTATTTTTAACAGTTCAAGCGATGCCGTATCAGCCCATTGCAGGTGTTCCGCGACAGCCCAGGCCGGTTTTTTGTTTTGCGCAACGTCATTCAGAATATGATGCATTTTCCAGTCATACGACATATTGAAGGCCTTGCGGTGCAATTCGGGCAACTCCGCTTCGGCCAGCATGAATACCGGTTTTACCCTGTCCAGTTCGGGCCGCAGTTCCTCCCAGAAATCAGTGGGAACGCCATGGGCATGATCGCAGCGGTAACCGTCGACATCATAAGCCGTGATCCAGTGTTTAAAGATTTTAATAAATTCCGCACGCAGATCAGCATTGTCGAAATTCAGCTCAGCCACATCCCACCAGTCAAATTCAGTCGGATTTATAGGATAAGTCATCTGCAGCTTCTTCAGCTTTTTGAAATACGCAGGATGTGCTTTCATCCACTCGGGATTCCAGGGCGTGCTGTCTTTCTCAATCCGGGTATAATAATCAGGATGATCCTTGATCCACGGATGATCCCATGCCGTATGGTTAATGGCGATATCCAGGATAACATGCATGCCCAGTTCATGGATTTTGTCTACCAGCGATTTGAAATCGCCAGGGGAACCGTATTCAGGGTTAACCGACATATAATCCCTGGTTGCGTAATAACTGCCCAGGTACTTTTTACGTTCGGCAGGATCCTTGATCTCTTCAATCAGCACAGTCTGGCCGGCCTTCCTGTTTACCTCCCCCACGGGAAAAACAGGCATCAGCCAAAGGATATCAACCCCGAGATCCTTAATCCTCAGCAGGTCGTTCTCCAGCGCTTTGAAAGTGCCTTCAGGTGAGTATTGCCGGATGTTGACCTCATAAATGACGGCATCCCGGGCCCATTCAACATGTTTTACCTGGCTGATGCCGGTGGGACTGACCGGTTTCGGTTCAGCGGTTGATGGATTTCTTTTGCATGCGCCTGTTACCAGGGCCAATAACAGCAAAATCAATATGATATTTTTCATTTCTTTCTTTTTTAATTGTTGATTGAGTCTGCTCTGATTTTTTTTTGCCACGAATGCACGAATTCAATATTTATAATAGCCTATATGTCAATGCTTTTATAACATTAATCACACGAATTGCGAAAATTTAATTTCCTGAGAGTACTCAAGAATGAAAAAGAGGTCCTTGGATTGACCTCTTTTTCATTGGTTGTTAATCAATATCCCTTATTCTGTTTCAGGTCTCCTTCTGAGGCTTCAATTGCACTTTGAGGTATAGGCAGCAGTTTTGCCGTTTCGGGTGACGGATCAGGTTTCCCCGTTAAGGGTTTTGGCAGCAAAAATGTGCCGAATCTGATCATATCCTGCCTGCGGTGTCCTTCCCAATAGAGTTCGCGACCTCTTTCACGAAGGATATCCAATAGCTCGATGTTTGCTAGCGCCGGGGCTTTCCTTTTTTCCCTTAATTGATTTACCAGGGTTAACGCATCTCCCATTTTGCCTTGTCGTGCCAGGCATTCGGCTTTCATCAGCAGGGCATCGGCATAGCGCCAGATGATGTAATCATTCGGAGTTCGGTCAACATTGACAGGCTGGTTGCGGGGATGATACTTCAGCACCCGCACGCCTTTCTCCTCACCAGCGCCGTCGAGAGGGCAATCAAATGAAAAGATCAGAGGAGCCCCATCACGGGTAGTTAAGGCCGAGTCATTCAGATCATATTGCTGTCCGTAATTAAATCCGTTCACGACGGCCATGACGGGATAGATGGTGCTGTCGACCCAGCGCACATCCGTAGCAGTATCAGTTCCGTTGAACCAGCATTCATTCAGGTATCCTTCGGGAGCGATACATCCGTTCCAGGGCTTTGCATAATCGCCCATAAGATGCTGGTTATAATGAAAGGTTTGATTGACCCACTGAACGCGCGTATCAATGCCATAATCCCGGTCATCGTCCATTTCGGAGACAAAGATAGCCTCATCTCCCGGCTGCAGGAAGTTCAGATGATTATCGGGGCCGAACATGCCGAAATAGTTTTCGGCAAGCTGGTATTTCCCGGGGTCAATGATCTGGTTGAGATAGATGAGGCATGAATCCCAGGCAGCCTGACCTAAAAAGACCTCCTTGTTAATATACATCTTGGCAAGCAGCATAAGGCCCGCATCCCGGCTCGGTGTGCCATAGGCATAATCAATATCGGTGCGTTCAGGCATATCATCAATAACAGACTTAAGGTCGGTAACGACAAAATTAAATGCCTGCTCACGGCTGAGGTATAAAGGAGCTGTGGTATAATCAGTACTGTATGGGTCACGGAATGGTGAAACACCATAAAGGTCGATCAGGCAATACATATAATAACCACGGAGAAATTTCAGCATGGATCTGAATCCTTTTACTTCATCCGAGACGTTTTCGTCGGTTCCCAATACTGAGATACCGAAATTAGCGGCTGCGATTGATGTATTCAGCTGATCCCATGTATGCTTAACATCCCTGTGCAGCGGAGTCCAGGTATGCAGCCAGTCTTGCTGCCATGCACCTCCGTCAAACCAGTCAGTTCCCCGGGTCGGATAGCACAATTCGTCAGAAGTAGCTTCCTGAAGACCCCAAAGCAATTCACGTTCCCAGTATGTTTTCAAAAGTCCGAGAGCCGGTGCAATGAGGTTGGGAAGCAAATCCGGATCTTCAATAAGGGTTTGGGAAGTAACCTTATCCTGTGGAGTTTCTTCCAGATCCGTACAGGAGTAAAAGTACAAGCCACTCAGCAACAGAGCAGCAAAGACGATATAGTTTATTTTCTTTTTCATGGCTATCGTTATTAAAAGGTAACATTGAGTCCGAACAACACCGTTCTGGCCTTGGGATAATTGATATTGTCAATACCCAAAGACCGAACATTGTTCATGTCAGCCGGGGTGGAGACATCCGGATCGTACCCGCTGTATTTGGTGATAACGAATAGATTCGATCCCGAAACGTATAATCGCAGGTTTTTGATCCAGTTTATTTTACCGATATTGAAATTGTACCCCAAGGTAGCACTCGATAATCTGATATAAGATCCGTCTTCGAGATAACGGTCAGATACCCTGGTTGAGAATAACGTGTTTATGGGAAAATCATCCGCAACATAATCACTTAAAGCATTCTTTGCTTGCAGCAGGTTGGTTTTCTCAAGTAACAAGGCTGTGTTGTTGAAAATCTTATTACCATATACTGCATCAATAAATATAGCCAGGTCAAAGTTCTTATACCGGAAACTATTATTCAGCCCCCAGGTAAATTTGGGCAGGGCAGTTCCTGTAAACATAAGCGAATCTCCGCCATTGACATTGCGCACATAATAAACCCTGTTTCTGTATCTGCCTGTTGTTCCAATGGAATCAAATTGCACCAGATAGAATGA
>CAYMJH010000162.1:0-8584 GCA_964390385.1 uncultured Bacteroidales bacterium | reverse complement strand
CAGCCACCGTCAAGTACTGCTGCGTCTGGTTGGCCCTGATCAGGTCAAGACCTTTTTCGACTTTGGCATTGACCGCAAGGATCTCCGTTCCGGTTGTATTCTTGGCATTGTAGCCGCTGACAAAATCAATGGCCGAATCAGGTGCCGCTCCGACAGCCTCATCCATTTTCCAGTAGCTGAGAAGGGTTGACGGACAGTTTACGGCGTCCGATACATATACAAAAAAAGTCTGGTAATAGCTTCCGGATGAATTGGCAGCTTTGACGGTAACTTTGCCACCCTGGTTGATATTGGCCGGATTCCATGAAATCAAACCGGTTGATGCGTTGATGGTCATGCCGGCCGGCTTGACATCAAGGGAATAAGTTGCCGCATCGGGTGATGCAACGGCTTCCACATCGTAAGAATAAGGTTCTCCTACAAACGAGGTTGAGTCAGGCGTGCTAGTAAAGATTATCTGCCCGTTGACGATGGGGCAAAAAAACAATGCTATGCCAGCAAAGATGGTAGTTAGCAATGCTTTGTAGTGTTTTTTCATGGTAAATTTTTTAAAAGTTTTTAATTGTTCATGAATAACATATACGCTCTCATCACGATTTGGTTTCTCAATACAGGGATATTTCTGAACAATTTTATTAAAATATTGACCAACGTTATCCCTGTTTATATAATTATACAATTATCCTATTGCCAAAGTAACCCAATTGAGGACCTGATATCCGATCCTTATGACGGGTGAATTTTGAATTTTATTTTTTCGCGGGAATCAGCATTTCACTATTTTTGCCTGAAAGTTCGATTTTTACAGGGCGGAATGCAATGTTCAGCCCGAAACTAAAATGCCAGCCATGAACGTACCGACAACCGAAGTGCTGAATTATCCGGTTTATGCAGGTTCACTCGAAGAAATACCGCTGGAGGGTTCTCCCGTCGTGATCAATACGCTGAATGCCTATTCCTATGTTGTGGCAAAAAAGGACGTGGCTTTCAGCCATGCGCTGAAAAATTCCGCCATTCTGGTGGCTGACGGTTTCCCGGTAGTGCTGGCAGCCAGGTTACTCCAGGGTCGGAGAATCCGCAAAATCGCCGGGGCAGATATTTTCCATCATTTGCTTCGTTACCTGGATAACCGTTCACTGTCGTGCTTTTTCCTGGGCTCGGCACCTTCAACCCTCGAAAAGATAAGGGCCCGGCTTACCCGGGAATACCCCCGGATCAGGGCAGGCTTTTTTTCACCGCCCTATAAAAAAGAGTTCTCTGAAGAGGATAACATACAGATGATCAGTGAGATAAATCGTTTTTTGCCCGATGTGCTCTTTGTGGGAATGACAGCACCCAAACAGGAAAAATGGGTATCGGCCCATCAGGATGAGATAAGGGCCCATATCATAACCTCCATCGGTGCCGTTTTTGATTTCTATGCGCAGACCAGGCCACGCCCCTCGGCTTTCTGGATCAGGCTCAACCTCGAATGGTTCATCCGCCTGTTGAGGGAGCCAAAAAGACTGTGGAAGCGTTACCTGGTCTATTCACCGGTTTTTTTCATCGATGTCCTGCTGAAAAAGGCCGGCCTCAGGCCCTGAAACAAGCCTGCAGGTTTATGTCGTGGTGGCCTTCTCAAGCCTTTTCAGCACCGAGAAGATAAAGGTGGCGGCCAGCAGGCAGCATACCACGAAAATGCCCCAGAGCACCCACAAAGGCAGCACATCCCAGAGTCCGGCCGCCTGCCCCATCAGGTAATTGCCCAGGGCGGTGGCAGCCAGCCAACCTCCCTGCATCAATCCCTTCAGTTTCGGGGGGGCCACCTTGGAAACAAAGGATATGCCCATAGGACTCAGAAATAACTCTGCACAGGTAAGGATGAGGTATGTGGTTATCAGCCAGTAGGTCGACACCCGCGAAGGATCGGGGGCCCCGAGGCCTCCGAGAGATTTGGGACTGGGCAGACCAAACGAAGCCAGCATGAGCAATACAAAAGCCAGGCCGGTTATGATCATGCCGATACCTATTTTCTTCGGTGCGGAAGGTTCCTTGCCCCGCTTGTTGAGCCATCCGAAGAAGGCTATGACCAGGGGGGTCAGCACTACGATAAAGAACGGATTGAAGTGCTGGAACATCTGGGGCGTGAAGGGATTGGATTCACTGAAGCCCCGGAAGCGGTATACGGCAATGGCGGCAAAAACAACAAAAGCAATGCCCCCAATCATCCGGAAAGTCGAAGATTCCTTTTTCCTGAAGGCAAAGACCAGTCCCAGCCCGGCAAGGAAAATGGGCAGCAGGGTAAACAGGTCAAAGAATACATTGGTGAATTTTCCGACACTGGTCTCAGTGTAATCCCTGGCAAAATAAGTCATGGAAGCAGCATTCTGATGGAAAGCCATCCAGAAGAAGATGACAACGCCAAATACAAGCAGCAGGGCGATGATCCTTTCCTTGAACTGGGCAGGGGTGAGCTCAATGGCAACTGTTGCATCGTTATTCCTGATCTTTTTGGATTCCGTGACATCGGCCTGCCTGTAATGCTTCCTGAAACCGAGGAATATGGCCATGGAAATGATGAGGCTGATGCAGGCGACGCCAAATCCGTAATGGTACGACTGGGACAACTGGTTGAGATAATGCTCGGAGAAGGCAGGCAGGGTGGCAAGGGTCACGGTGGGATCCTGCAGCTGCGCGATGGTCAGGTATTCCCCGGGTGTTGCCAGCGTGCCGTTTATGAATTTATGGGCCATGGCCGGGATCCTGCCGTCATAGGTAAAGTTACTGGCCTTCAGAATGAAATTATTGACGGCTTCGGCGGCAGTCGGCGCAAACATGGCGCCGATATTGATGCACATGTAAAATATATTGAAAGCGCTGTCTCTTTTTGCACTGTATTTCGGGTCATCATAAAGATTTCCCACCAGCGCCTGAAGATTGCCTTTGAAAAGGCCCGTTCCCAGCGAGATAACACCCAGCGCGACGAAGATTGAATTCAATCCTGTTCCGTACTTCGACGGGAAAGCCAGCAGGAGATAACCGATAAACATAATGACAATGCCTACGGTTACGGTACGTCCATAGCCCAGCCACCGGTCGGCTATGATGCCGCCAAGCAATGGCAGAAAATAAACGGCTACCAGAAAGTATGAGTAGATATGACTGGTCTTTGCCGCATCAAAACCATATTTAGCCTGTATGAACAGGGTAAAGATGGCAATCATGGTATAGAAGCCAAACCGCTCGCCCATATTGGCCAGCGAGGCTACGAATAATCCCTTGGGATGTCCTTTGAACATATGAATAGGTTTTAGTTACAGCGTTGACAAATTTAAAAATCTTTTTGAACTAAAAAATTGATTGAATGCAGTAGTTGGAAGTTAGAAGTTAGACGATAGTAGGGAATGCAGGAATTTGCGGAGACAACTTCAATAAAATGAATATTTTTGCATCCGATCTTCCAATATTTTCGTATAGGATAAAAATTTAATCTGTAATAATGAAAATTTTATCTGTGGTGGGCGCGCGCCCGAACTTTATGAAAATTGCACCGCTTGTGGCATCCATTCGCAAATACAATAGTGAAAACACGAAAAAGCCGCTGGAGCATATCCTTGTGCACACCGGGCAACATTACGACGTAAGACTTTCCGAATCTTTTTTCAGGGATCTCAATATTCCGCAACCCGATATAAACCTTGAGATCGGATCGGGTTCTCATGCCGAACAGGTAGGACTCACCATGATTGCCTTTGAGAAAGTGCTGCGTGAACACAAGCCCGACTGGATTGTGGTGCTGGGCGATGTCAATGCCACGCTTGCCTGTTCTGTAACCGCCAAGAAGGAGAACATCAGGTGCTGTCATGTGGAGGCCGGGCTCAGGTCAGGGGACATGACCATGCCCGAAGAGATCAACCGTCTTGTGACCGACAGGCTTTCAGACCTTTTGCTGACACCCGACAGGATCTCGGGGGACAATCTCCGTAAAGAAGGAGTGCCGGAAGATAAGATACGGTTCGTGGGAAACATTATGATCGACACCCTGGAGGCCAACCGTGAAAGGGCAGCCGCGATCAGCATAAAGGATATTGTTCAGCAAAACAGCATTAAAAACGAAATAAATCCCGGATCCCAGGGCTCCGTGGAGGCACCATACGCCCTGATGACCATGCACCGTCCTTCGAATGTCGATCACAGGGAAATCCTTGAACCGCTGATGAATTTTCTGATTGATGAAGTGGCCGGCAAGATGCCCCTGATATGGCCCATCCATCCGCGTGCCATAAAACAGATAAAAACGTTCAATCTGTGGGAGAAAGCACAGTCGGTGAAAAACCTGGTATTGCTTCACCCCCTGGGTTATCACGATATGCTCCGCCTTAATATGGATGCCAGGATCATGCTTACCGACAGCGGGGGTTTGCAGGAAGAATGCTGCGTGCTTGGCACCCCGTGCCTGACGCTTCGCTGGAACACGGAAAGACCTGTGACGCTTCGCGAACACGGTGGCGCGTCAGTCCTGGTTGGGAACAATGTGGAACGCATCCGGCAGGAGTTCAGGAATACTTTAGCCAACGGAGCCACTCCCAATATTCCTGAATTATGGGACGGCCACACGGCAGACAGGATCGTTGCATTGTTCGCGGGAGAGTTTTATGCCTAAACATCCGGCCGGGTGGACGGCCGACGGCATCTGAAAAGCATTATCCCTTTTCTGTTTTCCGGTTTTTCGGGCTCCTGGATCACCTTTCACCCACATACAGCCTGTTGATTTTGTTACAGGATTAATGGATAAAATAATGTGAAATACTGCTATTTTTGTAAAAAGCCCGTTTATGAAAGTCTTTACGACAAGCCAGATCAGGGATATCGATGCCGCTACCATCCGGCATGAGCCTGTGGCTCCCATAGACCTCATGGAAAGGGCTGCCTCGGCCTGTACCCGTTGGATGGTCGCACATTTCGACCGTCATGCCAGCCTGGTGATACTGGCAGGGCCCGGCAATAACGGAGGCGACGGCTGGGCTGTTGCCAGGATGCTTGCCGATAAAGGATATACCGCCATCAGGCTTTACCAGGCCTCTTTCTCCTCCGGCCTTTCCCCGGATGCTGCGGTCAATCGCCAGCGGCTGCTCGATCAGCACCTGGTTCCCGTAACCGTCATTGAAGCTGCAAGCCATTTCCCGGCCCTGCAGCCGGCCGATATCGTCGTCGACGCACTGTTTGGCTCGGGGCTGTCGCGCCCGCTGAGCGGACTGGCAGCCGAACTGGTGCAACATGTCAATGCATCGGGTTGCAGGGTTATTGCCATCGACATTCCCAGCGGACTGATGGGGGAGGACAATGCAGGCAATACGGCCGATAATACCATTACCGCGGATCATACCCTCACTTTCCAGTTCCCGAAACTGGCTTTCTTTTTTCCTGAGAATGAGATTTTCACAGGTGAATGGACCGTGCTTGACATCGGTCTTCACAAGCAAAGCATGGAGGAAAAGGATACTCCCTATTATTATATTGAAAGAAATGATATTGCCCGCATCCTAAAACCCCGAAGCAAATTCTCACACAAGGGCACCTATGGCCATGCACTTTTGATAGCGGGTTCTTACGGGATGATGGGGGCTGCCCTGCTGGCATCAAAGGCCTGCCTGAGAACGGGTGCAGGACTGGTCACTGTCCATACGCCGGCCAAAGGCTGTGAGATCATACAATCTTCGGTTCCGGAAGTTATTGTCAATCCCGACCCTGCTGAAGAGTACTTTTCAAGGGTTCCCGACCTTATCCCGTATAAGGCCGTTGGCGTGGGTCCGGGCATCGGCACCCGCGCGGTTGTCCTCAAAGCATTCAGGGACCTGCTGCAGAAATGTCTGGGTCCCATGGTTGTGGATGCCGATGCCCTTAACCTGCTGGCAGCCCGCAGGGATCTGATCGGACAGCTCCCCCTGAACAGCATCCTGACTCCCCATCCCAGAGAGTTTGAAAGGCTGTCGGGACCCTACAGGAATGGGTATGACCGGTTGACAAAGCAAACCGCCTTCGCCCGGCAACATAATATCGTTTTAGTCTTTAAGGGAGCCTATACCACCATTGCATTGCCTGATGGCCGGTGCTATTTCAACAGCACCGGTAATCCCGGCATGGCAACCGGCGGAAGCGGGGACGTCCTCACCGGGATGATACTGTCGCTGCTGGCCCAGGGATATGAACCGGCCGATGCGGCTGTTGCAGGTGTATACCTGCACGGCCTTGCCGGTGATTTAGCCGCTCAGAAAACCAGCCGGCAGGCGCTCATAGCTTCAGATATTACCGACAACATTGGAAATGCATTCTTAAACACTGAAATCGTTTAATCCATGAAAAAGCCGTACCTGTTGCTGAGCATCATGCTGCTTTCTGCCTGCTACCCGCAGGCAAGAATAGAGATAACCAACGTTAATGATGTCAGTACCCTTGGTAACAGTGTAAGCCTGTATGCGCTGCCGCTGTCGGGATTCGCCATTACGGTTACAGCCCGGCAGGAGTCTTTCATTCCCGGTCCCTACTGTGCGTACGCAGAGAAATACCTTGGCATTCAGGGCGCAAAGACGAAGCCCTATGAGAAATGGACCTTTACGGATGTAAAGATATCGCCATTCATCGAAGCAGATCCCGATTTTCTTTACAATGTGGCCGGTGCCGGAAACAACAGCCTGGTTGAAATGTTGCAGGAATTAAGCCTTGACAGCCTGATCCTGTTGCCGGGCAGTTTTGTTCCGCGGCGGGTATTGGATAAAACCCTGGGCATGGCGTCCGATCCGCTGAGCTTTGCAGATCTTTCGGTGAAGCGGAATTTTGAAGCGGACAAGGGCATATTGATCAGCGAGGCCTTGCCGGATTCAGTTCATGTCAGATTTCCTGCAGCCCGGGTGAAAGCGGAGCCGGTGATGAAAACAGCCGAACAGAAAGCCGAAGAGGCAGCCAATTTTATCATCAAGATCCGCAAGAGAAGGTTTAAACTGATTTCGGGACAGTACGATTTTATGCCCGACGGGGAGTCGCTCGGAAGGGCCGTGGACGAGCTGAACACCATTGAAGCGGAATATGTTTCCCTGTTCACCGGCTTAAAGTCTGAATCAACCTGTTGGCAGACCTTTCATTTTATTCCCGAAAGCCATAAGGAGATTTCCCGGATCATATTGTTCAGGTTCTCGGAAACCAAAGGATTTATCTATTCAGAGGAAACTGACGGCAAGCCATTCTTTGCCGAAATCCGCGACCTGAACAAAACAAAAAGTCTTGATGACCTGGTGCTGGACCCTGAAAAATCACACCGGTATTTGTTATACCGTATACCTGACCAGGCCTCTGTAAGCATTCAATGCGGGGAAGACAAACTGAAGGAAGCCATCTTCCCGGTTTACCAATACGGTTCCCTGGTGCCGCTGTCGTTGCAGGGGAAGAAGTGAAAATCGGAGTGAAACAGGGCGATTTTGAAGTTGTCATCCGACTGAAATGAAACGGACCTGAAATATAATATCAATCATAAAAAATAAGCTGACTATGGATCAAAGAGAAAATAATGAGAATCAGAAAAGGAAAAAGTGGTTAATACCGCTGATCTGGCTGGGAGGCATAGGACTCGCCGGGGCGATCGTTATCCTTGGAATACTGTTTGCGAAAAAGAAGGGGGAAGTCAGGTTACTGCAGGAACGACTCGCGGATACCGCAACCGTGTTCTTGCGGGAAAAGGAGGCAATGGACAATAAGCTTGCACAAACTTCAGCGCTTTACAATGCCATGACGGCAGACCATGATCAGCTCAACAGGGACCTGGCGGAACAAAAAAACAGGAATCGCAGCCTGATGCGGAAAAATGCTGATTATGCCGCGCGGGAAAAGGAGTGTAAATCGGAATTCACTGTTTTATCGGGAACTGCAGAACAGCTCAGGACCGAAAACGAAAGACTGAAAAATGAAAGGGAGAGCCTTCGTATACAATCGGATGCTCTGAGGGACCAACTCCTGCTGCGCGATTCACTGATTACCGGACAGCAGGCTATGCTTGGCATCCAGGATCACAGGCTGCACAGTGATTCATCGGCCATGGCCAGGTTGTTGGATTCCATCCGGCATGAGAATACATCCGGCTTTTTCAACAGCACTGAATTGAACGGTGCCTACGGGCTGGCTAAGGTTGACGTACCTTACTCCCATTACTATTATGGCCTTACCACCGTGAATGGCTACGCCGTGAACCGGAGACTCTTTGCCGGCCTGGGCCTTGGATTGATCAACTATCACAGCGGCCTTACCACACCGTTGTACCTCGATTTCCGGTATAATTTCTTTAAATCGGGATTCAGTCCTTATGTTTACAGCGACTGCGGTGTGATATTCAGGTACAATGAATCCAATCAAAACCCCATCCTGTTTTTCAATCCGGGGATCGGATTCTTTAAAGGTTTCAGCGATAAGTTCGGGCTTAACATCGGGGCCGGAATATTGATGCAGCGGGATATATTTAAAAGTTCATTTGTGAACCTGAAGATAGGATTTGTATTTCTGAAGAACGGGGGGTTGAAGCCGTGGACATACCCCCGGTGAATATAGGGACAAGGGACAA
>CAYMJH010000161.1:0-8589 GCA_964390385.1 uncultured Bacteroidales bacterium | reverse complement strand
AGAAAAAAGCCAGCCGTTTTTTAGTCAACGAAACAGAGATTTATAAAGAGTACTGCCTGCAGATTGAGAAGGTTCTCGATCATAAGATCAAGGTAACACACCTGGATCATCACCATCATCTCCATTTATACCTGTCTATCCTGAAGCCTATGATCCGTGCAGCCAGGAAGTACAGAATCAGGCATATTAGGTCACAAAGAATTTTGCTGCATCAGCATTCATTTTTGCAGGCGTTTTACAGGGAAGTGCATCAGGCCTACCTGCGCGTCCGTATTGGAACAACCGACGGGTATTTTGAACCCCATATCAATGAAAGATCTGATTTCAATGTTCCATTTGATAGACTCATTCATTTGTTAAAACTGAAAGGGAAAGTTTTTGAGATTATACTACATCCGGTAAGTTTTAATGATCCGGAATCAAGCTTTTTTTTGGATGACCGTATCAGGAATCTTATTGCCGGCAGTAAAATAATTAATTATAAGGATCTGAATGTCTGAATGATCAGATTCTTTTTAATCCTAACGATCAACAAATCCGATAGTATTTGTTATCCGGCATGTTGCGCTGCAAGAGAATTCCGTTGAAAATGACCGCCAGTCAGGTTTGTGAGTTTACCTCTTGTATTATTAATATTTACGGGTGTTGTAAATATCGATATGTTTGTTTTTATCTTCTGCAGAGTCAAATCGGTCAGCTATTTTTTTGGCCGGAGCTCCTGCATAAATGCTAAAAGGTTCAACATCTCTTGTAACAATTGAGCCGGCGGCAATAATGCTTCCGTTCCCAATGATCACCCCGCAAAGGATGATCGCCCCATAGCCAATCCAGACATCGTCCCCGATCACCACTTTCATGTTCAGACCTTTCCAGTTGTAATCAGGGTCCCTGATCTGGGAAGCCTTTCTGATCGGCACTCCAATCTGCTGATAATGATGATCATATCTTCCCACCAGGGCTACTTTGTTCGCCAGTATTACATCATTTCCGATGACCGCGTCACATTCTATCTGTGAATCCCTGCCAATGTAAAAATTGTCGCCTATGACCAGGCTGTGCTTGCCCCAAAGCCTTACGCGCGCGCCGGCATGAAATCCCCTGCCGATTTTATGCCTTCGCCAAACCGTTCTTACGAGAATAAAATCCCTCAGTTTCTTAACCAGGCTGAACATGAAAAATACATGTTATAAAAAATTGACAGACAGAGTTTTTAACTTTCGACCGGCCCGTTCGGGATTATTGAATTATCAATTTACTGGTTTTATGCTTGCTGCCTGAAATGACCTGCAGGAAGCATAGGCCTTTGTTAACATTCATCCTGTCCAGGTTTAACGTTATCTTGTTTTGCGGATTGAAGATCACCTCTTCGTGCAAGATCCTGCCATAGACATCGACAACTTTAATAAGGGTCCGGGGCAAAATATCCTGCTGGTTTTCCGGAATAATCTCAATAGTAGCTTCGCCGTGAAGCGGATTAGGAAATACTTTAACCTGAAAATCAACGCCGTTCATTTGAATGCTGTCACAGGGCCCCAATGCATAATTATGAGCTATGTTACTGAATGACAATGCTTTATTGAACAAAGCCACCGAATAGAATGCACCGGTCCAACCCAGGTTCTGATCCTTTTCATTTCCGATCCTCAGGAAACAGTTGTCTGACCAGGTGCTGAAATCACCGGGCCGATACCCTCCGGCAACCTTTTCTCCGTTAAAATACAAGGTTTCATTGCCGGCGCTGTCATGCACATAGACGATATGCTGCAGGCCTGAATACTGAATATTATCAGGCAGGACGATTTCAGGGTATCCTGATGAATTGGTGGATCGGGTCTTTAACCTGACACAGTAATTCATCGATTTTTCGTTTCCGAGGTTCGTAAAACGCTGGTCGAGAACAAAGCCAATATCATCATTGTCAGAAGCCAGCGAAATAAGCCTGGAGGTATTGGAAATGGCCGGTTCATCGGGCCTGATCCAGCATTCCAGCGTTATTGCTTTTGTCTTCTTCAGGGCGGAGGTAATTTTACCGGCCGATACCGTTGAAGTGATCATTCCTGCCGATAAGACCTCGAGGGTATTATGGCTACCCCAGCGAACGGATGAGGGCTGCTGGATCTTAAGATCCAGGGGCTCTCCGAAGCCTGACAAATCATAAACGATATAGTCCGGATTATAGTTGAAATTATAATAGGCAATCAGTCCGTCTTTTACACGTTTGGTCTCGGCGATGGACAGGGTGGAGGCCACCTTCCTGTTGCTGTTGGCGGAAGAACCGGCATTATTGATGGCTTTTACCGTATATACATAGGTTTTGCCGGGTTCAAGCCCCTTATCCGTATACAGGGTATCATCGCGGCTCACCCTGATAAATGCCCTGTTTAATTCATCGGTGACCAAAGACCGGGTGATTTCAAATCCGTCCTCATCGTTGGAATTGTCATTCCAGCGAATGGTGATGCTTTCATGCGTGAATTCCTTGCTTTGCAACAAAGAAGGAGCCTTGGGAGGAAAACCCATCGGCGTCGTGATGTCCAATGTATTTGAAAACAAGGAATATCCGCCCTGGGTATTGCAGGCTCTCACCCTGTAAGTGTAATATGCATTCATCACCACGCCGGAATCCGTGAAAACGGTGGTATTGGCACCCGAAATCAGTATCTGCACCAGGCTGCTGTCGTTGGGACCCCTGCGCTCTATCTCAAACCGCGATTCATCCTTCGAATTGTCAGTCCACCGGAATGAAACGGCAAGGCTGCTGAGATTTTCCAAAACCAGGGATGACGGGGCTGCGGGTGCCGGCATGGGGATTGACACTTCAACCGGATTGGAATAGGATGAATAACCGTTTGCCTGATCATAGGCTCTGAGCCGGTAGGTGTAGACTGAGCCCGGAAGTAATCTGCTGTCCGTGAAGGCGGTTGTATTTGCCGGCAGCTGGAACGACTGCACCAGGTTGTTGTCATCGGGACCCCTGCGCTCCATTTCAAAACCGCTTTCATTGGCAGAGTTATCTGTCCATTGCAGGGAAGCGGCATTATCGCTGACACTTATGAGGGCGAGTGAAGATGGTGCATTGGGCCCGGGAGGAAGCGTTTTGATCTGAATGGAAATGGTATAGGATGAATACCCGCTGACTTTATTATAAGCCCTTATCCGGTATGCATAGACCGATTCAGGCTGTATTCCTGTATCGGTATAGCTGGTAACATTGGCAGGGGACTGGAATGTCTGTACCAGGCTGTTGTCATTGGGACCCCTGCGTTCAATCTCAAACCAGCTCTCATTCGTTGAATTATCGGTCCACTGCAATGATGCAGAGCCGTTGCTGAGTGTAAGCGTAAAGGATGTAGGCGCAGCAGGCACCGGAGCCATGGTTGTGATTTCCAATGCATTGGAATAGGCAGAGTACCCGCTCACGGCATTATAGGCCCTGATCCTGTATGCGTATACGGAACCCTGCTGAAGTTCCGTATCGGTAAAGGCGGTGGTATTGGCAGCCGATTGGAGGATCTGAACTTTGTTATCAGGTCCGCGGCGTTCGATCTCAAACAGGGATTCATTATCTGAATTGTCCGACCAGCTGAACGAGGCGGAATTCATGCCAAGGCTTGTCGAAACCAGCGACGAAGGGGCTGCAGGGACTTTAATGGTGCCCGCCTGCCTGGCAAGGTAATTACCGCATCCGCAGTTCTTCCCTGATCCCGTGCCATCGGAAGTATAGCTGAGGCGGAAGCCGCCATGCGCTCCCTGGCCTGCCTGCCATTCAAGGGTGGCGGAATTCCCGCTTATCTCGATCATGCCGGGGGCTGTATAGACATTTTTCTGGTAGGTCCTCACCAGAGTCCTGCCCGTACCCGTCCCCCTGTATATTTTCAGGATCTGCTGGGATCCCGGCGGTGAAATGGTCGAATCGTAATCGAACTGCAGTACATTGATCCTCAGATAGGAAGCTCCGCTGACCTTGATGGTGGAAGTCTCAAAGTAACTGGGATGGTCAACAGGCTGATGGAAAGCGCAATGGCTTACGACGGTGCCCGATGCATCAGTGTATTCGGCAGGGGTGAATTTGTTGGGAGGATCAGGGTGATAAGATGAGGCTGCAGGAACTTCCAGTGTTCTGCCCTTTTCACTGGGTCCTGACCTGTACCCTGCGGATCCCGGCGGATAATAAAAGGCAACCAGGTTGTCGAATTCCATATACTGATCAATCGGACTGGCATAGCTGGGCCCTGAGCCGCCGAAAAATGAGGTCAGGTATAAATGCTCGATAAGATATTCGGGATGGTAGCCGTTGACAACCTTGACATTGGTTTGCTGAAAGGCCAGCACATCATTGTCGAACACTTCAAAAATCCCGTTGGCCAGATCTCCGTCATTGATCTTGAGCCTGATGGTTACCCGGCGCCACTGGCCTTTAACCAGACTCGTGATCTGATGTCCTGCAGGCCATCCGTCGGAGGTGTAAGTGGTTCCTTTGAAATAATTGTAGGTTGCATAGGTGCCGTTATGGAACAACAGCATGGACGCCCAGCCATCCATATAGGAGGTATGGTCGTTCGGAATAGGCATCATGCTCCCCCCTGCCAATCCGCCAAAGAACTTACCCCCTCCATTGCCGTCATCAAAGCCATAGTTAAAAAAAGAAGGGATAAAATACTCCCAGCTGAAGTACAATTCCTTGTAGGAAGAATCCAGGGGTATCCGGTAATTTCCGATACCCGATTCGGAACCAATGCTTCCGGCGAAAAAATTAACCTTCAATACCTGCCCCTTTCCGCTTTCCGCCTGCAAAATGTTATAGGGATTCTCCCTGAACCAGCCGGAGGAAAAATAGGGTGACCAGGGCTGCAGCGAGGAAGTTTGATCAAAATTTTCGGAAAATACAATATTAACACTTTGAGATTCAACGTATAACGGTATGCAAACCAACAGGGTTAAAACAATTAAAAAACGGCATAGGTTGGGCTGTATGGCTGAAAAAAATCTTCTCATGCTGCGAAATCGGTTCTCTAGGGTTTATAGAAAAATATAACTTTAAAACAAGTCTCTGTTTTACAAAACAATCCTAAATTCTGATACGCAATGACTTAGGATTTGTTACTGCTATTTTCTCCTGGTCCGGAACGGACCGGAGAATGAAATAATGGCGAAAAGTAAGAAATTATTCGGACAATATAAAATTATAAACCGAATTGCCAAAATTTTCCCAGGAATTCTCGGCGGCAAAACGGATTATTTTTGCTTTATCGGGCAAGGGTCCCGGATCCTTTAAAAGGGACATGAGGTGGGAAAAATCGCGGTAGGTCACGATCAGACCTTCGTTGCCCAGGTCTTTGAAAGCCCCGGAATCAGGCCCGATGATCAAAGGTGCATACCGTAGTGTGTCCATCAGTGCCCCGCTGCTCAGAACGCTGTATCCCAGGTAGGTGAACAATACCGCTTTGCTTCCGGCTATGTAGCCTTCAAGCTGCCCGGCAGCTGCGAATTCATCGGTGATCTCAACCTGGGGGCTGCGGTAGGAAAGCATCTTTTCCCGGTAGGCAGCGTCACCGGCAATCTTGCCTGCAACCAGCACCTTCAGATGGCTAATTTTTTCTTTGCTGAGAAAATCAAGAAAAAGGTCGATGCCTTTATAGGGGATTACCATACCCCAGATCAACAGGTCCCACCGTGTCTTATCCGGATTTTTCAGTGAAACAGGGGGAAGGACGGGGTGGTGAAAAAACCGGATGCGGGCTTTAACAGGCCCGGGGAATCTCCGGAGTTCATCAATGCCTTCACTGGCATGCGTTATGATATAATCGGCATGGATGGCGGTAAAATTCCGGATATAATGCTTAAGCCTGGCTTTGTTCTTGTTATGAGATTCTTTATTATGGAAGGTCCAACAGATTTTAACCTTTTTCAATTTCAGCAGGCGGATCAGGGCTACAAAAAAAACGGCTTGCAGGATGCCCCCTTTCTTTTCCAGGATTTCTTCAGGCCAGTTCAGGAAAAAGAGATCCATTTCACGGAGGTACCTGAGTATATCGAACAGCCCGGAACGGGAAGGTGCATCCCCGTTTACGAAATCAATTCTTTCTTTCAGGGCATCGACAACATGACGGATATAGGGGTTGACCATGCCCCCGTTTCTTGAAGTGAAAGGATAGATATAGGCCTTGAATCTCATTTTTTCATTTGTAATGTTCCTGAAAACCTATTGTTTAGGGTTTATATTTCAAGGCATGCCCCGCATGAACCCGTGACAGGAATTTTTCCGTCATTGATTCCAGGCTGTGTTCAGCGTAGAGAAGGTCTTCTGACATTCTTCCCATGGCCTTCCATTCTTCTTTATTCCTGCCCCTGATAAATTCCGCAGCCTCCTGCAGCGATGAATAGATATACCCGGTTTCATTTTCAGCGATCAGGTCCTTTTCTGCGCCGTCAGCGATCCTGCTGATCACCGGCAGCCCGAAAGCCATGGCCTGGTTGATCGAAAGACCTCCCAGACCCGGCAATACCGCAAAAGAGGCAAGACGGTAATAGGGGGCAATTTCATCTATTTCTTTATATCCGACAAATTTGCAGTTGGTATGTTCAAACAACCTGAATAATGCTTCCCGGTAGCTTTTTTCGCCGTCTCCGACCAGGATGAGGAAATACTGATCTCCCAGCAGGGCCATCAGTTCTTTCAGATCTTCAATATGCTTGGAAGGCAAAAGCGCTCCCACAAAAATCAGAAAGATGTAGCCTTTGCTGTCAGCATCGGTCAGTTCAGCCGGGACCACTGCGGATAAATTTTCCCTGATCCGTTTTATTTTTCTCGTGTCAACTGTATTGTTCAGCACCAGTATCTTGTCGCTGTCCAGTCCCAGTGATTTCAAGTATTCTTTGCCCGATGAATTATAAGTATAGATAAAGGCCGCCTGCCTAAGGGTGATCTTATAGAAAAACATGTAGATTTTCCTGGCCAGGCTCCCGGGAAACTCCTGGTATCCCTTGCCGAGATCCCAGACGATGTATTTTTTCCCTGTAATCAAGTGATAGAGCAGCACCTGCAGGTTATTGACGGTATTCTGACCTCCTTCGGTAATGATCGATACAGGGTTCATCAGCAGGATGTGAAAAAACAGAAAGGGGAAGATCACATAGTCGAGTCCACAGGTAAACATGGGGACAGGCTTATAATAGGGCTTGCTTTTAGCCTCAGCATGAACGGTAACCCTTCCCAGGGAGCGGGTTGAATTGATCAATCTGAAGTTTGTCCCGCGTTCAGCAAGATAATCAAAAAAGCCTTCCCTGAAATTGTAAAAGAACCTTTGAATGATGAGTATTTTTTTTCCCATTGATGGGTGTTTTGATGGTACGCAATTATTTCATTCCCATGTAAGAAACCGGTTCATTTTTTTACTGCATGGCTATTGCCCGGTTTCCGTAGCCTGAGACTGCAAGTATGATGAATGGCATATTCCGTTAATGATATCCTTCATGATTTTCAGATTCGATTGAAGTGAATAATGCCGGAGGAATATTTCATAGGCCTTTTCGGTGTGATCAATCTTACCGTCCAGGATTTCATTCAAAACCCGGATGAAGGTCTCCGGCGTATCGGCAATTTCAATCGTCCCTTCGTGCACTATGCCTTCGGCACCCTTGGTGGTAGACAGCAATTGTGTTCCCAGTGCCATCGATTCGATGCATTTCAGCCGTGTACCGCTCCCCTGAAGCAGGGGCACGATGGATACTTTTGCCGCTGCTATGAGGGGTTTCAGGTCATCCACGCTTCCCATCGCCTTTATATTGGTGAAAGCACCGGCCGCCTTTATTTGCTGCAGCACGGTATCGGATCCCAGCCCTGCAACGAACAGCTGTTTGGTTCGAAAACTTTCATCTGACCAAATGTTCTCAAGGAACCATCGCAGACCCGTGATGTTCTGGAGCGCTCCAAATTGCCCGGTCATGATGACGTATTCACCCTTTTGTAGTTCAGTGAGGATATAATCCTTTTCAATCAGAAAGTTAGGGATGACAAATACTTTGTTCCCGGGAATGTATCGTTTATAATACCGGCTGTCATGTTCAGACACCGCAATAATGGCATCTGCCTTCCTGAAGTAAACCTGTTCATGAATATAGTAGGCCAGGTACTCAATGAGCCCCGATATTTTATTCCTTAAGGTCTCTGATGGCATTTGCAGGGCATAATGCGACTGCACATTGTGGGTGTCGTAAATGACCGGGATCCCCCTAGATCTGAAGTATTGAATATACTGGCCGTAAAACAAATAATCGATTAAAACAGCATCAATCCTGTTCTCCGTTATTATTTTGTCCAGCAATTCCAGCAATCTTGCGTTCTTCCTGAAAATACTCAGATAATTTACGTATCTGTTTTTTGATTGCAGGGAATTAAAGTCAAACTCATGAAATTCCACGTTGCCAAAGGCATAATCTTTATAACTTTCATTCCGGGTTTTCCCTATAACGGCTATCATCCGGTCAGCGATTTCCGACAACAGCCTCAGCAGCCCGTAATTTCTGAGCCTCTCGCCACCGTGCACCGGGAAAGGCACTATCTCTGTAACAAATAGGATAGTCATCTCG
>CAYMJH010000160.1:0-8590 GCA_964390385.1 uncultured Bacteroidales bacterium | reverse complement strand
GCAGGCATGGACACCGGTCTGCCTTACCGAACCCTCGAGCACTTCTGCATATTTTAAGGTACGGGTGATCAACTCATTTTCACTCTCACGCTCCTGCAGCAGTGCCGGCACCCTTTCATAGGCATCCTTGAAAGAAATGCCCGGTACTTCGGGCACCATTTTGGCCAACCGGTCAGCCTCCGGCAAAGGAAGCTTCTGCACGCGCGCAACATCGCGTATGGCCAATTTCGGAGCCATGGTCCCGAAAGTTATTATGTGTGCAACACGTTTTTCGCCGTATTTCTTCACCACATACTGCAGCACTTTCTCCCTCCCGTCCTCGTCAAAATCAATGTCGATATCGGGCATGGAAATGCGGTCGGGATTCAGGAACCGTTCAAAAAGAAGGTCGTACCGGATGGGATCGATATCCGTAATGCGCAAACAATAGGCGACCACGGAACCGGCTGCAGAACCTCTTCCCGGTCCCACGGCGACACCCATTTCACGGGCTGCCCTGATGACATCCCAGACAATGAGAAAATAACCGGGGAAGCCCATTTTTCCGATCGTTTCAAGTTCAAATTCAATCCGCTCCCTGACTTTTTCGTCCAATACGGGATAGCGGCTTTTTACCCCTTCATAGGTCAGATGGCGTAAATATTCATCGCTGTCTGAAAAACCTTCCGGGATCTGGAAGTCGGGCATGATCGGATCGCTGTTCAGCTCATACAGCTCAACCTTATTGACAATCTCATTGGTGTTGGTGACGGCTTCAGGAATATCGGCAAATAAGGCCTTCATCTCCTCCTGTGTTTTCATCCATTCCTGGTGGGTATACCGCAGCCGGTCGGGATCATCAATGTCCTTTCCCGTGCTGATGCAGAGCAGCCGGTCATGTGCTTCGGCATCTTCATCGTTGACAAAATGGACATCATTGGTGGCGACAACCTTGATTCGGGTTTCCTTCGAAAGCTCCAACAACTGGCGGTTAATATAGGTCTGATCTTCAAAAACCTCTTTGTCTATAACCGGATCGCCGGATTGATGCCGCTGCAGCTCAAAATAATAATCTTCACCGAATATTTCCCTGTACTCCCTGATAACTTCACGGGCCCGGTTCATTCCTTCGTTCCGTAAAACCCAGGGTAATTCACCATGGAGGCAGGCGGTCAGCGCTATCAGCCCGGCATGGTACTTTTTCAGCAATTCCTTATCGATCCTGGGTTTATAATAAAAGCCTTCCGTCCAGCCATAAGATACGAGCCTGATAAGATTTCTGTATCCCTCTTTGTTCCTGGCCAGCAATATTAGATGGAATCCGCCACCATCCTGTTTATCAGATTTTTCAAACCGCGAACGCCGGGCTACATATACCTCGCAGCCCAATATAGGCTTTATATTATGCCTGATGGCCTCATTATGAAACTCTTTCACGCCAAACATATTGCCGTGATCGGTAATAGCCATGGCTTTCATGCCGTCGTTCCCGGCCTTCACCATGAGTTTCCTGATATCAGCCGCACCGTCCAGTATCGAATACTGTGTGTGCAAATGCAGGTGGGTGAAGGTAGTTTCTGTTCCTGTTCCTGTTCCTGTTCCTGTTTCTGTTTCTGTTTCTGTTCCTGTTCCTGTTTCTGTTCCTGTTTCTGTTTCTGTTTCTGTTTCTGATTCTGATTCTTCCCTTCCCTTTTCTCTAAAAAGGAATTCCCTGGGAATCTCAATCCGTGGGATGACTCCCGGATTGCTTTGCCTGAACCTTTCCTGCCAGGCGGGATCCACATCAGACAGTTTGGGCCTTATGACATCCAGCCTCACCAGTTCAAGAAAACACCGTGCAGTTGCGGCAACATCTGCCGCGGCATTATGGGCTTCCTCAAAATCCTCCGAAAACAGCCTCTGATGTAATTCAGACAAAGCAGGCCATTTATAAGCCCCGCCCTTGCCGCCGGGCAGGGCACAATAATCCGTTGCCTCCTCTTTGGTGCAGCAATAAGGCATGGGTGTCAGCTCATCGGGTATCCCTGAGCGGATATATTCCGCGCCAAGAATATTACGGTCAAAATCGATATTGTGCCCGATAACCAGTTGTGCCCTGCGAAGTGATGTATTGAACGCCTGCAGCACAAACCTGAGCTCAATTCCCTCCTGTAAGGCTCTTTCGGTAGAGATCCCATGGATCTTTTCAGCCGCAAAAGGAATGGTATAATCCGTTGGTTTTATGATATAGCTTTGGACCTCCAGGAGCGTACCTTTCTCATCATGGCATTCCCAGGCAAGCTGCACCAGCCGGGGCCAATTATTGAGGTCCGTGACCGGAGCACGGTAATTGGCCGGTAATCCTGTAGTCTCGGTGTCGAAGATCAGGTACATAATGGTTTCCGGGCGTTATATTAATTCATTGAATATCAATGAATAAATAATATAATTCCCCGGTGTAAAAATAAACCAAACCCGGCCAAATCGAAAACTTTGTTGATAAAAATGGAAAAGAAGTTGGGACAGGACTAACCGACCCCCGCGCGCAGGAATATGCAGCGCTCCTAAGGATTACAGCTGCGTTGACCCTGTGGCTTTTTCCATTAAAAGACTTTCAATCTGCTGTATAAACATCTTTTTGGTTTCGTCTCTTGATCCGGCTATGCCGGCCGACATGCTGGGATTTCCCTTTACCGGACAGAACAGAAAAGCCGGTATACTTTGAATACCGAATACCGATGCCAGTTCTTTTTCCTTTTGAACGTCCACTTTATATATTACGATCTTGCCGGAATATTCACGGGCCAATTCATCGAGTATGGGGGCCGTTTGCCGGCAAGGGGCACACCAGTCAGCATAAAAATCAATCAGGCAGGGCAAGGAGCCTTTATAGACCCATTCCGTGGTGTTTTTCTCATAATCCATGATTTTTTCCAGAAAATCTGCCTTGGTAATATATACCGGTGCGCTGATACCGGTAACATCGGTTGAGGTATTGGTTTCACTGACCGCTTGTACGGCATTTTTGCTTTCACCGACCGTCGCTGTTTCCGCCTTGGCCGTGCTATTATCAGTCTGACTGCTGCATGCCTGCAGGGTGAGAAAAATCCCTCCGACCCAAATAAGCAATAGTTTTTTCATGTTCCTTTAATTAATAATGATGCGATTTACTTTTTCCGTTTATGCTGTTCTCCATTATACTTTCCTGATCAACACAAAAACTGACCTATTGTTTAATTTTACATTTAAATATATATATATTTATATATCATAAATTATGCCAAATATTTTTCATGTCCTGTGCCGTTGAATCCGTCACGAAGAAGAATAATCTTCCATGCGGTTAAAATCGGCCCTGAGCTTGTACCGGACCCCCTTTTCAGTCACTTCAGCGTCAATGACATTCAGGGAAATCATTTTCACCATTATGGTTTCGGCAATGTGCCGGGTAGTATGGGCAATCCTTGTGAATTTCGACAGGGTAATGAACGGATTCTTCTCAAGATAAGCGATCAAGGCCTTTTCTTCGTGACCATATTTTAACAGGGTGCCACTTGCCTTATTATGATTGTTCCAGACTTTCAACAGGATCCTGTTGGCCTGAAAATTCTGATCCGCGACCCTTACAAAGGCAATCCACTTGCCTTGTTCGTCCTGCGCATAGTGAGGCCTATGCAAGCTTCTTTTGATGGTGGCTTCCAGCACCCATCGTCCGTCAACATTCCACTTCTGCAGGGAGTAATTCACCTTCGGCCTGCAATACAGGTGGGCGGCTGATTCAATCATGTATTCCTCCTCATCGGTGCGTATACCGGTTATGACCCCGTTGTCCTTCACCCCGATCAGCAATTTTCCGCCCCCGGTATTGGCAAATGCAGACAGGGTCCGGGCAATCTTCCGGGCATCAGAGATCTCAAACTTGAAATCCAGATGCTGGTTCTCTCCTTTGGCAATCAAATCTCTGATATAATGCGATTTGACCTTCACGATAGTTGGATTAGACTGGCCCAAAATTAATTCATTTTATCGGCAATGCAGTAATAAAGATTTAAGCGGACCGTGGAAACAGTTTTTATAATACTTTATAATTGGCAGAAAGTCCATGTGCTGACAAAAAGTCAGTGAAACAGGAGGAAATCGCAATAAAGGGATTTTTGATTATCGATTATTTTATATATTTTTGCGCACAAATTATCGGGGAATTAGCTCAGTTGGCTAGAGCGATTGCATGGCATGCAATAGGTCAGGGGTTCGACTCCCCTATTCTCCACATAAAATTGAGCCGGATTTCTCATCAGCTTTGGAAGATCCGGTTTTTTATTGCAATACATCCTTCAAATACATCCCCGTATAGCTATTTTCGCACCGTGCAATATCTTCCGGAGTTCCGACAGCCACTATTTCGCCCCCTTTCGAACCTCCAAGCGGGCCCATATCGATGATCCAATCCGCATGCCTGATCACGTCGAGATTATGTTCTATTACCACAACGGTATTTCTGTTATCGATCAATTGTTGGATTATGGAAAGCAGTTTTTCGGTATCGGCCATATGAAGTCCCGTGGTCGGCTCATCCATCACATAGATATGACCCTTCTTATGCAGTTCGGAAGCCAGTTTCAGACGCTGTGCCTCGCCGCCTGACAGGCTGCTGAGCGATTGCCCTATTTCCAGGTAATCCAGGCCGACTTCGTAGAGGATCTGTATCCGTCGACGGATTTCCCTTGATTCAAAAAAATCCCTGGCTTCTTCCACCGTCATCTTCAGGATTTGATAGATATTGCGGTCCTTATATTTCAGTGCCAGGACTTCCTCTTTGTATTTTTGTCCGTTGCATTGGTCACATAGGATCCTTACATCATCCATGAAACTCATTTCAATGCTGAGATAACCGTGACCTTTGCATTTCTCGCAGGCACCAGTTGAATTAAAGCTGAACACCGACGGTTCAGCGCCGGTTGCTGCAGCCAATTCCTTTCGCATCAGGTCAAAAACACCGATATACATTACGGGTATGGAACGTGATGATTTGCCGATCGGTGACTGGTCGATCACAACAACATCCTTGTTTTGTTTTACAAAAACCTCATGGATGAGGCTGCTTTTGCCTGAGCCGGCAACGCCGGTAACACAGGTAAAAATACCGCTCGGTATGGCAACGGAAAGGTTTCTGAGGTTATGTACGGATGCGTTTTTGATTTCTATGGTTGATGTCCATTTTCTTCGTTGACAGGTGATCTTTTCTCTTCTCTTCAGTAATCTGCCGGTAAGGCTTTTCAACGGATCGATATCCTCCACCCTGCCTTCAAACAGAACCTGCCCTCCTGCCTTCCCGGCTCCCGGACCCATATCGATCAGCCAGTCTGCAGCGTGTATAATATCCGGATCATGCTCGACCACCAGTACGCTGTTTCCCTTGTCACGCAATCGAATCAGCATATCAATCAGCTTCGCGTTGTCCCGGGCATGCAGGCCAATGGATGGCTCATCCAGGATATACATCATGTCAACCAGGTCGCAATCGAGCTGACGGGCCATTTTAACGCGCTGCGATTCACCTCCCGATAAGGTTGAAACCGGGCGGCTCAAAGACAGGTAACCCACGCCTATCTCGATCAGATGGCCGAGGATCTGCCGCATTTTCCTCACCAAAGGCCCGGCGATTTCGTTGTCAATGCCTGAAAGGAATTCATCCAGTTCAGTCAGTTCAAGCGTTACCAGGTCATCAATCGACCGGTCGTTCACTTTCACCGAACGGGCCTTTTCATTCAGCCTGGTTCCCTGGCATGCATCGCAATGATGGTAAACGAAATATTTCGCATAGGCATCCTTTTTTATGGCAGGCAGATCATCCTCAGCCTTGTGGATATACAAGCGTTCCAGCTTGCTGACAATGCCTTCAAATTGTTTCGCATAGGTACCGGCACCATGCGGTTTGGTGATCGGAACATGATCGGCGTACAACAACAGATTCAGCTTTTCTTCCGTAAAACGGTCCAGCGGGATTTCGGTATCGAACAAATTCATAACCATGATTTCGCGCCACATCCATCCGCCAACCCTGTAATCGGGATGAGTGACGGCGCCCTCCCTGAGCGACTTCTTCATGTCCAATAACAAGTTGACATCTACCGTGATCCTTTTTCCGAGTCCCTTACAGACCGGACACATGCCATCAGGATGGTTGAAGGAAAAAAGAAAGGAGGGGCCGATAAAAGGTTCGCCGCAGCGTGAAAACAGCATGCGAAGATAGGTATAGACTTCCGTGGCCGTGCCGACCGTACTGCGGAGATTATGACCCATTCTTTTCTGATCGATCACGATGGCGGTGGATATGTTCCGGATATCATCCACATCGGGCCGTGAGAGTTTGGGCAACCTGCGCCTGGCAAAGGAAGAAAAAGTCTCGATCAGCTGCCGCTGGGCTTCGGTATACAAGGTGTCAAATACGAGTGATGATTTGCCTGAACCGCTTACCCCGGTAAAAACAACAATGCGGTTACGGGGTATCTCCAGTGTGACGTTTTTCAGGTTGTGGACCCGGGCCCCCCTGACCATAATGTTCCGAAGATCGCTCATGCCATTGCGCAGCATCAATTTTCAACAAACCGGTCGAGTCCTTCCTTATCTGATCCTGATAACAATCCGTTCTTTGATTTCCATTCGGGGATTGTTTTGCCCTGAAGGACAGGAACATGTTTCTTCATGGCTTTGAACATGCTGCCGGTGGCCAGCTTATAGGTGGTAAAAAGGCCGGTTTTGACTTTTTCAGGAAAGATCACAGCCTTCACAGCGTTTACCCACACCCTGTCAGGATGCTGAAGTATAAGGTACAATCCGCTGGTCCAGCATCCCACCAACAGATGGGATATATCCTTCAAATGCTCTGCTTTCAATTCCACGATATCCATCACAACAGATTCCAGTCCTTTTTCACGCAGGTACCTGCCGATTTCTTCCCCGTATTTGCGGGTTTGGCCTTTCCGGCTCCGGTATACAATCAGTGCTTTTTTCATAAGGTATTGTTTGAGTATTGTTAACCGATGGTTTGACGAATGTTTTTGAAACTGCCGGCATAAAAATACAATCTTATTTTTACCCGTGTATGGTGATTTTTAAAAATAAATTTAGGACCTGCAGGCCGAAAAAAATTTGTTAATATCTGAATATTATGTATTTTTGTTCCGCTAAAAACTAGGACCATGGAGCTGAAGAAATCCCATAAGGCAGACCTTGAAAGAAAAAGAATGATTTTTCTGGAGATTGGTTTGATTGTTGTTTTAGGCCTGACACTTGTTGCGTTTGAATGGACCAGCCGGTCCTCGAAGGGCAACGAGCTTCAGATCTCAACCGAAGACATAGGTGATGAGGAACAGATACCCATTACCCGGCAGCAACAGGAACAAACTCCTCCGCCCCAGACGCAGGTTGTGGTCGAGCTCAACATCGTTGATAATGACGTTCAGCTTGACGACCAGTTGGAACTGGAAGACCAGTCAGCCAACGATAACATGGCCATGGACATTGTTGCCTACACGGCCAAGGACGACGGAGAAGAAGTGGTGGAAGAAGTTTTCATCATCGTTGAAGACATGCCTACCTTCCAGGGCGGTGATCAGAATGCATTCCGAACCTGGATACAGCAAAACCTACGCTATCCTGAAATTGCACAGGAAAACGGAATCAGCGGCAAGGTATATGTTCAGTTTGCAGTGAATTCCAGGGGCGAGGTTGTCGATGTTAAGGTCGTTCGCGGCGTTGATCCCGCCCTTGATAAAGAAGCCGTGCGCGTCGTCTCCTCGTCACCCAAATGGGTGCCGGGCAAGCAGCGTGGAAAGCCGGTAAAAGTGCAGTTCACCTTCCCCATCGTATTTGTCTTGCAGTAAAATCATAAGCTGAAAAAACCCTGATCCTGCCGATCAGGGTTTTTTTTTGAAACCTTTTCCATCCGAATCCGAATAAAGTTCTAAAGTTCAGACAAGATTCAGCGTGCAGGCCAATTGAAATTTAATAAACCGCTTATGAAACACATTTATCTTTCGGCGCTTTGCTTACTGTTGATAACGGGCTGTTCTTCCTCAAAAAAACTGATGCAGCGCGGAAACTATGATGCCCTGATCCAAAAATCCATTAAAAACCTCATTAAAGATCCTTCCAGCGAAGAAGATGCCTTGATGCTCGACAAGGCATACAATCTGGCCAACGAAAGAGACCTGGAAAGGATTAAATACCTTAAAACGGAAAACAATCCCCGTTCATACGACGAATTGTATCAGATCTATTCGGGTCTGAAGAACAGGCAAACCAGCGTGAAAAAAGTGCTTCCGCTGAGGATCAACGGACGCACCATACAATACGAGTATGTTGATTATGACCGTCATATGGTCGAAGCCAAGAAAAATGCCGCGGAATATTATTACGACAATGCCACCAAGCTCATGAATAACAATACCAAGGAGTCTTACCGGCAGGCTTACTATGAATTCAGGAAAAGCAAGGATTATATGGGCAGCGCTTTTCCCAATATCGACAACCTGATCAATGAATGCCGGTATCTTGGCATAAGCCGCGTGCTGGTTGGAGTGGTCAACAATACCCTTATCAAAATGATGGAGTCCCTGGGTTACGATAT
>CAYMJH010000159.1:0-8609 GCA_964390385.1 uncultured Bacteroidales bacterium | reverse complement strand
AGGGCAGAAAAGGATTAAACTCAACTAAAACTGAAAAGGAATCGTATTAACCATAACCTTTTGATTTAACCTTGAGCTCCACCTGGTGTGGAGTTTTTTTTTTACATGCGTCACTAAAACCAGCATCAATATGGCCAAAACACAGCAGACATGGAACAAAAAGGAAAAAGAAAAGCAGAGACTTAAAAAAAGGGACGACAAAGCCAAGAAAAAGGAAGCCAGAAAAGCCAATGCACCGGGCGGAGGTTTCGACAATATGATTGCCTATGTTGACGAAAACGGCAATATAACTTCAACACCTCCTGATCCCGCCAAAAAGGAAAAGATCAATGCGGAAGATATTGAAATTGGCGTTCCGAGGAAAGAAACGAAAGATGAAAAGGAAAAGATAAGGAAGGGCGTTGTGACGTATTTCAATGACTCGAGGGGATACGGATTTATCAGGGACCTGGAAACCCGGGAGAGTATTTTTGTGCATATCAATTCGCTCAGTGAACCCGTGACGGAAAATGACAAGGTGACCTTTGAGGTTGAGCAGGGTAAAAAAGGACTGGCGGCAGTCAACGTGAACCGGGTTAAATAAATTAATCATTGCAATAATAATACTGACGGCAATAACAGGATAGCCTCTTTTGGCCAGAGTTTCCATGATATGCCATCCTAAGCCTGATGATGCTCCGGTTACCCGCGCGTATGGTATAGTGTTATTCAGTTCATCATTGCTGTGATGGAGGGATCAGGATTTTCAATATTCTGAATGCACTCAGCTTCGTTCGTGTACATCACTGCAATACAGTAATTGCAAATATCGCAGGAGGAATGAAAACGTTCCTGGATTTTCAGCTTGTTGATGAAATCAGTATCCTTAAAAAGAGCGCGTGCAATGGCTACCATCTCAAATCCTTTATGCAGCACCTCTTCAATTTTTTCGCGGGCGATCAACCCTCCGACATAAATCAGCGGCAGCTTTACCCGTGCCCTGAATTTCAGGGCATCTTCCAGAAAATAGGCTTCGGTGAATGGGACTTCCCTGACCAGAAAGTTTCCAAGGCGCAGGACAAAAAACTTCATCCATTGTTCTTTTATATGGTGGGCAAAGATCTTTATCGGCATGGATCCGCGCATCACATACATAGGGGCTTTGCTCACGAAGCCGCCGCTCAGGACCAGCGCGTCGGCTCCGGCCTTTTCCAGCATGCCGGCCACTGTGAGGCATTCTTCCGTTTCCATGCCACCGCTGAACCCATCGCTCATGTTCATCTTCACAATGACGGCCATATCGGAGGCAGCAGCCATTTTCACTGCTTCCATAACCCTATGCATAAGCCGTGCCCTGTTATCCAGGCTGCCCCCGTATTCATCTTTGCGCCTGTTGGTATAGGGGGAAAGAAACTGACTGATAAGATATCCGTGCCCGGCATGCACTTCCACCGCATCAAAGCCCGATTCGCGTGCAAGGTGAACCGCATGGCCGAAAGCTTTTACGACATCCTTAATATCATCATGGCGCATCGCCCGGGGAAAAGCAGGCCCGTAGAGGTTGATCCTTGCAGAGGGAGCCATGGGACGGGATCCCGTAACAGACCGTTTGGTCATATTGCCGCAGTGACCAATCTGGATTGAACAGGCTGCTCCTTCACGGTGCACGGAGTCAGTCAGCTCACGAAGTCCCGGAATGGCTTCCTGATTCAGCAGGAGCTGATGCGGAAAAGACAGGGCAGACCGGTTGACGGCTGCATAAGCTACCGTGGTCATCCCAATGCCGCCGGCAGCTACAGCACGGTGATATTGTAAAAGTTTTTCAGAAGGCCTGTTTCCCGGGCACATCCCTTCAAAAGCAGCGGCCCTTATGGTTCGGTTGCGCAAGGTGAGAGGGCCGATCTTAAAAGGTGTAAAAAGTATATCTCCGTTTGAGTTCATTGATATGCTGATGTTGGTATGATATTTAAAAATATGGATTTTACCCGTATTAACAAGTTGTTTATGCCGGAATACCCTCATTAAGTAAATACCACGGTTCAATGCAAACAAAAGCATTTCGAAAGAAATGAAAGATTAAACTATATATTCAGTTAAATATATTTAAACAACTTTATTTTAATATAATAAATTAATAATAACTTTGATCCGGTCCAAGTAATAATTATAAATCCGGGATAAAATTTAAATTGAAGTATTACTTCATATAATCTGGTATAAAACAATATCTTTTATAGTTTTTGATGAGTAGCCGAGGTTTTGGTGACCCTATTTTTGTTTATCACCGGCTGGGAGATCTAAACAACAGACATCAAAAGATAAATCACACCCATAAGATTGTAAAGGTTTGAACTGTTTTTATGGAAAGCTTTTTAAACAATGAAGTTTTTTGTAATTTTCACAGTACAAAAAAAATAATAGCCATATATATTACCCGCATCACAGTTATATTGTAGTTCTTATTTATCTTATCATGAATATTTACAAGTATTTAATATTAGCAATCGAAAGATTTACTTTATGTCTATGTTCTGTGCTGGTAACCGCAAATACTGTCTGTTCACAGAATTATACTGATGTCAGCCTGAAATGGAAAGATTCAGACAAGCAGGAGACCAGCATTTCGTCTGAAACCGGCAATTTGTACAACAAGCTTGGCCATCACGGTCCCGCCGTTGAGAACGAATGGATGGGGCTCAGATTGTATTTTGACCATAAGGTTGCCATTGATGTTTATAACAAAACAAAGGCACGACTGGAACTGGCTGCAGCCGGATGGTACCCGACCACTGAACAGCAACAGGAAGGGTGGGGGGCCGACCAGTATAAAGTCGGCAGCACGGTAGGATTAGGCGGTGTCCGCCTCTGGGATGGTGAAAAAGTTGTCTTTCTTGATCCTGTCAGCATGAGAACAGCCAGGGTTTGCAGGGAAGCCAATATTTCCTATATGGAAATGCTGTCTGAAGGAATACCCTATAAGGGAGACAGCGTTGACATCCTGGTTCGTGTCACTGTTTTTTCAGGCATACGCGCGGCGAAGGTGGAAGCTTTTGCCCTCTGCAACATGCCTGTACAGTTTGTGACCGGGATTAATTATCATCCCGGAAGCATAATCAAACAGGGTGAAAACTTCATAGGGACCTGGGGGATTCATCCGGAGGACGTAGCTGCATTTCAACTGGCCATCGGAGCCGGAATTGTATTTAATCCTGAGGATTATGAACAGATTATAAAATCAGAAAAGGAGTATCAGCTGGTGTCAAAGCCAGCCAAAGTCCTTCGGACCTGGATCAGCTCGGCCAGCGAAAAAGATCCCGATCTGAACACACCGGAGAAGTTTATGGATTATCTCAATCGCTTATAATATACGATTTTAGATTTACGTTTTATCTATCATGAAAAAATATTCACTCTGCATCCTGCTCGCCGTGATCTTTTTCACGGGTTTTTCGCAGCATTACCGGAATTTCAGGGTATCAATCTATTGCACAGCCTTTGATGTCAGCCAGATGAACGATACAGCCGGTTACCTGCTGCCAAGGTGGAATGAAGTCACACAACAGTTGAAGGTAGACAAGGTGTATCTTGAAACTCACCGCGACTTGCATATGGTAGACCAAAAAACCCTGGATGTGGCAAAGAAGTTCTTCATTGACAGGGGTATTGAGGTTGCAGGCGGCATTACTTATACGGTAAAGGAATCGGATCATTTCCGGACCTTTTGTTACAATGATCCGGAAGACCGGAAAAAGGTCCGTGCCATTGCGGAATATACGGCCATGAATTTCAACGAGGTTATCCTTGACGATTTCTTTTTTACCAACTGCAAAACTGATGAAGCAATACGGGATAAGGGAAGCAGAAGCTGGACACAATACCGCCTGGAGTTGATGACCGAAGCTGCACAGAACCTGATAGTCAATCCGGTTCGCAGCGTAAATCCTGATGCCAGGATCATTATCAAGTATCCCAATTGGTATGAGCATTTCCAGGGACTGGGCTTCAACCTGGCCACGGAACCCCGCATATTTGACGGTATTTATACCGGCACCGAGACCCGCGATGCCGTTTTGAGCGAACAACATTTGCAGCCTTATCTGGGCTACAACATTTTCAGGTATTTCGAGAATATTGCCCCGGGACGCAATGGAGGCGGCTGGGTTGATCCGTTTGGCATGCAGTATCTCGACCGGTACGCCGAGCAATTATGGATCACGGCTTTTGCCAAAGCACCTGAAATAACCTTATTCAATTTCAGTCAGCTCAGTCGCCAGGTTGATTTCTCAGCCCGTTCCCCCTGGCAGGGGCAAGGCACCAGCTTTAATTTCGATGAGATGATGCAGTCGGTTCGCCGTAATGCTGCCGGTCCCGCTGCCAATGTGACGATTGCGACGGCAGCAGGCTATGCCTTGGAGAGCGCGGACAAGATTATGGCCTATGCCGGTGTGCCGATAGGAATAAAAAGCTATAGGCCTTATCATGCAACAGGGGAGGATTTCCTGCCGAATTACCTGGGCATGATCGGGCTGCCCATGGATGAACAACCTGAATTTCCGGAAGGGGAGAACCTCATTTTATTGACTGAGAAGGCAGGGCATGATCCCGGCCTCATTGCGAAGATCAAAGCCCAGCTGACGGCAGGAAAGCAAGTAGTCATCACGTCGGGTTTGCTGAGAATATTGCAGGATAAGGGACTGGACGATATAGCCGAATTGAGGTACACCGACCGCAAAGCACTGGTGCAGGATTATACCGTAGGAAACTACCGGCTTGTGCAGGGTGAAAAACCTGTGCTGATGCAACAGATTCAATACCTGACCAATGATACCTGGGAGATCGTTTCCGGTATATCAGGTGTGAATGGCTGGCCGATCCTGCATATGGCCGATTATTCCAAGGGGAAGATGTTTGTTTTAACGATACCGGATAATTTTGCCGACCTGTATAACTTGCCGGCCGAAGTATTGAATAAGATCAGGGAGGTGCTTTGCAGCGGTTTGGGTGTTCGTATGGAGGGCCCTTCCAATATCAGTATGTATCTATATGATAATAAGACTTTTATACTGGAATCGTTCCTCGATCATGCAACCATAATGAAAATCATATTAACGGGCCAGTATACAAAAATCACCGATTTGTCGACCGGACAAAGCTATGCGGGAGAAATGCGGCAAACCAGGTTTGACAGGAGAACTTCAGGCATTCAGTCCGTTTATGAATTCAACCTTATCCTGAAACCCCATTCATTCAGCATGTTCCGTTATGAATAACAGATTTATGCACAAATACATACATAGTACGACCTAAACGGATGAATCATGAAACACTCGGCTCAATTTGAATACCCCGGAGAGTATAAGATGATTCTTCGGGATTCCTATCGCGAAGATACCTATTACGGACTCGATGAATTCGATTGCAGGGTTTTGAGGATTATCCAGTCAAAATTTGGCTGCCTTAACAGTTTTCATACCATACCGGATCGTGTAAAAATGGAGATGACTCTATTTGAATGGAATGACATCAGGATGAAATTTGTTTTGAATGAAAACAAGCGAATCGTAGTTCAATTAAATCAACTTGAGAATGTATTGATCAGTCATTCAGTTATGTATAGCTGATGGAAATAACAATGCTTAAGTATTATTAAAACGGCAGATCTATGAAAAAACTGAAAATTTTCATCGGTTTTAGTCTGATCCTGTTTTCAACCGGGATCTTTGGTCAGCAATTACCCCAGTCATATCAGGCCATGTTGAATGAAATTGTCACTCATTTTGAGACTATTCGCGGCTCAACTACAGTTACACAAGGAAAGAATACCCTGAGTTTCATTAGCAAGAATAAGATTGCCCTGCGCGTTGACCATAAAAAAACGGTGAAAAATCTTACTTTTATTAAGGAACTTGACGAGGAAAACAATCTGGTTTGGATAGCCGCAAATGAGCTTACCACGGATATGGTCAACAAGTATGAAGATTTTCTTACCGATATACTGAAGTCTATGCATAAATTATCGGAAAAGAAATCAAAAGAGTAATATACGGAGCTCTCATCGTAATACCTTGAATTTTGTCAACCAGTAAGCTCGTTCGTAGCTTTTCACAATTGTCCTATAATTAATATTATGTTAAATAGAATTTTTAAAAGATAAGGGAAACCCGCAGGCTCCCCTTATAATGTTTTTACATGAATTTTAACATATTATTTACTTCCTCGTATTTCTCATTCATCTGTAGCCGATAATACAGTGTTTTTAAGGTTTCGAGAGGTTCCTTGCTGGTTGGTTCGATCTCATGGGCCTTTTCCATAAACGGTATGGCAGCCTTGAACATTTCATCAGCCTCGGCTTTAGCCTTCTCATAGGCATCGTTATCGGAAATATTGATCATATCTTCGTACATCTTAACAGCCTTGTTATAATGGAGGACGCCAAGGTTATACGCTGCATTGTAGAAATCAGGATCCACTTCAAGGCAATGCATATAGGTGCTCCTCGCCTCTTCGAAATGGCCCATTTTATCGCGAATGGTGCCTTCGGCAAAGATATAGGACACATTTTTGGGGTCGTTCTGCCTGGCAAGCGTCAGAAAATCGAGTGCTTTTTCTGACTGTTGTGCTACCAGGTAATAGTTGATCAGTTCAATGAGGATAGACTCGTCGTTGGGGTATTTCTCAAATCCTTCCTTCAGCTCATTCACGCCGGCCAGGGTATCACCTGATCCGAAATGGCAGTTCTTCAGGAATACATGAATGAAGGATTCTTTGAAACCGAGATTTTTTACATCATTGAACAGGCGGATAGCCTCCTTGTAGTCTTTCATTTCATAGGCCGCACGACCGGCGTTGTACATGATGATCGTGTCCTGAATTTTTTCCATGAGGGGCAGCTTGTTCACTTCGAGGATCTGGGCGAAGTTGTTGTATGCCTGTGCAAAGTTCTTTTTATTATAAGCAAATACAGCTTCGGTTTCGAAGGCCAGTTTGAGTATTCCCAGCTGTTCCTTTATATCTTTTGTTTCCTTGCCATCTGTATCAAGCCTGGCGGCTTCTTCAAGCGACTTTCGGGCCTCCGGTAAAGGATTCTCATATAGCTTGCTGGTTTCTGTCCAGCTGTCCACCGTCCCGTTTCTATACGTCAGGGTGATCCTTTCATATACGTGATCTTCCATGGCATCCGATCCGTCCTGGTATTGCTTCACTTCTTTAGGTTCCTTGAAGAATAATTTGGCTTCAACAGGAGACATGCCTCTGCGCAAATACTGAATATGGACATTATAGATTTCATTCATCAAAGTTCCCCTGTTAAGCCAGGTTTTAGCTTTGATATTCTTTTTGGGATCCTGGATTTCGTCGTTGCTTTTTTTCAGCTTGTTTTCAAGCGAGGCATAATTGATCACGTTGGTCTGCGAAGCCATTGGATCAGCTTGTGCTTTGCCAGCAAGGTTGAAAACCAGGGAAAACAAAATCGCAATACTTAATTTTTTCATTTCTATTGGTTTAAATGCTAAACTCTTTTTAATATAGACGGAGGAAAACCGGTTTTATACTCTTTAAATCAAAAATGTTGCCAAATATAAATTCAAAAATGACATTGTACAAAAAAAAGTCATTTTAATTCATCATGCCTCCCCAAATAGACGTTCGGCTTAATTCACATCCTCCTGATTATTTTCTTCATCCGGCAAGGCGTCATCCTTATCCGGTTCTGTTTCGGATGAGCTTACCACACTGGTGACAGCGGCTATGGAATCACCCTGGCGCAAGTTGATCAGTCTGACGCCCTGGGTTGCCCTTCCCTGCAATCGGAGCGATGATACGGCAAGCCGGATGGTCAGTCCCGATTTGTTGATGATCATCAGGTCATCCTTATCCGTAACAGCCTTTATGGCGATCAGGTCACCCGTTTTATCTGTGATATTGATGGTTTTGACTCCTTTCCCTCCGCGGTTGGTTACGCGATAGTCTTCCAGTTCGGTGCGCTTGCCGTAACCTTTTTCCGAAACGACAAGGATGGTTGTCCCGGGATCCTGCACGCAAATCATGCCGATCACCTGGTCGCTGTTATCGGCTCCTGTTTTGATCCCTTTCACGCCGGAGGCGGTTCTTCCCATGGGCCTTACCTTTTTTTCATTGAACCGGATGGCCTTGCCTGACCTTACCGCCAGCAGTATTTCGTTATTTCCGTTGGTAAGCCTGGCCTGGATAAGCCTGTCCCCTTCCCTGATATTAACGGCATTGATACCCGATTGTCTTGGCCTTGAATAAGCCTCGAGGGAAGTCTTTTTGATAATGCCCTGCTGGGTGCAAAGGAGTATATAATTATTGTTGATATAGGATTCATCTTCCAGGCTGGTAACATTGATGAAGGCACTCACCTTATCGCCCTGCTCGATGTTGAGGAGGTTTTGTATAGCCCTGCCCTTGGAGGATTTTGCACCTTCCGGGATGTCGTATACCTTCAGCCAGAAACATCTTCCCTTTTCGGTGAAGAACAGCAAGGTATTGTGCATGGTAGCGTGAAACATATATTCCAGAAAATCCTCATCGCGGGTCTCACTTCCTTTGGAACCTTTCCCTCCCCTCGCCTGGGTTCTGAATTCCGTCAACGGGGTTCTTTTTATATAGCC
>CAYMJH010000158.1:0-8733 GCA_964390385.1 uncultured Bacteroidales bacterium | reverse complement strand
TTGTCAATAACGGGCAGGTTCCAGGCTTCATTATCTTCGAATTTCTGCATAACACTTTCCATCGACTCGCCTGGAGAAATATGGGCCGGGGGCAGCAGCATGACATCGCGCACAAAAACGGTGTTGTACATCTCCGTATTGAACATGATATGCCGTATGTTATCGAGCAGCACAATCCCCACCAGCATCTGATCCCCGGTTAGGACCGGAAAGATATTCCGGTTTGAATGAGAAATTACCTTCACCAGTTTTCCGAGGTTATCATCAATGTTAACGGGAATAAGATCCCTTTCAATCACCTTGTTCATCTCCAGCAGGGTGAGCACGGCCTTGTCCTTGTGGTGCGTTATCAATTCACCCCGTCGGGCAAGCCGGTGGGTATATATGGAATGCGGGACAAAATACTTGCTGGTAATATAGGCAATGGTTGAGGTCATAATGAGGGGGATGATCATGCTGTATCCCCCGGTTATTTCCGCGATCAGAAAGATGGCGGTCAGCGGGGCATGCATAACGCCTGCCATCATTCCGGCCATCCCTGCCAGCGCAAAATTGCGCTCGGGAATATTGACGAATTCGAACTGGTTCATCAACCTGGATATCAGAAATCCCAGGAAACCCCCGACAAACAGTGTGGGCGCAAAGATACCTCCAACTCCGCCGCCACCGGTAGTGGCTGACATGGCCACAGGCTTAACCAGGATGATCAGGGCAAGAAACAGAAATAAAATCCAGGCCTTATCCTGAAAAGCATGAAACACACTTCCGCTGGTAAGTCGTTCAATTTCACCGTTCAGAATATGGTTCAGGGCCTCATAGCCTTCTCCGTAAAGCGGCGGGAGAAAAAATATCAATATCCCCAGGACTAAGCCCCCGGCCATCATCCGGATCCAGGGATTCCGGATACGGACATACCGCGACTCAGCAAATATGGTGACCCTGGTAAAATAGGCAGAAAGCAATCCGGCCAGCATGCCTAAAATAAGATAATAGGGAATATTTTGAAGATGGAAGGTCATATCAAGCTTAAAGGGCAGGATAACCCCCTTGCCCAGGAAAAAATAAGACAGGGTTGTACCGGTAACCGAAGCGATCAGCAGGGGAATGATCGACCACATGGTCAGATCGAGCATCAGCACTTCAAGTCCGAAAATGACTGCCGCAATGGGTGCCTTAAAGATACCGGCAATGGCACCGGCAGCACCGCAGCCGATGAGAATAATAATCGATTTATAATTCATCCCGAAGATCCTGCCCAGGTTGGATCCAATGGACGACCCCGTCATGACGATGGGGGACTCCAGTCCGACCGACCCGCCGAATCCCACGGTGAGCGTGCTGGCAATAATGGATGAATAACTGTTGTGAGGCTTTATACTGCCGTTGTTTTTTGAAATCGAGAACAGGATCCTGGTAATGCCGTGCCCCATTTCATCCCTGATGATGAATCTGACAAACAGCACGGTCAGCAATATGCCCATCAGCGGATAGGCAAGATAAAAGAAGTTAATGCCCTCGAAATGCAATTGAGAGGTAACAAAGAGATGGGTATAGTGAACGGCATTCTTGAGGATTATGGCTGCCAGCCCGCTCAGCACGCCAATAAAAAAACTAAGCACATACAACAGCTGCCGGTGGCTGAGATGACCGGCCTGCCACTGAACAAGCCTTCCCGATATCATGTTTAGCAATCTTTTCATCCGCGGGAGAAATCAAAAAAGTTGATGGGCAAAAGTAATGGTTTGCCGCACGCCATTCAAATAAATCTTTATAAAAATCCCAACCCGCTGTCAATACAGGTTGTCAGGCTACAGGCTGTGGGCTTCAGGCTGTCAGAAAACACCAATGAGGGGTTTAGCTTTTTAGCTGTTTAGGTGTTTAGGTAATTCCTAAATTTCTAAACCGCTATATTCATCGACCTTTAGTTTTTCACTTTTCGTTTTTCACTTTTCGTTTTTCACTTTTAGTTTTTCACTTTTAGCTGATTACCGCTAACCGGTTACCGATTACTATCCCCTCCCTCCCCCGCTTCTCCCCTCAGCACATAATGCTGCCCTGTTTTCACAACTTCCTTAACATGGACCTCTTCAAAATAGTTCGTTCCTTCCCGAACCGGCCTGAACTCAACGGGAATATAATGTTCACCGAAGCCCTTTGCCATCATCTGTTCCTTTTCGACCAGCACTTTCTGTTTTTCACCGATAAAACGCGAATAAAATTTTCTCTTATTCTCTTCGGCCAGTTTTCTTATGATTTCACTCCGCTGTTTTTTAATAATTTCCGGGACCTGATCCGGCATCTTTTCTGCTTTCGTCCCGTGGCGGACCGAGAATTTGAAGGTATGTACATGACTGAAACCGATTTCCCTAACCACCCTGCAGGTTTCTTCAAAATCCCGGTCAGACTCCCCGGGAAATCCCACGATGATATCCGTAGTGAAATTGAACAGCGGTTGCCTGCTGCGCAATTTCGCGATGATAGCATAATATTCGTCCACCGTATTGTTTCTTTTCATTTTTTCCAGCACCTTGTCACTTCCGCTCTGCAGGCAAAGGTGCAGGTGAGGGCAAAGCCTTGGATGGCTGAAAAGATCCATGAAGCGATCCCCTATGTCATCGGGTTCAAGAGAGGATATCCTCACCCTGAATGACCCCGGCAAGGCCAGGATTTTTCCGATCAGATCCTCAAACCGGTAACCACCGCTTTCATACCGGCTGATATTGACCCCCGTCAGCACCACCTCCTTAAAACCAAGTGCCGTCACCTCACCGACATGCCGTAATATATCTTTCACCGGCCGGCTGACAGCAGGGCCCCTGACGGAAGGGACAATGCAATAGCTGCAGAAATTATCGCATCCGTCCTGAATCTTTATCATACTGCGGGTATGAAAGCTTTTTTCAGCCGTGGTGAAATTGAACAGATCCTGTTTCAGGTCGCTGGGTTGAAGGATCTCGCCGTTAAAGTGAGCTTCAACCAATTGCAATATCCGGCTTTTATTGGCATTTTCAACAACATAGGTTATATCCCCGCGGTGCTCAAGGTATGTTTTCAGGCTGGTGGCCATGCATCCGGTAACGACCACAACCGATCCTTCCCTGTTTCGCACAGCCTGGTTTATGGCTGTCCTCGACTTGCGGTCTCCCAGGTTGGTCACCGTGCAGGTGTTGATGAGATACACGTCGGCCTTTGTGTTGAAGCCGACAATTTCATAACCTGCTTTAAAAAAATCAGTGAGCAGGGCATCGGTCTCGAACTGATTTAATCTGCAACCCAGGGTCTTAAATGCAATTTTCCGCTTCATTTCACCGGAAATTCAGGTTGCAATAACAGTTCACCTTCGATGGAATAGGGCGAAGCTGAGGTTATCCTTATTTCGGCAAAGGAGCCGATCAGCGACCTGTCGGTGGATGCAAAGCGGGCCACGATACGGCCTTCGGTATAGCCCGATAAAAAGCCTCCTTTACGGTCGGTTCCGGTCACCAGCAGGGTGACCTGCCGTCCGGTCAGTTTGCGGTTATAAGCTATCGTATGTTTTGTCAGTTCTTCGGTCAGGCTGTGCAGCCGCAGTTTTTTCACCTCCGCGGGAATGTCATCTTCCCATCGCGAACTGGCGGCCCCCGGACGGGGAGAATAGACGGCAATATAGGCCATGTTGAATTTTACCTGTTCCATTACCCGGCGGGAATTTTCAAATTGTTCCTCCGTTTCGCCCGCAAATCCAACGATAATGTCGGTAAACAGGGTGGCTCCGGGCAGTTTGGTCCTTATGCCATCGACGATCTTCCAGTAATCCTCGACGGTATGCCTGCGGTTCATTTTTTTCAGCACCACGTCATCGCCTGATTGCAGGGGCAGGTGGATTTGTTTAGCCAGGCAGGGGAATGCCGCAATGGTATCCAGCACCTCATCGCTCATGTCGCACGGATGGGGAGAGGTAAAGTACACCCAGAATTTTTTACCGCTTTCACGGCCGAATTCTCCTATTTTTTTCAGCAGTTCCGGGAAGGTGATTTCATGACCTTTTTTATCAAGCCCGTAGGAATTCACATTTTGCCCCAGCAGGGTGATGGATTTATACCCTTTTTTTACCAGCTCCGTCAGCTCAGCCAGGATCTCTGCCGAGGGTCGCGATACTTCGCGGCCACGCGTATACGGCACGGCACAATAGGTGCAAAACTTGTCACATCCGTTCTGGATGGGGATGAAAGCTTCAAAAGCCGAATTATACGAAGGCCTGATGGTCCAGAAATCATGAATGTGTTCTTCAGGCTTTATGAACAGGGGCTTTGCTGCTGAGTCACGTTTCGGAGCCAGGTGAATGCCCTGCATTGACGGATGTCCCGGAAGCAGTGTTGCCTCTTTGGCGGTTACCTGCTGGAAAGGGGTGACGATACCATACTGGCTAATCATAGCCGGCAATTGCCTGATCTCACTGATGGGAAAGATAAAGTCAAAAAGTCTGAGGAATTTATCCTGGTCGGCAGGCAGCACACATCCGGATACAAAGGTCAGCAAGTATCCCTTCTTTTTCCAGGTATTCCATTTCCGGATCTTTGAATACACCTTGTCGATGGATTTCTGCCTGACGGAACAAGCCAGCACGCCCAGCAGCGCTGCATCCTCTTCACGGTCAGTCCAGCGGTATCCCATGCCTTCGATCACGGTTTGCACACGCTCGCCGTCTGACTTGTTCATCTGGCATCCCAGGGTGACAATGTGGTATTTAAGCATAAAGTTGACGAATGAATAATGCCGGGGAATTCCTTTATCCCCGGTACAAAACACCGCGCAAATTTAATTGATTTACCCTAAACAACCATTACAGCCATATTATTCCCTGAATCTTCCTACATTTGCAACATAGCATTCTACGATTTCACCGTGATTTACCCAGCCAACTTCGAAACAAAAATCGGTTTCGGCCTCATCCGCGAAAAGATTAAAGAGGTCTGCCTTTTTGAGCTGGGCAGGCAAAAGGTGGATGACATGCGTTTTTCAAACCGGATTGAGGAGATCCGCCTGAACCTGTCCATGGTCTCGGAATTCCGTTTGATCTGCCAGTTTGAAGATAATTTTCCCGTCAGCCATTATCTCGACATTACCCCCTCCCTTAAGAAAGCAAGGATTGAAGGGACTTATCTCACCGAAGAGGAGGTCTTCGGCCTGCAGCGTTCTCTCGATGCCATCAGATCTGTCATCCGTTTTTTTAAGCAGGCTGAAGAAAACCGGTACCCCAACCTGAAAAAGCTGGCCGGCTCCATACCCTATTTCCAGTACGTGGACGAACGGATCTCCGGCATCCTGTCAAAATTCGGCAAGATCAGGGACAATGCTTCCCCTGAGCTTCACAGAATACGAAAAGATATTCAGCAGCATGCCGTTGCTGTCAGCCGCAAGCTGCAGCAGATCCTGAAAAAGGCTGTAGACGACGGCTATGTTGATAAAGATACGGCCCTCTCGGTGCGGAACGGCAGGCAGGTAATCCCCGTGCAGGTGACCCACAAAAGACGGCTCGGAGGGATCATTCATGATGAGTCGGCCACCGGAAGAACTGCCTATATCGAGCCAACCGAAGTGGTTGAAATGAATAACGCCATCCGTGAACTCGAATATGCTGAAAATCGTGAGATCATCCGTATCCTCACCCACTTTACCGATGATATCCGGCCCTACCTTGATGACCTCATGAAATCCTTCGATCTGCTGGGAACTATCGATTTTATCAGGGCCAAAGCCCTCTTTGCACTGTCTATCAATGCTGTTGAGCCCGTCCTGGCAGATGAACCGGGCTTTGCATGGCAACAGGCTTACCATCCGCTTTTATACCTGCATCATAAGGCTGAGAACAAGAAGACCGTTCCGCTGGATATCAGGCTGGATAAAAAAAACCGTATCCTGCTGATTTCGGGCCCCAACGCAGGGGGAAAATCGGTATGCCTTAAAACGGTGGGACTGCTGCAATATATGCTGCAATGCGGGCTGCTGCTGCCTATGGCGGATCACTCCGTAGCAGGCCTTTTCAACGACATCTTCATCGACATCGGCGATGAACAGTCCATCGAAAACGACCTCAGCACCTACAGTTCCCACCTGTTGTCGATGAAGTATTTCCTGCGAAACGCAGGACCCGGCGCCCTGATCCTCATTGACGAATTCGGCACGGGTACCGAACCCCTGATCGGAGGAGCCATTGCAGAAGCCCTGCTGGATGCAATGAACGGCAAAGGAGTATGGGGAATCATCACCACCCATTATACCAATCTCAAACATTTCGCCTCTGCAGCCGATGGCATCGTAAACGGAGCCATGCTCTTTGATACGGGACAGATGCAACCCCTGTTCAGGCTGGAAATCGGAAAACCCGGCAGTTCATTTGCCATTGACATTGCCCGCAAAATAGGACTTCCGGAAGAGATCCTGAAAAATGCCGCTGAGAAGGTGGGCGAAGATCATATCAATTTCGACCGGCACCTGCGGGAGATCATCAGGGACAAACGTTACTGGGAATCAAAGCGGGAAAGGATCAGGATAGCGGAGAAGGAATTATCCGGAGTGGTCAACCGGTATTCCGAAGAGCTTGAACAGGTGCAGAAACAAAAAAAGGAAATCCTGGACAAGGCAAAACAGCAGGCCGAAGATATCCTGGCTAAAACGAACCGTGAAATCGAGAACACCATCAGGGTGATAAGGGAAAGCCAGGCCGAAAAGGAAAAGACAAAAGAAGCCCGGCGGAAACTCGGAGACGTAAAACAGGGACTGCTTTCCGGGGATGCATCCGATGACGAAGCCCTGGCCGGTAAGATCAAACAACTTCGGCAACAGGGAGAAAAATACGGAAAGAGCGGTGAAAAGCATCCCGTTCCCGCGAAGAAAACCCGGACCATCGGCGATGAATTCCGGCTGGAGCCGGGGGACACCGTGAGAATCTTCGGCCAGGAAGCGGTGGGCGAAATACTGGATATCCATGAAGATTCCATCATGGTTGCTTTCGGGAATATGATCACCACCCTGAAAGCCGGCCGGCTTGAAAAAGTGAGCGGAAAGGAAGCCAGGAAGGAAGCCCGCTCAGAACATGCAATGCATGGCTATATGGCCGGCCTGACGGAGCGTAAATTCCGCTTCAAGCCCGAAATTGACATACGCGGGAAAAGGGGAGAAGAGGCGGTGGAATTAGTGCGAAACTTTGTCGACGAGGCTGTGGTCGTCGGAGCCAGGGAGCTGAGGATATTGCACGGCAAAGGCAATGGCATACTCAAACAGCTGGTCCGCGAATACCTCCGCACCGTTGATGTGGTGAGATCATGCAACGACGAGCATGTGGAGCAAGGAGGAGCCGGAATAACAGTCGTTTTACTGGATTTTTAATCCGTTGGCTATGATAACCATCTATTCAGATATCATCACAGGCAGACTGGACTATATAGTCGGGCTTATCGTCGGTGATATCCTGGGCCTTGAATTCGAACTTACCTCGAGCAAGGACAAGTTCCGTCAGCAACACGGGCCGAAAATCAGCTACGGTGCCGAAAGGATATCGGATGAGGTGCTGATCTGCCCGACAGGATTGTTGTTTGAAAGTGATGTCAGGCCTCAGCAACTCAATATTACGGAATGGGAAGGCATGAAGATCTTTTATCAGTCGACGGTAAAGGCTGACCTGCCTTTTGATATCTTTTCAGCCTCCTTTCTCATGGTGTCACGATACAAGGAATACCTCCCCTATGCAAAAGGCAAGTTCAGGCGATTTGAAGCCTCCGAGAGCATCGCATTCCAGTATGGGTTTCTCGAAGAGCCTGTAATAAACCAGTGGGCGGCTAAGGTTAAGGATATCCTAAAGCAACGATATCCCCAACTCCGGTTCCCGGAACGGAAATTTCAGTTTATGTCAACCATTGACATCGACAATGCCTATGCCTTCAGGCATAAAGGATTTATCCGCACCCTCGGCGCTATGATCAGGTCAATCCTACACCGTGATGTTAATACCTTGCTGTCACGCATTTCCACACTGCTGGGCCATGATGATGATCCTTACAACACCTACAATTATATCGAACATACAGAACAGAAATACGGATTCAGTTCCCTGTTTTTTTTCCTGGTGGGGGATTACAACCGTTACGATACCAACATCAGTATTCGGAGCCTGGCTTTCAGGAACCTGGTTAAAAGCATCGCCGCCGGCCATAAGGTAGGCATTCATCCTTCCGTAGCTTCCAATAAAAACATAGCCATACTGCGCAAGGAAATCCGGCGGCTGGCCAGGGTGCTGGAAGGCCCGGTTACCAGAAGCCGCCAGCATTTCCTGATCTTTGAGCTGCCTGCGACTTATCTGAGGCTTATGAATGAAGGGATACTGGAGGATTATTCCATGGGATATGCTTCACATGCAGGTTTCAGGGCAGGTATTTGCACACCGTTCAGGTTCTATAACCTGGAGGAGGAAAAAGTAACGGACCTTGTGGTATATCCCTTCCAGGTAATGGATGTCACCCTTCGCCAGTACATGAGACTGACCCCCGTTGAGGCCATCGGAAAGATCAGGGATCTGATGGACAAGGTAAAAAAAGTCAACGGCACCTTTATCTCGCTCTGGCATAATGAATCGTTGTCGGATAAAGGCATGTGGCAGGGCTGGCAGAAGGTGTTTGAAGAGGTGTTGAGGATGGGGATGGAGGAAGAAGTGACGAGTGACGAGTGACAAGTAATACAAGTGTTAAGAGCCAGGAG
>CAYMJH010000157.1:0-8790 GCA_964390385.1 uncultured Bacteroidales bacterium | reverse complement strand
ACCAATGCCGGTTATAGAAATTAATGGCCTTACCAAGTATTACGGTAAAACCAGGGGGATTGAAGATGTAAACCTTGAGATCGGAGAAGGAGAGATCTTCGGCTTCATCGGTCCCAATGGCGCCGGCAAATCGACCACCATAAGAATATTGCTGAACCTGATATTTCCGACCCGCGGAAGCGCCAGGATCATGGGGCTGGATGTCATCCGCGATACCCAAAAGATCAAGAGACAGGTCGGTTATATCCCTTCTGATGCCAGCCTGTATGCTGACATGGATGTCCATGAATTCCTGAGCTACTGCCTGCGTTTCTATCAACCGCAGGATCATGATCACAGGATTGAGGAACTCTCGGCATTATTTGAGCTGGAGCTGAAACGGAAAATGGATGAGCTATCCATGGGCAACCGCAGGAAAGTCTCCATCGTGCAAAGCCTGTTGCACAGTCCAAAGCTTCTAATCCTGGACGAGCCAACCACAGGGCTGGATCCGCTGATGCAGTCAAAATTCTTCGATTTGCTGCGAAAGGAGAATCAGAAAGGGATGACCGTCTTCTTTTCTTCCCATGTACTCAGTGAAGTGCAGTTGCTGTGCAAACGGGTGGCTATTATCAGGGAAGGCAGGATCGTTCAGGTTGAAGACATTGAAACCCTGCGGAAGAAACAGCTGAAAAAGATATTTGTCGAATCTGCGGCAGCGCTGAAGGAAGAACTATTACACCTTCATGGCGTCGAAGGTTTAACGGTTGGTCCGGGCAGTATGACATCGTTTATATATTCGGGCGAAATCAATTCACTGATCGGAATGCTGGCAGGCAGGAAGATTAATAATCTGAGGATTGAAGAACCGTCGCTGGAAGAAATATTCATGCATTATTACCAATAAAGTCTGACAAAGTCAATGAACAGGAATTTGTTTGCGATGGAGATGAAAAGAAGTTTCCTCAGTTTTCTGCTGTGGATGCTGGCTATTTCATTGTTTGTTTCAATGACCATGCTGATCTATCCCATCTTTTTGGAAAATCAGTCGAAGATACTGGGAATGATGAGCATTTTTCCAAAAGAGGCATTGCAGTTCAAAGGGATATCGAATTTCACCGATCTGTTCTCGGTACTGGGTTTTTATTCTGTCAACAACATTATTTACATGATGGTACTCGGCAGTATTTTTGCCATCATACTGGCGTCCAATATCCTGCTGAAAGAAGAATATAATAAAACAGCAGAATACCTGCTGACAAGGCCGCTTACCCGCAACGATATTTTCTTCAGCAAGCTGGCAGTTCTCTTACTGCAGATATTGTTGTTGAACATCATCGTTACCCTGGCCGGTTTCGTTGGTATTGAGCTGGTAAAGAACGGAACTTACAACCTCAGGGCATTTTTAATCCTTTCCCTGTATACGTTGTTGCTGAATCTGTTATTTGGGACTATCGGACTCTTCATGTCAACCCTGGTAAAGAAACCGAAGCCCATTACTGCCTTCAGTATCGGACTGGTGTTGGTCTTTTATTTCATTTATACCCTTTCAAAGATCACGGAAAGCATTTCCGCCATTGGGTATATTAGTCCTTTCAAATTTGTTAATGTTGAAGCCTTCCGTCCGGATTATGAACTCAGTTACTGGCACCTGGCCTATTTTCTCGGCATCTCTCTTCTGTTGACAGCAATGGCTCACCGTCTATACTGCAGAAAGGATATCTATACATAAAACATCCCTTCCGCTACGATTCCTCTGTTTCATCATCAGCGGCTTCCATTACGGAATCAGGCAATATTTTTTTTGTCTCCGTCGCAGGCAAAGCCTCTACATCTTTCAGCTGTTTTTTAATGGCACGGGTTCTTTTCCCAACGACATCCTCCAGCTGTCCCAGTCCGGTGTGTATGTTTTTCTGTGCTTTTTGCAGCATGCCGCCGAAATTCTCAAATTCCGTTTTGACAGCGCCCAGCACTTTCCACACCTCACTGCTCCTTTTTTGGATCGCCAGGGTTCTGAAACCCATCTGCAGGCTGTTGAGCAAGGCGACCAGGGTGGTGGGTCCGGCTACGGTAATATTGTATTCTTCGCGCAATTGGTCAACCAGGGAGCTTCTCCGTATGACTTCGGCATAGATGCTCTCAAAAGGCAGGAACATAATGGCAAAGTCAGTTGTCTGCGGAGGGCTGATGTACCTATCGCGAATTTCTTTCGCCATCTTTTTTATGGTATTTTCCAGGTTTTTTATAGCATTTTCAATGTCATCAGGAATTGCATTTTCATAGGCGTTGACCAGCTGCTCATATTTGTCCTTTGGAAATTTGGCATCCATGGGCAAATACACAAAACTACTTTCATCCTCGCTGCGACCGGGCAATTTAATGGCAAATTCCACCGGTTCGCCACTGCCGGGTTTGGTAATCACATTGGCGTCGTATTGATTCGGTGAAAGAATCTGTTCCAGGATCATGGCCAGTTGTACTTCTCCCACTCCGCCCCGCAGTTTAACATTACTGAGGACCTTTTTTAATCCTCCTACATCGGAGGCGATGGTTTGCATTTCACCCAGGCCTTTCTGCACTTCGATCAGCTGCTTGCCGACCGTCTCAAAACTCTGACCCAGTCGTTCACTCAGTGTTTTCTCAAGCTTTTCCTCCACGGTGATGCGGATGGATTCAAGTTTGGCCTCCGTATTTTTAATAAGCTCATTCTGTTTGATCTCCAGTTGCCCGAATTTTTCTTTCTGAAGTTCATTGAACGACATTACGTTTTTGTCGAAGGTCTCCTGAAATCCCCTGAACGCATTCATCAATGCCTCACGCATAAGGTTATTATCCCTGGAAGCTTGTTCGTTAAGGTCTTTCAGGTTTGAGGAAAGCTCTTCCCGGTTGTCTTTGCCAAGTTTAGCATTCTCTTCGCGGTTTATACGGAAGTCTTCCCGGAGACTGGTTTCAATGTTTGCCAGTATAGCCTGCAGTTCTGCAACCTTTTGCTGAAGCGTCATTAATTCACTGCTCTCTTTTGGCCGGAATATAATTATAAGGATGATGGCAATCAGCACTAATGCACCTAATGCGTATAGTATTGCAGTTTCCATAGTTTTATATCTTCCTGAATTATCATTTCATTCCGCTGCTGACAAAAATATGGAAATTAATCTTAGCCATTGATCCCGATCATGAATTTAGTTTGAACTATATCGGCATGGTTCATTGTACCTGAAAAAAATGATATCTTTACTTGTCATACCATTAAAAACCATGAAAGCATCATACATTCTTATTTTTCTTCTGATCAATTGCAGTGTTTTTGCCCAGGACAAAAGCGCCAATGATATGGTACTGATCCCGGGCGGCAGTTTTACAATGGGAAAGACAGTACCGGGAGGGGCTGACTTCAGTCCGGCCCACACCGTGACCCTGGACTCATTTTATATGGATGTCCACGAAGTCACCAATGCTGACTACAGGCAGTTCTGTCAGGCCACCGGTTACAAGTATCCGGAATTCTGGAATACTGAAGTATTCAGGAGCGGTGACAACTATCCGCATCATCCGGTGATCGGCATAAGCTGGTCTGATGCCAATAAGTATGCGGCATGGGCCGGAAAGCGCCTGCCTACCGAGGCTGAATGGGAATATGCCGCGAGGGGCGGGCTGGAAGGGAAGGAATTTCCCAACAGTGATACGCTGGGAAGGGTGGAAGAAAAGAAATCCCTGAATCCATGGGTGAATGGCATTGTTCAGGTCACCCTGTTCAAACCCAATGGTTACGGATTATATGATATGGACGGGAACGTCTGGGAATGGATTTCCGATGGTTTCGATGAGCACTATTATGAAGCAAGTCCGGCATACGATCCCAAGGGGCCGGTCAACAAATTCAACAAGGTGATCCGGAGCGGAAGCTGGCATTCCGGAGGCATGTGCAAAAAGGTTTATTACCGCAAGGGATTGCCGGCAAACTGGGTGGATTTTGCCGTGGGTTTCCGCTGTGTGAAAGACGTGGGAAAATAATACTTATGGCGTTGATTCAGTTACAGATGGGAATGCAGAAAATTCATGTAGCCGTCATATTAATGGCCTGTCTTATCGTTTTATCCAATGCCATGGTTGACTGTTCATCAAAAACCGGCCGGGGAAGCAACGACAAGTATTTCCAGGTTACGCGGATCATTGACGGTGATACTTTTTATATCGATGATGGCACAGAGAAGGGATGCAAGGTGCGTCTGGCAGGAATTGACGCCCCTGAATCACGTAAAACATACAAGGAAGATATCCAGTATTATGGTAAGGAATCAACCCTGTACCTGGCCGGGCTGACGCTGGGGAAATGGGTCCGCCTCGAATATGATGTTCAGCATTATGATCGTTACGGCAGGACCGTAGCCTATGTATTTCTAAGTGACGGGACCTTTGTCAATGCGGAACTCGTAAAGCAGGGATGTGCGGTGGTGATGACCGTACCGCCCAACGTGAAATATGCCGACCTCTTCGTTAAACTGCAAAAGAATGCCCGTAAAAGAAAGGCGGGATTGTGGGAAAAAGCTATCGAGTAATCATAAGGAGCCCCCTTAAGTGAAACACGTAATTTAATGCCGGCCTGAAGATTTTGGGGGATATTCAATTATTTTCGCGGCATAAAATATCTCGCATGAATAAAGTTATTGTCAAAGAATTTCTTTCACCGAATGTGGCCCTGATTGAGATACATGCACCGCTTATTGCCCGGAAAAGGCAGGCCGGCCATTTTGTGATCATCAAAATCGGGGAGAAGGGCGAGCGCATTCCCCTCACCATTGCCAAAGCTGACGCGGTAAAAGGCACTATCACCATCATCGTTCAGCAAGTGGGGCTGACCAGTCATAAAGTGGCTGCCCTGCAGGCAGGAGATGAGATTGATATTGTCGGTCCCCTCGGTAATGCAACCCATATTGAAAAAGTCGGCACAGTGCTTTGTGCGGGCGGGGGTGTGGGAATTGCCCCCCTTTTACCCATTGTAGAAGCCATGAAGAAGGCGGGAAACAGGGTTATCAGCATACTGGCTGCCAAAACAAAAGACATGCTTATTCTCGAAAACGAGATACGCGATCATTCCGATGAATTGATCATTATGACCGATGATGGAAGTTACGGGAAAAAAGGTCTCATAACCACCGGTATGGAAGAGGTGCTGAAAGCACAGAAAATTGACCTGTGCGTTACCATTGGACCCACTATTATGATGAAATATACGAGTCTTCTGACCAGGAAATATAACATTCCTACCCTGGCCAGCCTGAATTCGCTCATGGTTGACGGTACCGGCATGTGCGGTGCCTGCCGGGTAAGCGTAGGCGGCCAGGTTAAATTCACCTGCGTTGATGGTCCGGAATTCAATGCCCACGAAGTTGATTTTGATGAGTTGCTGATGCGGCTGGGTGGTTACAGGAATGAAGAATGCAAAAGTTACAAAGAAGAAACCGAAAAACAAAGCCAGGAATAGCATGGTTGAACGGCAGGATAAAAGCCACCAGGAATTGCGTGATGAAGCATGGCGCAAGGAATTAAAGAAAAGCATTCCGGCCAGGGAACGCACGTCCATTGAGCGGGTGAAAATGACGGAGGAGGATGCTGCTTTACGCATCAGGGGCCATATGGAAGTCAATAAGGGCATTACGGCTGAAATGGCCATGCAGGAAGCAAAAAGATGCCTTGATTGTGCCGATCCTCAATGCATCAGGGGATGTCCTGTAGGCATTGATATTCCCACCTTTATCAAATATGTCGAAGCAGGAGCTTTTCAGAGTGCCGTAGCCTCGATTAAAAGGAATAATGTATTCCCCTCCATATGTGGCAGGGTTTGTCCCCAGGAAATACAGTGCGAAGCGAAATGTATTTATGCCGAAAAACTCAAAAAAGAGCCGGTGGCTATCGGTTACCTCGAGCGATTTGTAGCCGATTACGAATATATGTCAAGCCGGGTCAATCCACCTGAAACGGCTACCGTCAACCATATCAGGGTTGCCGTAATAGGATCGGGGCCGGCAGGCCTGGCGGCTGCAGGTGACCTGGCAAAACTCGGATATGAGGTTACGGTTTTCGAAGCCCTGCACGAATTTGGCGGTGTATTGCGGTATGGCATTCCTGAATTCAGGCTGCCCAAATATATTATCGAAAGGGAGATCAAGAACCTGCAAAAAATGGGTGTGAAATTTGAGAGGAATATTCTGGTTGGCAAGACCGTTACTTTCAGTGATCTTGAGGAGGAGGGATTTCGTGCTTTCTTTGTTGGCAGCGGTGCAGGCCTTCCCAATTTTATGAATATCCCCGGTGAAAACCTGAATGGAGTATTGTCCTCCAACGAATACCTGACCCGGGTTAACCTGATGGGAGCCGACAAACCTGATCATGACACACCGGTGTATTTCGGCAAAAATGTAGCTGTGATCGGTGGCGGCAATACCGCCATGGACTCCGTAAGAACGGCCAAAAGACTGGGGGCCGAAAGGGCCATGATCATTTACCGCAGGTCGTTTGATGAAATGCCTGCGCGAAAGGAAGAGATCCGTCATGCCCAGGAAGAAGGCATTGAATTTCTGAACCTGCATAACCCGGTTGAGTACCTATCCAACGGCAACGGTCATGTCAGCCATATCAAGGTTCAGCGCATGATGCTTTCGGAACCTGATGCATCGGGAAGAAAGAAACCGGTTCCGGTTGAAAACTCCGACTATATCATAGATGCCGATCTGGTTATCGTAAGTGTCGGTGTATCGCCCAATCCTCTTGTGCCCCGAAGTATGCCGGGACTTCACGTCAGCAAGACCGGGACCATTCTGGTCAACGGGAGAGAGATGCATTCGAATATCCAGGGCATATTTGCCGGCGGCGATATCGTCAGGGGCGGAGCAACCGTCATCCTGGCCATGGGCGACGGAAGAAAGGCTGCGCAGGGCATCCACGAATTCCTGCAAAAGAAGGCAAATCGCGCCGGATGAACTATTAGTTTGCATATTATTGCTGTTCCGCGATCAGGGTAAAGGTTTTTGCTTCCCTGATGACCTCTTTACAGATAAATCCCGTAAGTGTAAGAAACAGCAGTATTTCATCCTCCGTAAAGGCCCTGAGGGTGGTGAGGTCATCAAATACCTCTGTTTTGCCGTGGCTTTCGACAATGTATTGTGCGGTCCAGTCATAGGTCCACCCCGTTGCCAGGTTCATCTCCAGTTGACTTTTCCGCGTTATTTTTCCGCTTTTGGTTTCATAATGCTGCTCAAAATCATTGAAGTTCTCAAATATTTCCGGGGCGTTGAAAACTCCAAACACAAACAAGCCATGGTCTTTTAAGGCTTTATGAATGCCTTGCATAGTGTCCACAATGCCCATGTTCTCCGTTACATAAGCCAATGACCTTCCGGTAATCAGCACGGCATCGAACTGTCGGTCGAAGTTGATTTTGCGCATATCACATTGGACAAAGCGGTCAGATCCGGTTTCAGCACGGGCTATATCCAGCATTTCATGATACAGGTCCAGGCCTAGATAATCATAGCCCCCCGTCATGAAGCGGCGGGCCAGCATCCCCGAACCACAGCCAACCTCCAGGATTTTCCGGCCCTTGTGTTTTTTCAGCAAGGCATCGTAAAAAGCGTATTCCTGATCATAATCAAAAACGTGTTCATACATCTCATGATAGAGATTGGCCAGTTTTGAGTATAGTTGGGTCATCGTTGCATACGGTCAAACAAAAGAGAACATCCCTTTCCCGAACAAAAATAGGAAAAAAGGTCTTTATTCTTTGTTCATTGCTCTTGTGTCTATCCCGATCATCGCTCTCACAGCCGGTGTAAAGAATGAAGCCATTCCGATCAGGCATATGGCCAAACCCGCTATGATAAAGGCATTGATAATCCCGATGCGGTCGGCGATAAATCCGGTTTGCAGCACTCCGATCATGGCAGGCAGCATGGTCAGGCTTCCGTGGATGGAAAAAACCCTGCCCAGGGCAGCCGGTTCAATTGTGGTCTGAAGGATCACGGTAAAGGCGGCGGAATATATGGCGGCTGCAATTCCCCCGGCAAAGGTCAATGCCACAAAAAAAACAAAGCCGGATGAAGGCAGTATCCCCGAAAATGCAAAGGTCAGGCCCAGGATCACATACATTGTATTGATCAGTATAATTTTGTCAGTCTTTAATTTCATGATGCCCATAACAGCACCTCCCAGCAGCATGCCTGAACCCCAGGCCACTTCCACCAGGCTCATCTGGTAAGTCCCGCCTGAAAAATGGTTAATGGTCATGAGCGGAAAAAGGACGGAAATGGGCATAATAAAGAAGAAGGCCAGGATCACAAAAATAAAGAGCCATAACAATCCGGGCCTGCCGTATATTTCCCGAAGGCCTTCCTTCATCTCGCGAAGAATATCGGGATGGCTTTCCCTGTTTTCTTTTTCAGGATTCGGTATCCGGACCATCATGAGTGCAATTACGGCAAAAGCGGCTCCCATTACGTCGAACAGCATCACCCAGGTCATGCTGAAAGCGCTGATCAGCAAGGCGGCCATGGCCGGACCTGCAATGGCACTGACGGAATGAATGACCTGGTTGAATCCTGCAATCCGCATCAATTCTCTTTCAGGTACCAGCAGGGGTATGGAAGCCTGAAAAGCCGGCATATGAAATGCGCTGCCAACCGAGCGAAGGGCCAGCAGGATATAAATATGGGGCAGTTCCACCTTCCCGAAAAAGAACAGCAGGGCCATAAGTGCTGAACACAGGGCTATGAAGGTATCCGCCACGATCATTATGGCCCGCCTGTCCCATCGGTC
>CAYMJH010000156.1:812-8838 GCA_964390385.1 uncultured Bacteroidales bacterium | reverse complement strand
TCATTCCAAAATCATCCGGGTGTGTGTAAACACGGGAAAACTGATGGTCGTTCCCGGTATGGTCACCGTGGCCGTGCGTATTGACCACTATAACAGGAAGCTTTGTAAGAGACCTGATGGCGCTTTTCAGATCCCCGGTACCGTAGCCTGTGTCAATGATCAATGCACTGTCATTGCCTTCAACCACGTAGATGTTCACCGAATTATTCTCCACAATGGCCCAGGTTTTTTCAGCCACCTTAATGGTTTTATAACAGGTATCGGCAGGCTGACCACATGCAGCCGTTGTTATCAAAAAAAAGGCAAGGGGAAATTTAGTTTTTATTAAACACAATAATGATTTCATGGTTTTTGCCAGATTTTATTTCAGATAAAAGTATTGAAAATTTCTTGCTCACGTTGTATTGTATTGCTAATTTTCATCTGTCACAGATCATAACATAAGAATGGGACACAAACTTGTTTTTCTTAAGCCGGTTTTCCAGTTGTTGCTGTTGCTGTTACCGTTGCTGTTGGTCCCGGCCACTCCATTTTTGCATGCCCAGTCCGGTAGCATAAGGCTTTCAACTGAAACGGTTGACTTCGGGAATATCGCTGCAGTGATGAACCCTGCAAAAACCGTTGAGTTTACCAATGTGTCGAAGGATAGACTTGCCCTGCTTGTTGTTGAGAAGGGCCCGAATGTTATTGTACGTTACCAGCACCGGTTCTTTGAGCCAGGGGAGAAAGGACTGATATCCCTGCGTTATGAACCCGGGAGCCTGGGCCCCTTTAATGAAAAGATCAAGATTTTTACCAACCTCGATGTTGAGCCCTATAGCATTACCCTCAAGGGGAACAGCATTACGCTTGAAGAATGTTTCCCCGACAGGGCCAACATGAACCTGCGGAATATTATGGTCGTCGATAAGATGACGCAGGCTCCCTTGCCTTACGCAGGGGTTATTTTTATTCATAATTTTAACAGTAACAAACCCATCACCTGCAAAACGGACAGGGCGGGCAAGGCAGTGAAGGAGTTGCCGACGGGACAATACAACGCTCAATCGGTGGTGGTTGGCTATAAACCTTTTAACCTCGATTTTTTTCTTCCGCGTTCGCAACCCAACATCCTGATCGAGCTCGATCCGGGGGAGCAGGTTCCTGCAGCACCGGTGACCACCCCGGTTGTTGCCCCGGTGACAATGACGGAGGTTGCGGATACCGCAACCGCGGTTCAACCGGTCATTACCTCAGCGGAGCTGCCTGAGGATCAATATGCAGCCAATAACGTCGTGTTGCTGCTCGACGTTTCGAGCTCCATGCGAAACAACAGCAAGTTCACCCTTTTGCAGCAGTCGGTGAACAACCTGGTGATGGCCCTGCGTGGCATTGACAATGTCTCGGTCATCACCTATGCCGGGAATGCAAAAGTCGTGTTAAGCGGAATCCCCGGCAGCGAAAAGGAGAAGATCATGGGTGTGATACAGGAGTTGAAAGCAGAGGGGATCACCCAGGGCGTGAAAGGATTGAATACGGCTTATGAACGGGCAACGAAACAATTTGTCACCGGCGGAAACAACCAGATCATCCTGGCCACCGACGGCGAGTTCTCGGAAAAAGACGTGACCGACGAGTATTACCGGCAATTGATAACCGGCTATGCCGGGAAGGGGATCAGACTTTCAATCCTGGGATTCGGCATTAACGAGGAGGCGATTGACCGGATGAAAATGATGGTTTCATATGGTGAAGGAAGATATATCCATATCAGCTCGGAGAAGTTCATCAAAGATATTCTGATCGACGAGATCAGGGCGATGTCGTTTATGGGGGAAGGTAACCGGTAATCGGTAATCGGTAAACGGTTGTGTGGGTTTTGGGTATTGGGGACGGGAACCCTGCAAGTGGTGTGCGCCTGCCATGCGCGTGGAAACCCTGGCAGGGTGTGGGTTGGTTTAATAAAGTGATTAGTAACCAGTAATCAGTAACCAGTGACTTATCGTTGCCAATATAATCGGACCGAAAAAAACGTGATGGCTAAGACGAGACTTTTAGACTGCACGAACGCACGACTCTTAAATCACCAAATCACCAAATAATATTGGGGTATTGATCATGATGAAAAAAATCTTTAGCTTTCAGTTGTATTTGACTGGCAATGTATTTTCAGAAAAAGGTACGAATATAAAATAACGACCCTTGAAAACAACCGTTTTATTATTGTGTTCGGTCTTTTTCTTTTTGTCCTGCACAAAGGATGATGAATTCATTGATCCGAATGAGCGAAGAAGGATCGTTGATGATTCTGTAAGAACTTATAGCAGTTCAGAGGGTACACTGCTTACGATCACGAGATCGGAATGGCTTGCCGTGTATGAAGAAATCGATGATGATACAAGCCGGTACTGGGCTGTCAGCAGGGTGTTCCTGATAATCTCCGGTTCAACGAATGCAGACAGGGTAACCGTAAGAAATATCGGAACCGGGCTTTTTCACGAAGAAGATGTTCTGCTTGATGACCAAAAACATTTCGATTACGATACCACCAGTATCGTAAGGGGGCATCATGGCACTCCGCCTATCTATCCGTTCACTGTTGAGACCTGTATAAAGGCATATCGCCCGACCGACACTTTGGTTATCTGGTTTGAAAGCGGGGAAATGCGTTTTTGACTCATTATATAAGAAAAATAACCACTGTTATATAAAATACCTATGAAAACAGAACCGGCCGGCAGGCTTGTCTTCATTTTAACAGGACTCATGATGATTATCGCCATGGCCTGTGAAGAGGAAGACGAATTGCTTCATGGAACCTTTACCGATGAACGTGACGGCCAGCGATATAAAACCATAACGATTGGCAGCCAGACCTGGATGGCAGAAAACCTGAAATACATGCCTTCTGTTGCCGGGCTTGATTCCGGTTGGATTTCAGGACGGATAAAGGCCGTTCCTTTTTATTTCGTATACGGTTATGACGGCACCATCCCGGAAGAGGCCCGGGCTACCGAGAATTACAGGAAATACGGGGTTTTGTATAACTGGTATGCTGCAGACAGTGCCTGTCCCTGTGGCTGGCATTTGCCTTCTGATGGGGAGTGGAATGTCCTGAGAGATTTTGTTTTTGCCGGTATCAACGATCATTCGATTGGCCGGGCATTAAAGTCTTCAGAGGGCTGGAAATATTACGGGAATGGCACCAACAGGTATGGATTTTCTGCCTTGCCTGCCGGTCACCGTTCGCCTTTTTACGAGTTCAGTCACCTGGGTGAGGTCACTTTTTTCTGGTCTTCAACTGTATACAGTAAATATTCTGCTTTTTCCCATATGATGGTCTATGATTACCAGGGGTTATATCAGAACGAGAATAATATGGACCTGGGATACAGTGTCCGTTGCATCAAGGATGAATAGAGATTGGCTTATAATAAACAATGACAGGTCTTGCGACGCTGTCAGGTTTATTTCTGTTTCATTATCAACCTGTCAGTGTTTGAAAAACCTGACAGTGTTGATAGTATGACATTTTAAAGATAACTTCAGGTTTTCAGATCTTGCCATGGTGATTCACAGGCATGGTTATTGTTTAACAACCTTAAAGGTTTCACTCTTCGTGTCGAGCAACACTTTAATGATATAAATTCCTTTTTCAAAGCGTGAAAAATCAATATCGGCATGATCGCCATTAACCGTCTCCACATGAAGCTTCCTTCCGTCATAATCATAGACCGATATCTGCTGACCGGGTTTTATGTTCCGGCAGATCAGCCTATCTCTTACCGGGTTTGGATACAGTATTATGTCATTGCCGCTGACCGGCGGACTTACGGAAGTTATTTCCCCGGTTTCCATAATCAGGGGATTGTTGCTGCATTCTGATGTGACGTATTTTTCCTCTCCCGGTAATCCTGTGTATTCTGACACGAAGATCCTGTACTTTTTGTAAGATTCAAGTCCTGTAATAACGGCTGTGCTGTCGACGCCGTTGGCAACGCAATACCAAACCGGATTGCCCGTTCCTGTGCCCAGGCCAAAAGCTGTATTTGCGGCATAGGTGGTTCCGTATGATATGTAAGGAAGCCCGGTAGTATCCTCGCTGACAAAGACTGCACGGAACAGTCCGCCGCCATTGGTCCATCTGATCTCAACAGCAGATCCCGAGTTCCGTATAACCCTGATATTACAGGCCTGAAACACGGCTGAAGGATCGATCCGGTTCACAAACAATTCCCTGCCATAGTCATTTGTGGATGCAAGAAAGAATAGTTGATTGTTCATGACAGTCAGGTTTGAGGGATGTGATGAAACGGGACCGGGATTGATGTCGCAATAGGGTAACGCCCCGTTTTTGAAATCGGTGCAGTAGAACAACTCCCCTCCACAATCTTCGTTATAGGCAGAGAAATAAAGGGTATCGTTCATAACGGCAATTTCCGAAGGTTGTTCATAATGGCCTGTCAGCATTTCAGTGCCTGCCATTGTACCGTCGGTGCGCCATATTCTGTCTGTCTGGTCAACGCCCATGTCTGCGATAAAATATACATAAGTGCTGTCATGTATCAGGCTATGTGGGTGACTTCCCCCGGCGCCCGGTATGATATCACTGATCATGACAGTGCCGTCTTCGGTTCCGTCGCTGACCCATATTTCCTGTCCGTTAAAACCATCATCGGCTGAAAAATAAAGCTTATTGCCGACTGTAAGCCAGTTGCTGATGTTGCCGTCATAAGCACCTGGATTGATATCCTTAACCGGTTTTATATTTCCCTGGTCACCGTTTGTAACCCATAATTCGAGGCCATATCCGTCTTTATATGCGGTGAAATACAACAGGGAATCAGCAGCGACAAAATTTTCAAGATCGATGTCGTAATCCCGGAATATTATGGTAACGGTATCATCAGCCCGGTCATATCTCCTTAATGTATAGATAAGATCGGAAAAATACAGTTTTGACCTGAAAGCCATCATGCAGGAAGGACTCGTTGTACTGCTGGTTATTTGACGTGTTGTCTCTGCTGTGCCGCGGCTTTCCCACAGATCCCACGGATAGGATACAAAATAGAGAAAACTGTCGACTGTGGTAAACAGGTCGGGGAAAACCGTGGCGGATCCGGGTATAATATCCTTCAAGAGATACGTGTTTTGAGCCGTTCCGTCGGTTATCCAGGGTTCCGGACCGTAGTCATTCACCGTTGCAACAAAACAAAGCCGGTTGTTGAATGAGTTGAGAGAATGAACCTGGTCCACCATGTAAGAAAAATCCTCCTTCTCCCTTACAACAGATGTGCCTGACGGGCTGCCGTCGGTTTTCCATAATTGTTCTCCATTGATACGGTCATCTGCCATAAAGAACAGGTTATCGCCGGCTACAGTTATCCTGGAAAACGATGCTGAAGTGGCGGTGTTGATGTTCTTAATTGTTGTCTTTGTCTCATACGTGCCTGAATGCTTCCTTAATTCCACGCCTGTTGAATCATCTGTTTCAGAAAACATGTAATTGCCCTTGAAGATAATTCCCTGACTGTTAAAATAATCAAGGATTTCCATTGAATATACTGAAGAACCTTTTCCAGGATATAAATACAAAAGGCTACCATGTCTGAAATATAACGAATCACCCTTCAGGATGAAACTTTGGGGATATGTGCTGTTTATCCCGGCATAGCTGTCCTCAACCATCATGGTCCCTTCACCGGTCCCGTCCGACCGCCATAATTCCACGCCGTGAACGCCGTCATCTGCAGGGAAGTAAATGAAGTTGTCTCCTGTTCCGGAACGTCTCCCGTCTCCCCACACAGAGTCTGCCCCATCATGATAAATTGTATCAAAGCCTTGAATATCTTCCCTGCGCTTCAGCAGGGTCCATCCTAACGACGGGTAATATGCCCCTGTCATAACAAAGAATTCGTTTTTCAGAACAAACGGATAACTCCAGTCTGCCGGGGCGAAATCCAGAAGTAATGTCGTACCGGCAATAGTCCCGTCTGTTTTCCATAACGAACGATAATCCGCGATAAACAGAAGGCTGTCCCTGTAGATTCTAAAGCCATCTATAGCGTTTCCCACTGTTTTAAGGATCGTTGTTCCGCTCTCAGATCCGTCGCTGACAAACAGCGATTTACCGGCCACGAAATAATATTTCCCGTTTACGGTTATCGATGCGGAAACAGCCGGTACTTCTTTCACAAAACTAATTACCGGTCTGGCCAGGGCTATGGTGTATAAACCGCTTACATTTCCTGCATCAGACCGGATGAAGAATATGGTATCAGCTACAAGCCTGAAGTTTGCAAAGGTCTTTGATTGCGGTTCCACGTCAATGGAGATCACCTTTATAGCATCACTGCCCTTTGTTTTCCAGAGCGAAAACCCCGATTGATCTGTCGCGGTGAAATACAGGATGCTGTCGGTCAGGATGAAATTTGAGGGATCTGATGACCGGATGCCATTATATATATCAGCCAGCTGCCAGGCGTTTCCTTCCGCGGCGTCACTTGCCCACAATTCCCTGCCGGTGAGGTTGTCGTCAGCCGTGAAAAACAGCAGGGAATCTTTGAAATTGACAAAGTTTTCAGGATAACTGCCCTCATCGATACCTGAACGGTCAATATCTTTCAACATGGTAACCTGGGCTGCAAGAGGGTTCAGAAAAAGGAAAAGTACAAATACCGGAAAGAGTTTTTTCATGGTGTGAGTTAGTAATTTGTAATGATTTTATACGGGAGGCTTAAGCCATAGGTTATACTATCACTTATCGGATATGAACATCCTGTTTACTTTTGTATTCTTTTGTGAACTTTTATGGTTCAAAAGTATAATTTTCTAAATTTATGCTCAAATACGAAACCGGGTGAAATCATTTGCTTTAGCTGGCCTGCTGTTCCTTATGGTTTTTTTCGCAAAGGGACTCGTTATCACCGCCATTGGTGCGGTAAATACCACTGACGATACCCTGGTGCATTTCCCGATGATGGGCTATGCGGCAGTTCCCGGTGAAGGTTATGAAGGAACAACGGGAGGTGCCGGCGGCGATACGGTGCATATTTATACTTTTGATGAACTGACAGACTGGGCATCATCGAGGGAAGATGAGACCACACCGGAAATTGCAGTTATCCATGGTAAAATTTCTTCTGCTTCTTCAACGACAGTCACCATCAAACACGGGGCCAACTTTTCAATTTTAGGGGTGGACAATACCTCTGAGCTGTTAAATGTCGGACTGAATATATGGGATTATAGCAATGTAATTGTCTTCAACCTGAAGATACACGAGGTTTTTTACCCGAACGATGCCATAACCATCAACGAATGCCGGCATGTCTGGATCGATCATTGTGAACTGCACAGCCTTATCGGGGAAGGAATTGGCGTGGATACCTATGACGGACTGCTGGATATCAAGGAAGGCTCACGGTATGTTACAGTGTCGTGGTGTTATCTCCATGATCACATGAAAACCTCGCTCATCGGGCATACCGACAATATTAACCAGCTGGCGACCGACACCGCCATACGGGTCACTTTCCATCACAACTTCTTTCAGCATACCGACGGCCGCAATCCAAGCCTTAGATTCGGTGCGGTGCATATGTTCAACAACTACCTTGAGGACATAACCGATTATGGAATTGCCGTGCGCCAGGGGGGGCATGCAAAATTCGACAACAATCATTTTCACAGTGTGAAGTTGCCGATCACTACAAACAAATTCGATGGCCCGGAAGGTTTTGTATGTGAATCAGGATCTCTGTATACCGGTACCTGCTCGGCCGGTGACAATTCCATTACCCAAACAGACTGTGAATGGTGGATCAGTCTTCCCTATGAATATGCGTTGGATCCGGCTGATATCATAGCCCCCCAGGTACAACAATATGCCGGCACCGGGAAAGCTGATAAGCCGGGTGGTATCTATATCCCGGATACAACCATGAGTACCAGCCGGGATCAACGGATGCCCGAACCTGTTGACAACGGCATAGTTGTCAATGGCATCTTTGTAAATCCTTTGACCGGTAAGGTGAATATCAGCCTT
>CAYMJH010000156.1:0-802 GCA_964390385.1 uncultured Bacteroidales bacterium | reverse complement strand
ATCTTCAGGTAGGCGGCAAACTCACCCTAAAGGTTTTCAATCTGCTGGGCAATGCGCAGATGGAAAGGTCGTATGATAATCCGGCTCCGGGGATCAACATGATCACCCTTGAAGGGGGAGGTCTTTCACCCGGCATATATTTGATCTGCCTGGAATTCGGAAGCAACAGCATTACGAAGAAAATAGCGATACCGTATTGAAAGAGAAGAGTTGTCGGTTGCTGTGCCCACCGTAGCCTGAAATGATTTTATGTTTTGGCGGGGTAGGCGGGTCGGTTGTCAGTAAAGGGTGGAACAGTGAAACGGTGAAATGGTGAAACAGTGTGTCATGATGAGTCCCCATCCTGTAAACAGAAAAAATTCAAGCCAGGATCGTAAAACTCCGATAAATCAGGGGAAGGGTCGCCATTTAAAAACCACAATAACTATCATAATTTCCATGAAATCAAAACTGCTTAATTTTTTAATGATACTTGTCCTGGTTTCCTGCAGGCAGGCAGATGTAGCCCAACAGGATACCCGGGTTGATGCTCAGCTGACGAAACAGGAATGGGCGCTGGTACTGCACGGTGGTGCAGGAAATATCAGGGCAGAAGCGATTCGCGGTGATGTGGAGGAGCAATACCGGAAGTCGCTTGACGACGCATTGCAGGCTGGTAAGAAGATATTACAGCAGGGCGGGACAGCCCTCGATGCGGTTGAAACGGTGATCTGCCTGCTCGAAGACAATCCGCTTTTCAATGCAGGGAAGGGCGCAGCCTTTACCCACGGCGGGCGAAACGAACTCGATGCTTCCATCATGG
>CAYMJH010000155.1:3887-8892 GCA_964390385.1 uncultured Bacteroidales bacterium | reverse complement strand
GAAGTAGGCCAGTGCAAAGGCAGTGCCGAAGATGGCTGCCATGGTGATGAATCCGCCTACCGAGAGCACGGCCATTCCGCTCAGTGCTGATCCGCTGGTGCATCCCCTTCCCAGTTGTGAGCCAAATCCGAACAATGCGCCTCCCAAAAGAGCCATAATCAGTCTTTTTCGTGAGGTTATGTTAGGATGATGCTCTACCTTGAGTTTCAATCTTCGGGCCAGGACACCGGAAAGAAAACCACCGACCAGGACACCCAGCATCTGGAACACCAGCCAATTTTTCATGGGATGTCCTTCGTGGGATTCATGGTATTCCTTAAAATACTCGTTTTTTGCCGAATAGTCCGGTGCCACCGCCTCGGTGGCAGTGATGACGGTGCTTTTGATAGCCCCGCTGGCTCCCAGACCGCGCCCGGCTATGAAATTTGCAGCCAGCAGTACCAGGCCGAGCAAGACTCCGCCCAGGTAGGGATTTAAGTATCTGGTTCCCGGTTTATTAATTGCTTTTGACATGGAATTTTGTTTATTGAATATAGAATTTAGAATTTAGAAGTTAGAATTTAGAAGTTAGAATTTAGAATTTAGATGTTCGTTATTCCTTGTCCCTTGTCCCTTCTTCAATACAGCCACCTGCTTTCCTGGCCTGCAAACGCAATGATAAACCTCAGCATCAGGCTTCCAAAAAGCACCAGTATGGCAGGCAGTATGGCAGGAATATGATATTTCCTGAGTTCCAGCACTTCCAGCAGGGCAGGAAGGATCATCCCCAGGGTAACCACGAAGATCCAGAATACTGCTGTATAGGGTCCGCCCAGAAACAGGTTTGCTGCTTCAATCTGCACCTGTGTACTGGCCAGGAATCCCATAAACATGTGCACGATGAGAAACAGTTCAATGCCGATGAGCATGATGTCAATTTTGGCTAATACCTTTCGTTCCATCACATCTTTGGAAAACATGATGACGACCGCAGCACCGGCTGACAGGCCTGATGTCAGAAACAGCGGACCCAGGATGGATGTGTTCCACAGCGGCCTGGCGTTGAAAGTGGAGAACAGGATGCCGGTATATATGCCCAGGATCACCGATGAAATCAGCATGATCCAGGCAAGGGTTATTTTATAGCGGTTGAAAAACTTTTCAAGTTCAAGCAGCCATTTAATTTTCCAGTCCCATTTCGGCCATATTGTTCTCATGTGCAGGGCACACCATACAAATGATAAGGGAGTGACCAGCATCAGCACCCAGGCGCCCCATGACATGGGTGAGTGCAGCCTGATGGTGGTATAGAGCTGCCAGAAAAAAGCCTTATGGCGGAGATCAATAAAAAGGGCAAGCAGTCCAAGAACTAGCAAAACCGGGACAAGGAAGGGGGCAACTTTCACGGTCGTGTTGAATTCCTTTTCTTTTCCGAGCAGGTGATAAAGCGCTGCAAAAAACAGTATACCGGCGGCAAGTCCACCCAGAAACAGGTACAACGGGATCTGCCAGTGCCAGATATGGAGCTGTGGATCCACCATGGGATTCATTCTTCCGCTTACGATCAATTCTTCGCGCATAGATTTGCTTTTAGCGGTTTCAAATCAGAAAATACAATTCAGGCTTTGTGCCTGCTTCAGGAATGAGCGTTTTATGTTTTCTTTTCTTCAGCACCAGCGAAACATCACTGTTAGGATCATCGAGGTCACCGAAGTACATGCATTTCGTGGGACATACTGCCACGCATGCCGGCTGTTGACCTTTTTTGATCCGGTGTATACAAAATGTACATTTGTCAACGTATCCATCAGGATGAGAATACCTGGCGTCATATGGACATGATGCAATGCAGGCCCCGCAACCAATGCATTTTTGGGGTGTGACCAGCACGATGCCCCCATCGGCATAATGGCTTGCGCCGGTGGGACAGCACCTGACACAGGGTGCATTTGCACAGTGATTACAGCGTTCCGACCGGATCTCGATCTCGAGTTGGGGATAGGTGCCATCGGTTACTTCCACCACCCAGTCGCGGCAATATCCAATGGGTACGTTATTTTCAGTCTGACAGCTTACAACACAGTCGCTACAGCCGACGCATTTTTTTGTGTCAATAGCCATGGCGTATCTCATGACTGCACCTCCTTCTCCGCCGGTTCTTCTGTCAGGAAGGTCACAAAATTGCCCCTCATACCTGTCCCTCCCATGATCGGATCGACATGCACTTTAGTGATCAGTTTGGTATCGCTTGCTCCCTTCCCGTAACATCGCCTGAGGCGCTTGTCAGCATGCCCGAAACCATGCACCATATAGACCGAATCCCAACGGATCCGTTCCGTTATCCGCACTTTGATCGGAAAATCAGAAGTCACTCCATCCTGGTTCTGAAGCCATACGGGTTGATCGTTCCTGAGATCCCATTCTTTGGCCACTTTCGGATTCACCCACAGATTATTTTCTTCCATGATATCTGTGAGGTTGGGGTTATTGGCAGTACGGCTGAAAGTGTGGGCCGGACCCCTGCCATAGATCAGCCGGTAAAAACCTTCCGGAGGTTCTTCGTGAGGGGTATAGTTGGGTAAAGGATCAAATCCTTCCGCTTCAAAAGCAGTGGAATACAGTTCAATTTTACCCGTATTGGTTGCGAATTCCACCACCTCATCCGGCGCATAATAAAGATCATCAGCGGTTCTTTCGAAGGTCTTTACACCGGTCCGCTGCATTTCTTCCAGGGAGGTTCCCGTCTGTTTAAGCTGCCAGTCGAGTAATTCTTCAAATGAATTCCAGTTAAAATAGTCCTGCAGTCCAAGTTTTTTTGAAAGTTCTTTTGCCATCCACCAGGCAGGTTTGCTGTTGTACATCGGTTCGGATGCCGGCATCCTGAGGGCAATCTGAGGTTTGCGATGAGGGCCGGTTCTTATACTGTCATATCGTTCCAGGTAGGTGCATTCCGGCAGCACTACATCGGCCCAGCCGGTAATTTCCATGGGCATGGTATCAATGGCAACCAGCAGCTGGAGATTCTGAATTGCCTCAAGGGTTTGTTTCTGGTTGGGCAGGGTCTCGAGCAGGTTGGTGCCGTTTACGATCCAGGCCTGAAAATTGCAGTCCCTTGTCGCCGAGGGTATAGTGGCGTCGCAAATGCCGGAAGCCAGGGCTAAATCGGCCAACCTGTATTTATCCGGGAATGCGTCGCGCCAGGTTCTTTTAGGTTCCGGAAAGGGAGGATGAGGAAAAGAAGGAACATGATATTGTTCCGAACGATAAAATCCGCCACGCCTGCCCCATGACCCGAGAATGGCGTTGAGGATGGCGATGGCCCTGCTTCTTTGGGTGTCATCACCGTACCAGGTAACATGCCGGCCCGGGTGAACAATTACGGCAGGTGCAGCATAGGCCATTTCACGGGCGGTTTTACGGATCACATTCGGATCGATGGCGGTTATCCCGTAAGCCCATTCGGGCGTCATGGTCTTAACATGTTCTTTCAATGCATCAAATCCGAAAGTATATTTTTCTACATAGTCTTTATCATACAGGTCCTCGTTAATGATCACATGAATCCATGACAACAACAAGGCCAGGTCAGTTGCAGGTTTAATGGGAAGCCAGTATTTTGACTTTCCGGCGGCCGTTGAAAAACGGGGATCGACGGTGATGATGACAGCTCCTTTGTCAATAGCATCCGACATCTCCTGGACCTGCCCGTTATGCATATTTTCCCCGATATGAGAACCGATCAGCACCAGGCATTTTGTGTCGCGGATATCCGTGTTTTCAGGTGAGCCGACTTCCTCGCCAAAAGTGGCTACAAAGGCTACTTCACGGGGACCTCTGCATTGAGCATAGGATGGAGCGGCAATGCTGGTTGAGCCAAAGGCTTTCAGCAGATCGCCGAAATAGGTTCCCCCTGATCCGTGGGTGAACAGGGCAATGCATTCCGGTCCGTGTTCCCTGGCAATTACTTTCATCTTTTCAGCAATATAATCAAAGGCTTCATCCCAGGTTGCTTCCCTGAATGTCTGCCGTCCACGTTCTTCAGTTCTGATAAGGGGGGTTTTTAACCGGTCTTCATCGTAATACATTCCGACACCACCGGTACCACGGGGACAAAATCGCCCGTTGGAGTTGAGATCTTCGGGATTACCTACAATTTTCCAGATTTTACCCTGGTCATTTTTATAGACCCATCCGGCACATTTCCAAAAACACACCTCACAATAAGTAGGTGTTCGCAATAACAATCTACCTGTTTCTTCTTTAGCCCCAACTGCAGGAATAAATTGCCTGCAGGCTGTCGGAATCATCGTCATGGCTCCGGTCCCAAGAAGAGAAATCCGGATAAATTGCCTCCGCGTGGTCATCTGCTTTCTTTTAATTCAAAAATAGGAAAAAAAATGCAGGTATATTATGAAAATATATAGGTATTTATATATTTAGAATCATTCTAATTTTAATTGTCTTCTTTGTTTATCAGCATGCGTTGAAAAAGGTAATCAGCGTTGGCAAGCATTTGTTTGAGGCTGGCAAGCGGATGTCTGATCAACAGCCGTGGTGAGTTCATCTGTTGAAGGAAGGAAGGCAGCAGGTTGAAAGAAATCCTGAGGGATTGATAAAGTTTCGGATTCCCGTAGGAAAGAAAAGCAGAACGGATCTTTTCGTGCCTGAGTTCAAAACCGATGGCTGCAAAGCCTGCAATAACCAGCAGGGCTCTCAGGTTCATCCGCAGTCCTGAAATCAATCCGGTCTTCCCGAATCCCGTTTCTGCTGACCATGAGCTCAGAAACAGAAAACTAAGCAGGAACATAAAGACCAGTTGCAGCCAGAGCATAGGTTTTGAAAGTCTCCGAAAAACGGCAGGATAGATGATGACGAGGATTATGACATAAAAAGCAATGGTTGCCAGGGAAACATACCATGCCGTTCGATAATTCATATAAAGCAACAAAGGAATCATAATGAGGTGGAGGGCCAGTAAGGCCATGGATCGGTCAGCCGGAATGATTTTCGCATTGCCGGCAAGGCT
>CAYMJH010000155.1:0-3877 GCA_964390385.1 uncultured Bacteroidales bacterium | reverse complement strand
TTCTTCCGGCCAGGAATCCGATGAGGGCAGCCAGTATTCCGGCCAGGGCGTAGAGCAGGACCAGGGCCAGGAGTATATGTTGCAGGGTCAGTCCTGCCTCACCGAATTGCTTTAGTGCAAAGGCGAGCATATTCTCGTATATGGTAATGAAATCTTTTCCGTAAAGGATCAGCAGGTTAACCAGTTTATGCATCAGGGCGCTCAGGAGGCTCAGGCTACCCCCGAGCAGAAAGGCCATCATATTAAGTCCCAATAAGGTAACAGAGAATTCCATGAACAATGCTTCCAGGAAAATACCGGTCATGGGACCCAGCAAGAAAGCGCTGGGCGACAATGATTTCATCAGGGCTGCGATCAGTCCTGCCCGCCATATGATCCCCTTTTGCTTCCAATGTTGCAGAAAAGCTGTCATGAGAAGAACGGAAAAAAAGGCCATCACCGTTCCTGCAAACGGTATTTTCAGGTTATGAAGAAAGGTACCCACGATGATCTCAAAGGATCCCCATGTCCCGCCGATGACAGAGGCTTTCAGCCAGCGGTCGTCATTCCAATCAACCGTGTTATAATTTTTCAAGATCTTCAGGTGTGTTCACATTCAGAAACAGATCTGCCGACCACCATTTAAGTTTATTATGGATGTTCAATAAAGTATGGGGCCGGGACAGTATGAATTCATACAGGGTCAGCCGGTTCTTTTCCATACTCTCTTTCATGGGTTCGGCCAGAACAGTGGGATAAACCGCACATAAAGGCTCCATCAGATCATCGTCATGGATGGGAACAATGATTTTATCCTGATCAATATGATCCAGCAGGCAGGTGATCATCTCATCACTAATACACGGCATATCACAGGATAACACTACATTATAAGGTGTTGTGGATTCCAGCAGGCAGGAATAAATGCCGATCATGGGTCCGAGCCCCTTCCTGACATCGGAAACAACAGGGTAGGGTAGGGACAAAGGCATATTTGAGCTGATCAGGAGCCGGGCACAGTGTTTCTGTAAAAGACCGATCGGGTATTCCATGAGTTTTTTCCCCTTTACTTCCAAGATCGCTTTATTTACGCCCATTCTTCTGCTATTTCCTCCTGCCAGTATTATTCCTGTAAGCTCGCTTTTTTGAGGCATGGTTCAGAAATTTATTTCAAAATCGGCCATGACAAATCTTCCCAATGTCAGGTTACGACCGTCAAAAAGGTATGTTTTATTCCCCACATTCTGGAGGGTCAGGGATAATTTGAAATGCGCTGCCAGGGTTTTGGAAAGATAAAGGTTGACAATGCCATGGGCAGGAACCGGCAATTCATTCAGATCATCCATAAATTGTTTTCCCTTGTAAACCAAATTTATCATCCCTTCAAAAAACCTGTTCTCTGTAATGATTCCCATCCCCTCCATATGACCAGGGGTGTACGACAATATTTTTCCTTCCAGGCTTTCGTTTTTACGGATCACCGAATGGTTCAGGCTGATATTGGCATAAGCCTGCAGCCATTCTGCCGGCTCCCATCGGAGCGTCATTTCGGCACCTGATGCTTCAACCTCATTGATATTGTCCTTACGGTATACCTTTCGTTTGCCATTGAAAAGGGTTTCCCCGGTGTCGATATAGTAAATGTAATCCATTCCGGACGAATACCAGACAGCGCCTGATATTAAAAGTGCAGGCAGGATCCGGGCACGCACTGCCAGCTGATAATGGTTGATCTTCTCTGGTTTCAGCAGCGGACTGGCTTCCTTGAATCCGATGCTCATCATACCGGAACGGGTAAGATCATCGATGGTCGGTGTTCTGAAACCGCGGGAAAAAATAAGCAGGAAGGACAGGTTGGTCAAGGGACTAACCTTCAGGCTGACGGAGGGATTCAATGAGTTCCAGAGGGTATCACTGAAAGTTTCTTTAAAAGCGGCCATATAGATTGTCTCGTCAGTGGGATTTTCGATAGAAAACAAAGCGTCCTGCAGGGAAACTGTCGTGAAATTCAATGAACCCGTAAGTTTAACAATCTTGCGGGCAAGATTCACCTCTCCATGCAGGTAGGATGATAACTGAACCATCCTTCCATGGTTGGTTACGATATCGGATGAAGTCAGATAATCATCGACACCGGTAGTCGATCCCGTTCTCAGATCGATCCCGGTAGCGATTACCGACTGCCCGGTTTTTTTTCCGATATAGGCCAGCATTCCGCCGTCTTCGCGCGCAGCATTAACATCTATGGCAGTATAGGCTGTTCCCTTCAACTTTTCGATCAGTTTGGCATAATCTTCCCGCTGATAAAACAGGCTCAGATTATAAAACCATTTCCGGTTATCGTACTGAAGCCCGATGCGGCTGAAATGGGTGCGGTGGCTTGAATATCCTCCCTTCTCATCCAATATCTGCAGGCCATATCCATGCTTGTCGTCATAAAAACTATAGGACGCCTCCATTCTCAGGAATTCATTGATTAAAAAACCTGCTTTCAAACGTATTCCGGCTTCATAAAGAAAGGTAGCGATATCGGTCGAATCTCTCAGGCTGTCGGGAGGCATGATATATCCGTCACTTTGATGATAATTCAAGCCTGCTTTCCAGTAAAACTTACTTTGTTTACCGGAAAGGTCTGCCCTGGCCATGGCTGTATGATAACTCCCATACGATAAACGGGTCCGGAACTCAAAGGGCTTCTGCGGGACCGACGACACCAGGTTGATGACACCTCCCATCGCATTACTTCCGTAAAGATTGGATGCAGGCCCTTTGATGATCTCTATGCGGGAATAATCTGAAAGGTGAAAACGATTCCAGTTCACTTCCCCGTTATCTGATACATTGAGTGGTATTCCGTCTTCAATGACCAGCACCCTGCCCTGTTGCCCGCCGGTAATTCCCATCATGTTCAGGGTATTCTGTGAACCCGAGAAGATCCCGTTTTTCCGGTCCTGATTTAAGCCGGCGACCATGGAAAAAATATCATCCATGCTGCGGGCAGGACAAAGGCTCATTTCTTTCGTATGCAAAACCGTTGTATTGTAATTCATTCCGGAAAGGATCTCGCTTCTTCTTGACGCTGTGACAATAACCTCTTCCAGTTCTCTTCCCGGCAGGGTTTCAAGACTGTCGATATCCTGGGAATATGAAGTTGAGCAAACCGAGAACCCAACAAGGAGAATAAAAACTGTACCTGTAAACCGATCAAGGACTCTCATAATCGTTACCTTTGGATTTTATCAATACAAAATAAGTACATTTCATGAATTTTATCGTGAGCGGGGAAAAAGATGCCGGGAAGAGCACCTATACTTATGAGCTGGTTTCTGTGCTCCAGAACCGCAATCTCAGCATTGAAGGTTTTCTCTCGCCGGGGTTATGGGTGCCCGTTAGCTTGAAACGGTTTGAACTTCTTGATTTGCGAAGCCTGGAAAAATGGCCGTTATGTGAAGCGGAGATGAAGCCAGGATATTTTGCCTGCGGACGGTATTATTTTAATCCGGAAACCATCAGCAGAGGAGAAAGGATTATTCGGAAGGCCATACAAAACAGAGCCGATCTGATCGTCATGGATGAGATCGGTCGTTGCGAGCTGAAGGGGAAGGTGTGGGATCCGGTTTTGCGGGAAGCTTTAAACGCTTCTGTTGATCTTTTAATGGTATTGGCAAATAAAAACCTTGATCAGGTGCTGGCTTGTTATGGCATTACGGATTTCGTACTTTTTGATATTTCAAGCCTTCCCGTCGGACAGGCGGCGGATCAGGCCATGCATCTCAGAACCGGCTGATCGGGCAGCGCTTTATCCCAGCGTATTTCTTCATCCTCATTCTCATTCTCATTCCAATCCTCATTCTCATTCTCATTCCAATCCTCATTCTCATTCTCATTCCAATCCTCA
>CAYMJH010000154.1:1391-8905 GCA_964390385.1 uncultured Bacteroidales bacterium | reverse complement strand
AGACCTGAAGACCTGAAGACCTGAAGACCTGAAGACCTGAAGACCAGCAGACCAGAAGACTAGCAGACTAGAAGACCAGCAGACCAGCAGACTGCATGACCTGCCTGCCATAGCGCAGGCCAAAGCAAGGCAGGCAGGCTGCACGACAAAATCCCCCAATCATCAAATACTACTCAGGTATCTCTCAGCATCAATTGCTGCCATGCATCCCGAACCTGCTGCCGTCACTGCCTGGCGGTAATGCGGATCCTGCACGTCGCCACAGGCAAAAACGCCGGGCAAATTGGTTTTGGTTGTGCCGGGGATGGTTTTAATATATCCCACCTCGTCAGTTTCAATAAAAGGTTTGAATATTTCCGAGTTTGGCGTATGGCCAATGGCCAGAAAAAAGCCGTCGATCTTAATGATTTCTTCATGTTCGTCGGGCTGGCCTTTTCTCCTCACCAGCACAACTTCCTCCACCACCTGGTTGCCTCTCAGCTCCCTGGTGTTGCTTTCAAACAATACTTCAATGTTGGGGGTTTTCATCACTCTTTCCTGCATGATCCTGGTAGCCCTGAAATGGGGTTTTCTGACGATCATGTAAACCTTGCGACATATCCCGGCAAGGTACAGGGCTTCTTCACAGGCTGAATCTCCGGCCCCTACCACGGCGACATCCTTGCCTTTGTAAAAGAAACCGTCGCAGGTTGCACAGGCGGATACCCCCGAACCCATATATTGCTGTTCTGATTCAAGTCCAAGGTATTTTGCCGTGGCCCCTGTAGCGATGATTATTACTTTGGCTTCAATGGTTTTGCCGTCATCAAAGGTAACGGTTCTGGATTGTCCGGAAAAGTCTGCCGATACCGCCATTCCCCAGCGTATGTCTGTTCCAAACCGCGCCGCCTGCTTCTCAAGGTCATCCATCATCTTAGGTCCCTGGATACCATCGGGGTAACCGGGAAAGTTTTCAACCTCAGTAGTCGTTGTCAACTGGCCTCCGGGCTGTAATCCTTTGTATAGCACCGGCTTCAGGTTTGCCCTGGCTGCATATATGGCAGCGGTGTAGCCGGCAGGACCCGAACCTATGATCAGGCATTTTGTGCTTTCGGCAATCCCGGAGGACCCGGCTTTGGCAGATTCGGTTGCCTGTGTATCAAGCTTTTGAAATAAACTCATGATCGTTATATTTAAATTCGTTATTCCTTCCCAGATCAATCCGCATGCCACAAGAGCAGATCTGACATAAGCGCAGGTGCGGATATAAAATTTCTTTTAAATATAGTTATTTGGACAGTTTTACGCCAGGAAACAGGGTTGTACTGACATAAATTCATGCAAAAATGCCCGGGCGGTCAGATTTTTTCATCGATAAACGGTATATTTGTTTGAAACAATTCAATGGTTCCGGCATGAACTTCGCAGAACTTATACTGGCAAACCGCAGCTACAGAAAATTTCATGAAGACCGGCCTGTACCGGATAAGGTGCTTGAGGAACTGGTGAGTTTTGCCCGCCTGTCTGCATCGAGCGGCAATATTCAGGGCCTGAAATTCTACCTGTCCTCTGATCCAGCCAAAAACAGCCTGATCTTTTCCGCCCTGAGATGGGCTTATTATCTAAAGGACTGGGACGGACCCGCTCCGGGTGAAAGGCCATCGGCTTACCTGATCCTGTTGGGGGACACAGAAATACACAAAACCATTGATGTGGACGTTGGGATTGCTGCCCAGAGCATATTGCTGGGCGCAGTCAGCCTGGGATACGGAGGTTGTATGATAGGCTCGCTTGACCGTGTCAGCCTGAGAAAGAAATTGGACATCCCTGCCCGGTATGAAATTCCGCTTGTTATTGCCCTGGGCAAACCCGATGAACGAATTGTGATTGAGAACCTGGAAAAAGAAGGCGACATTGCATATTGGCGCGATACAAACCTGGTGCATCATGTCCCCAAAAGGAGCCTTGATGAATTAATCATTCATTCATTTTAAACGGCTTCGATTTACGCTATTTTTGTTCCTGCTAAACATATCTAATCATGAAAAAATTCCTGGATGAAAACTTCCTGTTGCAGTCAAAGACGGCACAAACACTGTATCATGAGCATGCAGCCGGCATGCCCATTATCGATTACCATTGCCATTTGAATCCCAGGGAAGTGGCCGAGGACAGACAATTTGAGAACCTGACGCAGATTTGGCTTTATGGCGATCATTACAAATGGCGTGCAATGAGGACCAACGGCATACCGGAAAGTGACATAACAGGAGAGGCATCGGACTTCAGAAAATTTGAACGATGGGCCGAGACTGTCCCTTACACCCTGAGAAATCCGCTTTACCACTGGACACACCTTGAACTTAAAACAGCTTTTGGAATCGAAAAAATACTGGATCCTTCAACGGCAAGGGAGATTTATGATGAGGCTTCGGCAAAGCTCAGGACCAAAGACTTCACGGTGAGAAACATCATGCGGAAGTATAATGTTAAGCTGGTTTGCACCACGGATGACCCGGTTGATTCATTGGAATACCATAAGAAGATCAACGATGACGGATTTGAAATTCAGGTCCTGCCTGCATGGAGACCCGATAAAGCGATGGCTGTTGATAACCCGGAAATTTATAACCAATACCTTGGCAAATTGTCGGAGGCGGCGGACATTGATATAGTCAGTTTACGGGATTTGTTGCACGCACTGGAAAAGCGTCAGCAATATTTTAACGACAACGGATGCAGGCTTTCCGACCATGGCATTGAAACGATCTACGACGAAGATTGCACTGAAGCTGAGATGGAATCGATCTTTAATAAGGTAAGGAGTGGCAACAAGCTTACTATCAGCGAGGTGAACAAATTCAAACAAGGCATGCTGCTTGAATTTGCCAAAATGGATCATAACCTTGGCTGGGTGCAGCAGTTTCATATCGGCGCCATACGGAATAACAACACCCGTATGTTTAAACAGCTGGGACCCGATACCGGATTTGACTCCATAGGCGATTACGAGATAGCCATGCCATTGTCACGTTTCCTCGATAAGATTGACCGGCAGGCAAAACTGGCCAGGACCATACTCTATAACCTGAATCCCCGGGATAATGAAGTTTATGCCACCATGCTCGGTAATTTTCAGGATGGGTCAGTGCCGGGGAAAATTCAGTTTGGTTCGGGATGGTGGTTCCTTGATCAGAAAGACGGTATGGAAAGGCATCTGGCAGCCTTGTCAACGCTGGGATTACTGAGTCGTTTCATAGGTATGCTTACGGATTCCCGGAGTTTTCTTTCTTATCCGAGACATGAATACTTTCGCAGGATCCTCTGCAATTTGTTCGGCCGGGATGTAGAAAACGGCGAGTTGCCGGCAGATCTAGAATGGATCGGCAGTATTATTGAGAATATATGTTATTACAACGCCCGTGATTATTTCGGATTTGATTTGCCGGGTCAGGCGGTGCGAAGGCATTGATCACCGGCATTGTTGCTCTCTTTCATTGCGACGCTGTCTTTTTCGCTTGCCGGGATATAGGGTATGGTAAAATAAAAGCATGAACCTTTACCGGGTTCAGATTCAACCCATATGCTGCCTCCCAGCAGTTCAACCAATGCTTTGGAAATAGCCAGGCCCAATCCGGTTCCTCCATACATGCGCGTAATGGAAACATCAGCCTGCATAAAGCGCTGAAAGATCACTTCTTTCTGATCGGGGCTGATGCCGATCCCGGTGTCTCTCACATAAAATTCTACCACATCGTTTTTAATCTCATATCCGAATGTGATGCTCCCTTCAACCGTGAATTTTATGGCATTCGAAATAAGATTGGCCAGCACCTGCTTTAGCCTTACCGCATCCGTTGTTATATTATCGAATGGATCACCGAGGCCGGGCTTGCACTCAAAAATAATCCCCGGAGCAATCTTGGCCGAGAAAAGAACCTGCAAATCATTCAACAGGGTATTGATCTTCAGCGGATTAATGTCAATAGATAACTGGTTGGCTTCAATCTTGGCGATATCGATCAGGTCATTGAGAATGACCAGCAGTTGATTGCCGCATTCATTGATGATCTCGACATAACCCGAACGCTCTTCTTCTGACAGGTCTTTTTCTGACAACAAATTGGCAAATCCGAGAATGCCGTTCATAGGCGTTCGGATCTCATGCGACATGTTGGCAAGAAAAGCTGATTTCAGGCGGTCACTTTCCACCGCTTTTTCGCGTGAGAACTTTAGTTCCTCCACAACCTTCACCATTTCATTATTAACGGCTGACAACTCATCATTTTTCTGCTTCAGTTTTTCTTCCGCCTTTTTCCTTTCTTCATTATTTTTCCATTCTCTCAGGGAACGTTCGATATACCATCCGATATTGGAGAAGTTTTCCTGGGTTTTGACAATGTAGTCAAGGGCCCCTGATTTGATCATTTCAACAGCCAGCACTTCATTCCCGAAACTGGTCATGATGATGACGGGAATGATGCCTGCATATTTGGTTATAATGCTTCTGGCATCACCGTCGGGCAGCCTGAAATCCGAAAGGATGATATCGGGCTTGCCGTCCTTAAGCATGACCAATGCCTGGGATAAGGTGGGGGCTGATGCAACGGAATAGGCCTGGTTTTTTTCCAGCGCTCTTCTGATAAGAGCTATATGGTCATTTTCATCATCAATGATCAGTATTTTCCTGGTTGGATCCATACGTAAAAAGTAGGGGTGAATTATGAGCGAAAGGGGTCTTTATTCCAGCATATCCAGTAAAATCCCAGTATATCCATAAGCTCGGTGAAGTTTTCGAAGCTAACGGGTTTTACCAGGTAGCTGTTGGCATGAAGGTGATAGGCTTTGGCAACGTCGGTTTCTTTTTCTGAAGTGGTAAGGATAACGACGGGAATGTTGCTGTAATCGGGATTGGTCTTCACTTCCTTTAAGACCTCAAGACCGTCAATTTTCGGAAGCCGCAGGTCCAGTAATATGAGGTTAGGCAGGCTCTGCTCCTTCCTGGCTTTTTTAAGAAACTGCAGTGCTGATTCTCCGTCCTCCAGGTGAGTGATGGTATTGGCTATTTTGAATGACCTGAGTTTTCTCATCACCAGATGAGCATGGTCTACATTGTCTTCTACAAGCAAAATGGAGATGGCTTCGCCCTTAATGTTTTTCATGTCATTTTCTTTTAATAACAGGTAACGTGAAGTTAAAGGTGGTACCGTGGCCCTGCCCTTGTGATGTGACGCTTATATTCCCTCCGTGCACCTCAATGATTCGTTTTACCAGGGCCAGTCCGAATCCCGTTCCTTCCGTTTTATTATCTAATTTATTAAATAATCCGAAAATAGTATCATAATATTTTATATCAATTCCGATACCGTTATCGTGAATAAAGAATTCCAATTCTTTCTCGCGAGCAACAAAGCCGATCTCGATAAGGGGCTTAGGCTGGCTTCCCATGAACTTAACCGCATTTTCAATAAGGTTTTGCCAGACTTCTGCCATGCGTTGGGTGTCTGCGTATACCTCAGGCATTGAGGGGGGCATTACAATTTTTACCTGCCGGAGCTGAAGGATCCCGGTGAGATTATCCAGGGTCTCCTTAACGATTTTGCTCATGGATACTTTCACAAAGGGATTCGTAAACCTTCCGACCCGAGACAGTTCAAGCAGGTTATTCAACAGGCTGCTCATTTTTTCAGCAGCCGATTTAATCCGCTCGATATTGGTCTTAACATTCTCAAGGTCCCCTGCTTCTATATCTTCCTCGAGCAGGCCGACAAATCCCCTTATGGTCACCAAAGGGCTTTTCAGATCATGTGATACCGTATAAGTGAATCTTTCCAGTTCTTCATTTTTACTTTTCAGTTCAACTTCTTTTTCTTTGGCTCCTGTTATATCATCATAAGTCCCCAGTATACCAATGATCTCATTGTCGAGGTTGCGGAGAGGCACTTTACTGGTACGCAGCCAGATCTGTTTGCCCTCAGGATTCGTCTGCATTTCTTCAAAATTCATTTTGGGAGCCTCCTTTGCCATGACTTCCTGGTCATCTCTGCAATATGCCTCAGCCTGATCTTTCCATGGCATGTCATAATCGGTTTTTCCAATCAGTTGATCCGGTGTTTCACATCCTGCATCCTGGACAAAACGGGCGTTGCATCCCATAAAAACCGATTCTTTTGATTTCCAGAATACACGGATCGGGATTGTATCGATGATGAGCCTCAGCATTTTATTGGCTTCTGCCAGGTTTCGGCGGCTTTCCTGCACAGCCATCTCGGCTTGTTTACGGTCGGTTATATCCTGGAAGGTTCCTGAAAACCTTAACGGGTTTCCGTCCTGGTCTGTGATCGAATTGCCGCGTAACTGCAAAAAACGCCTGTTGTTTTCGGCATCCACGATTCGCATCTCCATGTCCTCAACTGAAAGGGCTTTCCCTGAAAAGATTTGTTTTATGAATCCTTCAAACCGGGCTTTGGACTCGGGAACTATCCGGGATAAAACGATCTCCAGGGGATTGGACATTCCGGGTTCAGCACCGAAGATGCGGTAACTTTCATCTGACCAGTATAATTCCTGGGTTTGCAGGTTAAACTCATAACTGCCTATTTTACCGATCCGCTGGGCTTCCTTTAACCTTGCTTCACTGAGTATCAGCGATTCTTCCGCATTCTTTCTTGCTGTTATATCCTGGAATATCCCGAGAACACCATATATTTGTCCGGATTCATCCTTCAACGGTACTTTATTGGTATCGATCCATAGCTTTGTGTTGTTTTTCAGATAAAAGGGTTCAATAATATGATATTTCCCCGTACCTGACTGCAGGACTTCCAGGTCATCATCCCGATAATGCTGGGCCAGCACCTTTGGCCTGAACAGGTCAAAGTCGTTTTTGCCGATAAGTTGAGAAGGGTTGCTGAAGCCGGTCAAGGCAGAAAAAACGGTGTTGCAGCCCAGATAAATACCCGCTTTGTCCTTCCAGAATACCGACTGGGGAATGGAATTCAGCACGGTCTCAAGCATAACCTGGTTCCTTTTCAGCTCCTCTTCTGCCAGTTTTCGCTTGGTGATATCAAAAGAGATTCCAAAGGTCCCCATGATCTCACCGTCTGCATTATGCCAGGGCATCTTGGAAGAATTCACCCATCTTTTCTCACCGGTCGGCCAGATCTCCAACTCTTCTTTACTGACCAGGGGAACCCCTGTGGACATAATCTTCTTTTCATCAGCAAAAGCCTCCTTAGCATGGGCATTATTATATAGATCAAAATCCGTCTTCCCGGTCAGCTCTTCCGGATCTGAATAATCCAACCGGTTTGCAAATGTTTTGCTGACCCTTACGAACCTGCTCCCTGTATCCTTTACATAAATTGTATAGATGCTGACCCCCTTTATGTAACCTAATTCAATATAACCCTCTCTGGTAAATTTTACAGCATTACCCATCAGATTGGTCAATATCTGATTCAGTTTTATTCTGTCTGTATTTACAATAAAGGGATCAACAGATTCAAGGGAGAGCCTGAGATCCAGCTTTGAGT
>CAYMJH010000154.1:0-1381 GCA_964390385.1 uncultured Bacteroidales bacterium | reverse complement strand
TTACATAAATCGCCTCAGGCACGTTTTCCATCAGGGAATTCAGAAAATCGAGCTGCTGGGCAAGCTTTTCCTCCGTACTTTTCTTTGAAATGGCTACGGCAACAAGATTGGATACCAGGGTAATGATCTCCAGTGCGTTATGGTCAAGTTTCTTATCGGCAGAGAAATTGCTGAGCGTCAGAATGCCCAGATACTCCTTCCCGGTTTTCATGGGTACGCCGATCCAGTATTCCGGTATGGCTCCCTTGTGTTTCAGGCGAAGTTTACTGATAAGGGCCTCGAATTCAGCACGTTTCAATAAAGAAGGCTGCATGGATTTCATGACATGATCCAGGATCCCGGATACCCCGGCAGGCTTTTTGGATGCATCATCCAGGGCCCTGGAACAATACGCACAGGTATGCGTTTTACCGGTTTCATCATACAACATAATGCAAAGCTGGTCGGTTGAGATATGCTTTTCGAGGCTGGATTGCACAATCGCAAAAAAATCATGCAAAGGCAGGGATGATACAAGCGCATCTGACAGGGTATGAACGATTTCATTTCTGAATTCCCTGAATTTTACCTCGGCGCTGACAGCGTCATTTTCTAATTTCTTTTTTTCGGTGATGTCCCTGATCAGGGAGATAATATTCTCTTCCTCGGCAATAATCCTTGCTTCAAAGTACTTCAGTTCCCGGTTTACCGGCAGGGCATACTCAAAGGTCTGCAATTTACCGGTACGGAATGCTTCACGGATATGCCCGAGGCATTGGGCGGCTATCTCAGGGGGTAGCAGTTCGGAGATGTTTTTCCCGATGATGCTTTCATGCTTTATATACAACAGGTTCTCATCAGCCCTTACAAATGAAAAAACGCCGTTTTGATCGGTAACAAAAAGCATATCGGGGATCGCATCGAGCAGGGCAGCACTGCGGGCTTCGCTTTTCCTGAGTGATTCTTCGGCTTCTATCTGCTCGGTAATGTCATCTCCATATGTGATAATATGGGTCACCTTGCCCTCGCTGTTCGTGAGTGGAACCTTGTTGAGCCTGATATGTATCTTTTTTCCGGTACCTTCAACGGGAAAGGTCAGCTGATAATTCATTAAAGGCTTTTTTGTACGGATGATTTTTTTGTCTTCCTCCTGTCTTTTATCCGATATGGATTTGGATAAAAATGCATCCATCGGCCTGCCTTCAATTTCTTCAGCCTTTTTTCCATAGAGTCTGGCTGCACCGGTACTTATTTTTATGATGTTATTCCGGGTGTCTTTAATCCAGAACAGGGTCATTGATTTTTCGAAGAAGCTTTCAAACACGAGGGGATCGATACTGCTGAAAATCGTCTTTTTTCCGCTGTCACTTGCTTTGGATGAGATCCTGGCCATTTTCTTCGG
>CAYMJH010000153.1:0-8934 GCA_964390385.1 uncultured Bacteroidales bacterium | reverse complement strand
AGCTTTTTCAGTTTCCGTTGCACCAGCATATTGAAAATATGCGCTTTGCTTACATTGCCCAATTCGGGATGCCCGTGTTCGTCATAGGTGAAGTTGATCCCGGTTCCTTCAATTTCTTCATCGCTCATGAAATGAAAAACGCCTTCGCTGATGATTGCCACCCCGTAATCAATTCCCAGTATTTTCCGTTTGATCATCGAAGAAATAACCATACGGGTGATCTTGTCAAAGGTAACCTTGGTTTTGTTGAACATCTCGGGAATGATGATCATGGGGAAGTGGCATGCTGTTCCGATACCAAAGGCAAGGTGTCCGGCTTCCCGGCCCATGGCAGAAACTACAAACCAGTTGCCGCTGGTTCGGGCATCTTCGTAAATGGTGGTGCCGATCTTAACCCCTTCCTCCTTGGCCGAGTGATATCCGAAAGTCGGGATCCCTTCGGGCAACGGCAGGTCGTTGTCAATAGTTTTGGGCACGTGGATATTGGAAACCTTAACCTTGTTCTGCTCCAGGAACTTGCTTAGACGGTTGGCTGTGGAGGCTGTATCATCTCCTCCGATGGTCACCAACAGCTTAATGTTGTTTTTTACGAAAAAATCCGTCCTGAATTCTTCGTCTTTTGGTTTATAACGGCTCATCTTCAATGCCGAGCCTCCCCGGCTGTAGATACTGTCGGCAAATGAGAAGTCGAGGTCTTCGGTATTCGGATGATCGGTGAAGATGGTCTTGTATCCTTCGTGGATACCGATAACCCTGTATCCGGCATTCAGAAATACCTTGGTAACTGAACCAACCACCGTGTTGATTCCGGGGGCGGGACCTCCCGCGCAGAGAATAGCTATGGATTCATTCATTGTTATATTTGATTATCAGTTTAAGGTCATCAAAACAGTCCGAAAAAATCAGGTGAGCAAAGATGTAAATATATTTTTAAAATGGGAATTATTGATTGAAAAATATTGCTGTGAACCTTCTTATGCCTGTTAAGGAGTCCTTTATCGCCATGCCCTAACCCATCGGCATGGCAATTGAATTCCATGGACGGGGGATTAGGCAGGTTAAATAAATACTCTATATTTGAGGGTTTAAAATCTGCATATGCTGAATCATTCACAGTCCCTGAGGGAAAATAAGACACTGCGCTGGAGTATTCTGTTGCTGCTCAGTTTTGTCATGGCCGCGAATTACTATTTCTACGATGCGCTTTCACCGTTGAAGCAAAAAATGGGAGAGATACTGGGCTTTTCATCCACTGACTACGGCTTTTTCATTGCGGCCTACTCCTTCCCCAATGTATTCCTGTTAATGGCCGTGCTGGGAGGAATGATTGCCGACCGTTTCGGTATAAGGATCACGGGTTTCACCTTCATTTTTTTCATGGTTGCGGGTTCATGCCTTACCTGGTACGGCGCTTCATCCTATTTTAATGACGGAGGCATAGGATATTCGTTGATGAATTCATTCTGGACCGGCAAATCCCCTGCCCTGAAGGTCATGTCACTGGGTTATTTCCTCTTTGGCCTGGGGGCGGAGACCAGTATCGTCGTTATCACAAAAACCATTGTCAAATGGTTTAAAGGCAAGGAAATCGCTTTTGCCCTGGGAACCAATCTGGCTATTGCCAGGCTTGGATCCGCCCTGTCGCTGATCGTCACCCCGCAGCTTATGGAACCTGAATGGACCACCCCGATCTGGTTCGGAGCCTTGTTGCTGGGCATAGGATTTCTATGCTTTATCCTGTACATAGGGTTTGACATCCGCTTCGACCGCAGAGAAAAGGAGCTTACCATGGACACCGAAGATCCTTTCCGGCTGAAGGACCTGGCCAGGCTGTTGACCAATAAATCCTTCCTGTTCATCGCCCTGCTGTGCGTCACTTTTTATTCCGCCGTGTTTCCCTTCATGAAATATGCCCCCGACCTGTTGCAGAACAAGTTTGCTATGTCTGAAAAAATGAGCGGCATTATCAGTTCAGCGGTTTATTTCGGGACTATCCTCTTCACCCCGCTGTTCGGTTGGTTCACCGACCATAAAGGGAAAAGCGCCAGCCTTATGGTTTACGGATCAGGCCTGCTGGTGCTGGTTCACCTGATCCTGGCCCTGACCAGCCTGCCTCCTGTTATTCCTATGATCATGCTGGGAATCGCTTTCTCACTGATCCCGGCCGCCATGTGGCCTTCGGTTGCGAAAATTGTGGATCAGGGCCGCATCGGTTCCGCCTATGGATTGATGTTTTCAATTCAAAACCTGGGATTATGGGGCTTCGCCCTGCTGATTGGCAAGGTGCTCGATAAGGCAAACCCCGGCGTTACCGCTGAAATGGTCAGCAAGGGGCAGGCGGTTTTTGATTATACAAGGCCGATATTAATGCTGGCGGTGCTGGGTCTGGTGGGATTGCTGTTTGCTTTCCTGCTGAAGAGAGAGGACAAGGTAAGCGGGTACGGGCTGGAATTACCTAATAAGAAATAGTGAAAAGTGAAAAACGAAAAGTGAAAAATACTAATAGGCTACAGACTACAGACTGTTAGACTGTTAGACTGTTAGACTAGAAGACTAGCAGACTAGCAGACTAGAAGACAACCAGACTGCATGACTGCAAGACCTCCCGACTGTCTTTCACTGCTTTCTGCGAAAGATGATCTGTTTACGGTCGGGTCCCAACGATACGATGGTTACGGGCAAGCCGGTCTCATTTTCGATAAACTGAATATAGGCAACCAATTCTTCGGGCATATCCTGCGCTGAAGTCACCTTTGACAATTCACAGTTCCACCCTTTCATTTCCCGGTAGACCGGTTCCGTTATATCGTTCAGATCATAGGGCACAACATCTGTTTCAACACCATTGATCTTGTATTTAACGGCTACCTTAATGGCATTGAAACCTGAAAGCACGTCGGCCTTGGTCATGTAAAGCTGGGTCACCCCGTTGATCATGATGGAATATTTCAGGGCAACAAGGTCGAGCCATCCGCAGCGCCGGGGCCTTCCTGTAGTGGCTCCGTATTCATGGCCTGTCTTACGCAATGATTCTCCGGTTTCATTAGTCTGTTCGGTAGGAAACGGGCCTGAACCGACCCGGGTGCAATAAGCCTTGAAAACGCCCAGCACTTCCCCGATGGTTGAAGGGGCGATGCCAAGGCCGGTGCAGGCCCCGGCACATACCGTGCTCGATGAGGTTACATAGGGATAGGAGCCGAAATCGATGTCGAGCATGGTGCCCTGGGCTCCTTCGGCAAGCACTTTCCTGCCTTCGGCCAGTTGCCGGTTGATGAATACCTCGGTGTCGACAAGGTCATATTTTTTGATCTCATCAATGCCTTCAAACCAGTCCTTTTCCTGCTCTTCAATATGATAAGGGAAGGAATAGATGGTCAGCAATTCCTTATGCTTTCCTTTCAGGAACCGGTATTTCTCATCCAGTTGAGGGGTTATGACGTCGCCAACACGCAAGCCGTTCCGGCCGGTTTTATCCATATAGGTGGGCCCAATGCCTTTCAGCGTAGACCCGATCTTGGTTTGTCCTTTGGCTGCCTCAGAGGCTGCATCCAGTATCCGGTGCGAGGGCAGTATCAGGTGCGCCTTTTTGGAGATCAGCAGTTTTCCCCTCAGATCCACACCGAGGCTTTTGAGGGCTTCAACCTCCTTTTTGAATGTCACGGGATCGATCACAACCCCGTTGCCGATTACATTCAGCTTGTCGCCGTGGAAGATCCCCGACGGGATGGTGTGCAGCACATGCTTGATATGGTTGAATTCCAGCGTGTGTCCGGCATTGGGCCCACCCTGGAAACGGGCGATGACATCATAATCAGGAGTCAGAACGTCCACAATCTTTCCCTTGCCTTCATCCCCCCATTGAAGGCCTAATAAAACATCAACTTTCATTAAATAGTTTTGATTTGAAAAATTCATGCGCAAGGTAATAAATATTTTGGGATTGACAACAAGCGGGGAGTGACAAGTGACAAGTGACGAGTGACGGGCAATACAAGAACCAGGAACCAGGATCAAAGACTTCCAGACTCCCAGACTGCAAGACCGCAAGACTATTTCTTCCTCTTTTCCGGCGTTTCTTTTTTCCGCCCGTAAATATAAAGGGAGTGGTGACTGGGAATGAAACCGTTCAGTTCACAGGCGGTATGGATGATTTCCTGCATCCGGGGATCGCAGAATTCAATGACATGGCCGGTTTCAATATCAATTAAATGGTCATGCTGTATACATTGATAAGCCTTTTCAAACTGGGCGATATTCCTGCCGAACTGGTGCTTGACCACCAGGTTGCAGTCGAGCAGCAACTCAATGGTGTTGTACAGCGTCGCCCGGCTGACCCTGTAATTCTTGTTCTTCATCAAAACATAGAGGGTCTCGATGTCGAAATGTTCATCGTTTTCATATATTTCATCAAGGATTGCATACCGCTCCGGTGTTTTGCGATGCCCTTTTTTCTCCAGGTAACTGGTAAAGATCTTTTTTACTGTTTCTTTCGTTTCGGCCGAAACCATAAAACTGCTGTTTTGGAAGGGTCTAAATTATAAAAAATTCAGTCAAGTATTTTTATTTAATCTAAATTATTATAACAAACGGGAGGGGAAAAGGTTGTGTTAAATCACCAAATCACCCCTCCTACGCCAGAGGCTATGGAGGACAAAGCAAATCACCCGATATTCACGTGTTTCACGAAGTAGGCAAGCTTTTCGATGGAGGTGATGATGTCAGATTCCTCGAGGGCAATATCGGCCGGGACATTGATGTTGACCGTTGTGAAATTGAGAATCCCTTTGATTCCCGATGCCACCAATGCCTTGGCCATGTCCTGTGCGGCTGCTGAGGGGACCGAGAGGATGGCCATGGCTATATGCTGTGAAGCTATGATCTCACGCAGCCGTTCAATGGAATAACACGGTATGCCGGAATTGGAGGATCCGATCTTCTTGGGATCGATATCGAAGGCAGCCACCAGCTTCAGCATGGGTCTTTTATTCACCAGGTAGGAGGAAAGCGCCTTACCCAGGTTGCCGTATCCCACCACGGCCAGGTTCATCACTTCTCTGGGGTCGATAATCCTGCCGATGGCTTTCGTTATGTCTTTGATATCATATCCTATGCGGCTCTGGCTTGAATAACCGATGAACATGATGTCACGCCGCACCTGTACGGCAGTTATGTTGTGCAATTCGGCCAGCTCATGCGAGAATATATGGGTCTTACCTTCATCCAGGCAGCGGAGCATCGTCCTCCTGTACTCACTTAGCCTCTTAACTGTCTTTTCGGGTAATACTTTCATTATAATAATTACTTGGGAGGGCTAAAGTAAATAAAAAGGATGAGATTTGGAAAACAGCAGTATTCTGGACTGCCTGACTTTCATCTTCCGTCAGCTAAAGCAGACGGCAATTGATGCCAACGCAACCATAACCCTCATAACAATCACAACCCTCACAACTTTCTCCATTTTCTTTTTATCTTTACGAAACAGAACCATCAAGCCATGAATCATCGGCGGGAGATCATCATATGCCTTGGCAGTTCCTGCTTTTCAAGGGGAAACCGGAGTCTGCTGAAGATCATTCAGCGGTTCATCAATCATCACGGCCTGGCCGATAAGGTGTTTTTCAAGGGTGACCATTGCTTTGGGGAATGCAGCGAGGGCCCTAACATTAAGATTGGCGGAAAGATTTTTAATAACGTCAGCGAGGAAAACATTCAGCGGATCCTGAAGGAATCCCTGCAGGATTTATTTAAAACCGGAGGATAGGAATTGGAACCATTAGTAAAAATCGAAACTGTCAACTGCACCAAGTGTTATGCCTGTATACGGACCTGTCCGGTGAAGGCCATTCAGATCAACGCGGCAGATGGTTATCCTGCCATCAATCCCTCCCGCTGCATCGGTTGCGGATCATGCATCATGTCATGCGGTCCCAAGACCATCCTCTATCGTAGTTCGCTTGAGGAAGCGAAAGCCTTGCTGGCTTCAGGTGACAAGGTGCTGGCCCTGCTGTCTCCCAGCATATCGGTTGAATTTGAGGATGTCACCGATTACCGCAAATTTGCCACTATGCTCCGGGCTCTGGGGATTACCTATGCCTGCGAGCTGTCCTTTGGCGTTGACGTAATCGCTTATAAATATCAGCTTCTCTTCAGTGATTTTAAAGGAAGATATTATATAACCTCCACCGACCCTGTGGTTGTATCCTTTGTTGAGAAATACCATCCGGGCCTTATCGCGAACCTGGCCCCGCTGGTCTCACCCATGATCGCCGGTGCGCGAATTGCCCGGCACCATTACGGGCCCGATATAAAGGTGATGTATATTGGTCCCGATATCTCCAAGAAGGATGAGGCTTTGCTTTATGATGACGACCGCCGGGTTGATGTGGCCATAACCTTCACCGAATTGCGCAGCCTTTTCAGGCACTATGATATCGACGAAGCAAGCCTTGAATTCTCTGACTTTGATCCTCCCCTCAGCTATAAGGGAGCCTTGTATCCGCTGACTAACGGGATTATCCAGGCAGCGGACATGGATGAAAACCTGGTAACCACCAATGTGGTGTCGGTCGAAGGAAAAAAGGCCATGATGGAAGCCATACAGGAATTTGACAGCAACATAAAATCCATCCACCGGCATGTTCATATTACGTCGGGCAACTCAATGGCCGGTCCCGGCTTCTCGAAGCAGAGCAACAGGCTTTTCAGTGAAAACCTTGTGATCCAGTATGCCAACAAGCGCCTTCAGCGGTTCTTCAAGCTTGAATGGTACCAACAGCTGCAAAAATACCTGGAACAGGATTACTCCCGGTCTTTCAGAAACGACGACCAGCGGCTGCCCGAACCGCCCGAGGAAAAGATCGGCGAGATCCTCGCTATGCTGGATAGAACGGAAAACGATGCCATAAACTGCGCCGAATGCGGATATGCTACATGCCGCGAATTTGCCATGGATATCGGCCGTGGCCTGACAAGCCCTGAGATGTGTATCCCATACGCCCTGAAAAGCAGCATGAACAACATGGAATCCATCCGGCAGCTCAACGAAAAACTAGCCCACACCCGTAAACAGCTGAAGGAGACAGAAGAAAATGCCCGTCAGCAGAAGGAAGCTGCAGGCCAGATGTCGGAGCTTACCGATGCCATGCTCGAAAAACTGAGGGCCGGCGTTGTCTTTGTAGACAACAAGATGAAGATACTGAAGGCCAATGTCACCTTTTCATCCATCCTGGGAGAGGAAGCCGAAGAGATCAATTCCGTAATCCCCGGATTGATCAATGCCGACCTGAACAAGCTTGTCCCGGCAAACCTGATCAATCTGTTTTCTTATGTGCTGAATGATAACGAAAATATTGAAAGCAGGGATATCAACGTGGGGGAAAATATCCTGAATGTTTCCATCTTTCCCATTGTGAAAGGGAAGGTGGTAGGAGGCATCATACGCGACATGAGGGCCCCGGAGGTTCAGCGCACGGAAGTGATCAACCGCATCAACGATGTAATCGACCGTAACCTTGAAATGGTGCAGAAGATAGGATTCCTGCTGGGGGAGGGGGCTACCGATATCGAAAGGATGCTGAATTCCATTATCGAATTTTACAAGGGAGAGAAGAAGAAATGACAAGGGGCAGCCATGGATGAAAATTTCTTTGTTGAAGTAGATTGCCAGCAAAAAAGTTATGAGGGTGAACGGATCTGCGGCGACGTTTTTCTCTCGGGCAGGGTGAAGGAAGAGAACCGTATTGTCGTTGTCCTTTCCGATGGCATGGGACACGGCATCAAGGCCAACGTGCTGGCCACTCTTACAGCCACTATGGCCCTTAATTTTACCAGGGAGCACAAGGAACCGGAGAAAACCGCCGAGATCATCATGAAAACCCTGCCGGAATGCAGTGAAAGAAAGATCAATTATTCCACCTTTACCATCATCGACGTTGAATACGACGGAAAAACAACCCTTCTCGAGTATGATAATCCGGCCTGCGTTATCATACGGGACAAAAAAGTGTTTCAGCCTGAGACGAAGACGATTTCCCTCACCTGTGATTCCAATCCAGGAAAGAAGATCAGAATCTGCACATTTATCCCCAGGAAAGGCGATCGCATCATTTTCTGCTCCGACGGCATTGCCCAGTCGGGCATGGGCACGCCGCGCTTCCCTTTCGGGTGGGGTGTTGACAATGTGGCCCGGCTGGCTGTGGATACCATAAAGCAATTCCCCCAGATATCCGCCCGGGAATTGTCAGGTAAGATCGTGAACATGGCTTACCGGAATGACGGTTTTCAGGCTAAGGATGATACCAGCTGCGGTATCATATACTTCCGTGAGCCACGCCGGTTGCTGATTTGCACCGGCCCGCCTTACAACCAGGAGGATGATCCCTTGCTGGCGCAAAACGTCAGAGAATTTGCCGGAAAGAAGATCATCATGGGGGCCACCACGGGCGATATCGTCTCGCGTGAACTGAACCTTAAAATCGAAGATGTTTTCCGGTTTGAAGATCCCGAATTGCCGCCGCTGAACTATATGGAGGGTATCGACCTGTTCACCGAAGGCATCCTTACACTGAACAAGGTGGAAAAGCTGCTGAAGGCCTATAACCCTAATTTCAAATTAAACCGCGGACCGGCTGATGAAATCGTCAAGCTGATCCTCGAAAGCGATGAGATCGACTTCATCATCGGCACCCGCATCAACATAGCCCACCAGGACCCGCACCTGCCCGTGGAACTGGAGATCAGGCGGACCGTTGTTAACCGTATCGCCAGGTTGCTGGAGGAGAAACTGCTGAAGAAGGTGAAGGTGGGGTATATTTGAGAAGAAGTAGCTGGTAGCTAGAAATGCGAATTAAGAGTTAAAAACTAAATATATAAAAGCTGCTGCAATTCTACTAAAGACATGCACAAGCAGTCCTTTTGTAGAACGCACTTTTGATG
>CAYMJH010000152.1:0-8941 GCA_964390385.1 uncultured Bacteroidales bacterium | reverse complement strand
TTTTATATTTGTACGCCTGAAAATCAGGACAGAGGATTGATTTATCTCCTGAATCGCCCGATTGGAGATTGCTTGAGATAGATTATAAGGTTCTTTAAACTAAACTGTATTGCCGATGAAAATTCTAGTTTGTATCAGTAATGTGCCCGACACCACCACCAGGGTGAAGTTTGTGGATGACAATAAGAAGTTTGATGCCACCGGTGTACAATGGGTGATCAATCCATGGGATGAATTGTCTCTCACACGTGCCCTTGAGTTAAAGGATACTTCCGGGGGCGTTATAGACAATGTTACAGTGGCGCATGCCGGACCGGCAAACGCGGAGCCCACCATCCGGAAAGCTTTAGCTATCGGAGCAGACGAAGCGATAAGGGTCAATATGGAACCTGCTGATGCATACTCAGTTGCAGTCAGCCTTGCCGAAGCCATAAAAGCGGAAGCTTTCGACATCATTCTTTGCGGCATTGAATCAAGTGATTATAACGGTTCCACTGTTGGCGGCATGCTGGCTGAATGTCTCGGTTATCCCTCTGTATCAGCGGTTTCTCAACTAAATATCGAAAACGGGCAACCGGTCATCACGCGTGAAATAGACGGAGGAAAGGAAATACTTACAGTTCCTCTGCCCTTTGTTGCCATTGTACAGAAAGGAATTGCCAAAGAACCCCGTATTGCCTCCATGAGGGGCATCATGACCGCCCGGACCAAAGCCATAAAAGTGTCTGAGCCGGCCCCCGTCACACCCCTGACCCGGATTGTTCAGTACGAATTGCCGGTCAAACGTGCAGCCTGCAAATTTGTTGATCCCGGGAATCCGAAACAGCTTATCGAACTGCTTCAGAACGAAGCCAAAGTCATATAGCAGTGCCCCCTTTGTCCTTATCCATCATGATTAATCTAAAGCATAACATATGTCAGTATTAGTATATACAGAGAATTGGGACGGCAAATTCAAAAAGCTGTCCTTCGAATTGACTTCCTATGCAGCCAGGGTTGCCGGAATGCTGAATACCTCCGTCATGGCGCTATCCATCGGACCGGTCGCCAACAGTGAGCTGGAAAAGCTTGGGAAATATGGTGCAACAAAGGTATTGAACCTTGAAAATGCCGGATCGGCCATCCTCGATAACCAGGTCTATGCTAATGCCATTGCGGATGTTGCAAGGCAAACAGGTGCGAAAGTCATCATCCTTTCCAACAATAATACGGGGAAAGCGCTGGCTCCCAGACTTTCGGTAAAGCTGAAGGCAGGTATCGGCTCCGGTGTCAGCAAATTACCCCTCAGCACTGATCCTTTTGTGGTATTAAAAAGGGCTTATTCGGGGAATGCCTTTGCCCACCTTTCCATAGATACCGAAACCAAGATCATTACCCTGGCACAGAACTCATTTGAGCTGATCGAAACACCGGGCGCTGCAACCATTGAAAGTGTGTCGGTACAGCCCGATGCAGGTCCGGTAAAAACACAGTTAAAGGAAGTTCAGAAGCAGGGCGGCAGGATCCTGTTGACCGATGCAGAGATCGTTGTTTCCGGCGGCCGGGGGATGAAATCTCCGGATAACTGGGGCCCGCTGGTGGAGCTTGCCGGCTTGCTGGGTGCCGCCACGGCATGCTCGCGACCGGTCTCTGATGAAGGCTGGAGGTCTCATGAAGAGCATACCGGGCAGACGGGCAAGATCATTGCCCCCAATCTCTACATGGCGTTTGGAATATCAGGGGCTACGCAGCACCTGGCAGGAGTGAGCGCATCAAAAGTTATCGTGGCGGTCAATACCGACAAGGATGCGCCCATATTTGAGGCTGCCCGGTATGGCATTGTGGGAGATGCCTTGAAGGTGCTTCCTGCACTGGTAGAAGCCGTGAAGGAAATCAAGGCGAAGTAGAGGGTCAGCTTCTGGCTGTTAGCCTTTGGCTTTTAGCCTATAATTGATAATTAAACCCAACATTCATAAGCCCGGAAATTTAACTTACTTAAATATCCTGAAAGCCAACAGCCAATAGCCATTAACCACCCAATTGCCAATGACACGACAGCTCCTGTTTGCCATAGCCCTGATCCTTACCCTGGCCGTTTTCACTTTTACGGTCATAAGGATCATCCGTTATTTCAGCTTCACCAGGCCTGCATTTCCCATACGCAATTTCGGCCGCAGGTTCAGGGTGATGTTTGATGTTGCCTTTGGCCAGACCAGGATCTTCAGATGGCCTGTGCTGGGCTTTTTTCATGCCCTTGTTTTCTGGGGTTTTTGCGTGATCCTGATCGGCAGCATCGAAATGGTGATCGACGGTCTGTCCGGCACCGACAAGTCCCTTAAGGTACTGGGCGCCCTGCATGATATCATTATGGCGGCCGGGGACGTTTTTGCGCTGCTGGTGGCCCTTTCGATTGTCGTCTTTCTGATCCGCAGGCTCTTCATGCATGTGAAGCGGTTTGAAGGCATTGAGATGAGACATAAGAACCATGTGGATGCCATCATCGCCCTTTCGCTGATCCTTTTGCTGATGATTTCCCTGCTGGGGATGAATGCAGCCTATGTGGCTTTCAGCCGTATGACCGGGGGTGACATACACGGTGTCTACCCCGTGGGAGGCCTTTTGGCAGGGATCTTTGCCGGAACGCATCCTTCGGTTGTCAGGGTTATCTATGAGATATGCTGGTGGGCCCACATATTGCTGATCTTTGTTTTTGCCAACATACTCCCTTACTCAAAGCATTTTCATGTGTTCATGTCGGTGCCTAACGTTTTCCTTTCCGGGCTTGATCCGCTGGGTAAGCTGCCCAACATGGACCATGTTACCAGGGAAGTCAGGCTTATGATGAATCCCGACACTGCCTTTGCACCCCCTGTGACGGATACACCGGCTGAGCGGTTTGGCGTGAAGGATATTGAAGATGTAACCTGGAAGCATTATTTCGACTCTCTTTCATGCACCCAGTGCGGAAGATGCACCTCCGTATGTCCGGCCAATCTCACCGGCAAAAAACTTTCCCCCAGGAAGATTATCATGGACGTGAGGGCCAGGATGAAGGAAAAGGGACCGGGACTGGTTAGGCAGGGAAGGCAGTTTTCCGATAGCCGTGCGCTGGTGCGCGATTACATAACCGAAGAGGAATTATGGGCCTGCACTACATGCAATGCCTGTGCCAGGGAATGTCCTGTCAACATAAATCATCCCACCCTGATCGTGGACTTGCGCCGCTACCTGGTGATGGAGGAGGGATCTGCACCGGGCGAGCTTAAGGCAGTGTTCAGCGCCATTGAAAACAACGGCGCACCCTGGCAATACTCTCCCGAAGACAGGCTGCTGTGGGCTAAAGACCTTGAGATAAAAGTTCATTCATGACAAAATGCTTGTTCACTGACTATGGAAACAAGAAAAATTGAGGTGCCGGTGATGGCCGAATTGTTCGCCCGGGGTGAGAAACCCGAATACCTGTTCTGGGTGGGTTGTGCAGGTGCCTTTGATGACCGGTATAAAAAGGTGGTCAGGGCATTTGCAAAGATACTGTCCTATCTCGGGGTCAGCTATGCCGTGCTGGGAAAGGAGGAATCCTGCACCGGTGATCCTGCCCGCCGGGCCGGTAATGAAATGCTGTATCAGATGCAGGCTCTGCAGAATATTGCCTTGTTTGCATCGTATGAGGTAAAGAAGATCCTTACCCTGTGCCCTCATTGCTATAACATCTTCAGGAACGAGTATCCTGATCTCGGGGGCAACTATGAGGTGATCCATTACCTGCAGTTCCTGAACGGCAAAATCGATGAAGGGAAACTGAAGCTGAACAACGGCATGCTGAATAAGGTCCGTATCACTTACCACGATCCATGTTACCTTGGCAGGGCGAACAACATTTACCGGGAACCGCGGAATGTGCTCCGTGCGGTTACCGGCAGCCTGGTGGAAATGCACCGGAACAAAAGCTTTGCTTTATGCTGTGGCGCCGGCGGAGCACAGATGTTCAAAGAAGCGGAGAAAGGTGATAAGGAAGTATTCATCGAACGCACAGAAGATGCCCTGAAAACCGGCGCGGAAATCATTGCTACGGCTTGCCCCTTTTGCATGACCATGATGACAGACGGATTAAAATACAAGAACAGGGAAGAAACCATTAAGAATTATGACATTGCCGAATTGATCGTAATGGACCTGGATCTATAAAACATTACATTAACCCAAATTAAATTGAAATGGAAAACAGGAAAGTTTTAAAAAGCGGCGAATTTCTGGTCAGCGATATCGAAGCGAAAGATATTTTCATACCCGAAGAGTTCAACGAGGAACAGTTGATGATTGCCCAGACCTGTCGGGATTTTCTTAGTGCAGAGGTAATTCCGAACATTGACAGGACGGAAAAACAGGACCGTGAACTGATGAAGGGCCTGCTGAAGAAATCAGGCGAACTGGGATTGATGGGTATTTCAGTTCCGGAGGAATTCGGTGGATTCGGACAGTCGTTTGTCACCCAGATGCTGGCAGCGGAGACCATCGGCGCGGGATATTCTTTTTCTGTGGCCTTCATGGCTCATTGCGGAATCGGTACCCTGCCCATCATGTATTACGGCACTTACGAACAACGCCGGCAATATGTAACCCGACTGGCTTCCGGTGAACTGCTGGGAGCTTATTGCCTTACCGAACCCGGAGCAGGCAGTGACGCCAATTCAGGGAAAACCAATGCCAGGCTTTCAGAAGACGGCAGCCATTATATCCTGAACGGCCAGAAGATGTGGATCACCAATGCCGGTTTTGCCGATGTGCAGACAGTGTTCGCCAAGATCGGCAATGACAGGGTGCTGAGCGCCTTCATTGTGGAAAAGGACTATCCCGGCGTCGTCATCGGTCCCGATGAACATAAAATGGGCATCAAGGGATCCTCCACGGCCCAGATCTATTATAACGACGTGAAAGTACCAGCCGGGAACCTCTTGGGAAAACAGGGCGAAGGATTCAGGATTGCGCTGAGTATCCTGCATATGGGACGCATCAAGCTGGGAGCCAATGTACTGGGGGCAGCCAAGAAGGCTATCAACGATTCGGTGCAATATGCCAATGAACGAAAGCAGTTCGGTGTGCTGATATCGACTTTCGGGGCCATAAAACACAAACTGGCTGAACAGGTAATCCAGGTATTTGCCATAGAGTCGGCCATTTACAGGGTGAGCAAAGATATCGATGACCTGATCGAAAAGTACAAGGCGGAAGGATGCGACAAAGGCCGGGCCAGCATTGACGGCATTAGCCATTATGCGGTGGAGGCAGCCATATTGAAGGTTTATGGCTCTGAGATCCTTGATTTTGTGATTGACGAGGCGGTGCAGATCCACGGTGGCATGGGTTACTCAGCTGAAATGGCAGTGGAAAAAGGCTATCGTGATTCGAGGATCAACCGTATTTTTGAAGGCACCAACGAGATCAACCGCATGCTGGTGGTTGACACGGCCATGAAGAGGGCCATGAAAGGCGATTTCGACCTGTTCGGGGAAGCCGAAAAGCTCTACGCCCAGCTTGATACATTGGGAAAGGTAAAAACACCCCGCTCCGGGGATTATTACAGCGATAAATTAAGTGCCGTAAGAAACTTTAAAAAGATAGCATTGATAGCAATCCACGCTGCTTCAAAACAGTTCGACAAAAAGCTGGTGCAGGAACAGGAAGTGTTGTTCAACATTTCGGAGATCATTTCGGAGATCTATATTACTGAATCGCTTGTCCTGCGCGTGCAGAAAATCGAAAGTCTGAAAGGCTCCGGTGTGGCTTCGCTGTATAAAGATATACTCGATGTTTATGGTTATGATGCTGCCGCTAAAATTGCCAAATATGCGCATGACGCCATAAATTCCTTTGCGACGCCCGAACAGGCCGGTCAGTTAATACAGGCCGCCGATGCCCTGTCTTCGGTACAAGGCGTGAACGTTAAGGAAGCCCGCAGGCGGATTGCCGACAAGCTGATTGCCGACAACACATATAAGTTTTAGGGAGGCCTCTCTCCCCCTGCCCCCTCTTCTAAGGAGAGGGGTATGCGCTATGCATATGTCAGCAAGGGTTTTTTTAGAGCAGCTATTCATACAAAACCCGGTGAAACTTCACCGGGTTTTGTATTTATCTGTGGTATCTGACCCCTCTGTAAAATCTGCGGTTCAGACTTTACGCCTGAGCCGTCGGTCCCCCGAAATTCATCGGTATCATCGCTCCTCCGGCTCCTTCTACCTGTTTGATGCTGCCATGCACGGCCTCGAACTTGGCAATGTTGTCTTTCAGCGCCATCAGAAACCTTTTGGCATGCTCCGGGGTGAGGATAATCCTCGATTTAACTTCTGCTTTAGGGATGCCGGGCATAACCCTGACAAAGTCGATCACGAATTCCGATGAGGAATGGGTGATGACAGCCAGGTTGGAATAGATGCCCTGTGCCACGTCTTCCTTCAGTTCAATACTGATCTGGTTGACATTTTTCTTTTCTTCCATGGTACTAGTCTTATCGCTCTTTTACAACTTCAACATCGGTCTTTTTTTCCTCGGCCAGCTTATCAAATTCTTCCTTTGAACCGACGATGAGGTTATTGTATCTCCGGCTGCCGGTTCCGGCAGGGATCAGGTGACCAACGATAACGTTTTCTTTCAGCCCTTCAAGATAATCCACCTTGCCGAAGATGGCGGCTTCGTTCAGAACCTTGGTGGTTTCCTGGAAGGAAGCGGCGGACATGAAGCTCTGGGTTTGCAATGCAGCCCTGGTGATACCCTGCAGGATCTGCTGCGAGGTGGCGGGAATAGCATCCCTCGATTTCACGGGCTTGAGATCCTTGCGCTTCAACAGCGAATTTTCGTCGCGCAGTTTTCGGGCGGTGACGATCATACCCGGTTTCAGCGTAGTGGAATCGCCACTGTCCTCGATGACTTTCTTACCGTATATCCAGTCATTCTCTTCCATGAATTCCCATTTGTCGACAATCTGTCTTTCGAGGAATTTGGTGTCACCCGGATCAATGATCTCCACCTTGCGCATCATTTGCCTTACGATCACCTCAAAGTGCTTGTCGTTGATCTTTACACCCTGAAGCCTGTACACTTCCTGGATCTCATTGACAATATATTCCTGCACCTTGGTAGGGCCTTTGATGGCCAGGATGTCAGAGGGAGTTGTGGCGCCGTCTGACAGGGGAACTCCGGCTTTCACATAGTCGTTTTCCTGAACCAGGATCTGTTTGGAAAGCGGCACCAGGTATTTTTTCTGCTGGCCCGATTTCGAAGTGATGGTGATTTCGCGGTTACCTCTTTTGATCTTGCCGAAAGAAACCTCTCCGTCGATTTCAGAAACCACGGCCGGATTCGAAGGATTCCTGGCTTCGAAAAGCTCGGTAACCCTTGGCAGACCGCCCGTGATATCGCCTGATTTGCCGACAGCCCTGGGTATTTTGATCAGGATCTCACCTGCCATAACCTTGTCGCCGTCATTAACGGTAAGGTGTGAACTTACGGGCAGGTTATAGATCTTCAGTATCTGATCATTTTTGTCGACAATGTTGATGGTGGGATTCTTTGACCGGTCGCGGCTTTCGATGATGACCTTTTCGCGGTAGCCGGTCACTTCATCCGATTCTTCCTTATAGGTAAGTCCTTCTATCACATTCTCGAAGGAGACAAAACCGGCCGCTTCTGAAATAATGACCGCATTGTAAGGATCCCATTCGCAGATGAGGCTGCCTTTCTTGACTTCGGCGCCATTCTTGATATACAGTTTGGCCCCGTAAGGAATATTATTGGTAGTCAGCGCAATGCCGGTTTTCTTGTCCACAATTCTTAATTCGGCAAGGCGTCCGATCACGATGTCGAATTTCTTGCCGTTTTCATCCTTGCGCTCGACAACACGCAGTTCTTCGATTTCAGCGATACCGTTGTATTTTGCCACGATGCTTGATTCCGTGGTGATGTTCACCGCAGTTCCTCCCACGTGGAATGTACGGAGGGTAAGCTGTGTACCGGGCTCTCCGATGGATTGGGCTGCTATAACACCCACCGCTTCTCCATTCTGGACCATCCTGCCGGTGGCAAGGTTACGGCCATAGCATTTGGCGCATACACCTTTCCGTGATTCGCAGGTCAACACCGACCTGATCTCCACCTGTTCAATGGGAGAATCATCGATAATCCTGGCTATGTCTTCGGTGATTTCTTCACCCGATGTTACGACCAGTTCGCCCGTGAGGGGATGGTAGACATCATGCACCGCGGTGCGGCCAAGGATTCTCTCATACAGCGACTCCACCACCTCTTCATTATTCTTGATGGCCGTGGCAACCAGTCCTCTCAGCGTGCCGCAGTCTTCTTCGGTGATAATGACATCCTGGGATACGTCAACCAGACGACGGGTAAGGTAACCTGCGTCGGCCGTTTTAAGGGCCGTATCGGCAAGACCTTTACGGGCACCGTGGGTGGAGATGAAGTACTCCAGCACCGACAATCCTTCCTTGAAGTTCGAAAGGATGGGGTTCTCAATGATCTCTGAACCGGTAGACCCGGATTTCTGAGGCTTGGCCATCAGACCCCTCATGCCTGACAACTGGCGGATCTGTTCTTTTGAGCCCCTGGCGCCTGAATCGAGCATCATGTAAACCGGATTGAAACCCTGTTTATCGGATGACAGCTGCTTCATCAGGGTTTGTGTCAGTTTCGCATTCGTATGGGTCCAGATGTCAATGATCTGGTTATACCGTTCGTTGTTGGTGATGTACCCCATGTTGTAATTGTTCATCACCTCGTCCACCTGCTGATAGCCTTCGTCCATCAGGGCTTCCTTTTCATCCGGGATGATGACATCGTCGAGATTGAACGACAGCCCTCCGTTGAACGCGACTTTGAAGCCAAGGTCCTTGATATCGTCGAGGAATTTTGCCGTCTTGGCTGTGCCGGTTTTCTTCAGTACGTTGCTGATGATTTC
>CAYMJH010000151.1:0-8951 GCA_964390385.1 uncultured Bacteroidales bacterium | reverse complement strand
CACACGGTGGTTCTGGTTGCGTGAGGTCAGTTGTTCCTTATCCCCGGGTTTTGGATAACGGCTGTAGTAAAATCCCTTATTATGCCATGAAATGCCGGAGAATTTGACCCATTCGAGGTGGTCGGCAAGGTCTTCCCCGCTAACCATATCCTTCACAAAGATCTCCTGCCAGTCCGATCCTCCTTTTGAAAGGGCATAGGCCAGGTATCGGCCGTCGCTGCTCAGCGCGTAACCTGAAAGCGCCACGGTGCCATCCTGGGAAAACAGGTTGGGATCAAGCACTATGCGCGGTTCCGCGCCAAGACTGTCCATAACATACATCACATCCTGGTTCTGCAATCCGTCATTTTTCATGAAATAGTATTTCCCTCCTTTTTTCACCGGGGTACCGTATCTTTCGTAATTCCATACTTCAGTGAGTCTCTCTTTAAGAGAATCACGAAAAGGGATCCGGTTCAGGTAGTCAAAAGTAACTTTGTTCTGCGCTTCAATCCATTCACCTGTTTCAGGCAGGGAGGGATCTTCAAGCCAGCGGTAGGGATCCGGAACTTCCATTCCGTAGTATACATCAACCGTATCCGATTTTTCGGAAACAGGGTAATCAAACGAACGGCGATTGCAGGCCGCCGTAACAAGCACCAGGGCAAGAAACAGAATTTTTTTCATGGTATAAAATTTAATACAGGATTATCCAAGGGATAAAGATAGAAAAAACCCCGAAAGTGCATTTCGGGGCTTATGGTTCAGTTGCGATGTTGATCGCGATTGCGGTTCCGGTCGTGATCGCGGTTCCGGTCGTGATCGCGGCGGGGAGGCCTGTGTTCCTGGCTCCGGGGCCTGGATTCCGGTTCATCAGGCATGCCTTCGGGCCTGGTCAGCAGAGCTTTGCGTGAAAGCCTCAGGTTGCCTTTCTTTTCATCGATCTCGATCAGTTTTACTTCTACCGTATCTCCTTCCTTCAATACGTCTTCCACGTTCTTTGTCCTTTCCCAGCTGATCTCCGAGATATGCAGGAGGCCCTGCTTGCCCGGCAGGATCTCGATGAATGCGCCAAAGGTCTGTATGCCTTTCACAACGCCTTTATAGATCTTTCCGACTTCAGGCACTTCAATGATGGCCCTGATGCGATCCAGGGCTGCTTCAATGGATGCCTTGTCGGCTGAGGAAATATCGACCACGCCCACGCTGTCAATTTCTTCAATGACAATGACGGTTCCGGTCTTGGCCTGTATATCCTGGATGATCTTGCCGCCGGGGCCGATAATGGCACCGATCATTTCCTTCGGTACCGTTATCTGCACAATCCTGGGCACATGAGGCTTATAATCAGCACGGGGTGCCGCAATGGCTTCCTCCAGTTTATCGAGGATATGCATCCTTCCGATCCTGGCCTGTTCAAGCGCTTTGCGAAGGATGTCATAGGTAAGACCCTTTACCTTGATATCCATTTGCGTGGCCGTGATGCCCGTCCGGGTTCCGGCCACCTTGAAATCCATGTCTCCCATATGATCTTCATCACCCAGGATGTCAGAGAGAACTTTGAAGGTCCCGGCCTTGTCATCGGTGACAAGACCCATGGCAATCCCCGACACCGGCTTTCTGATCTTTACGCCGGCATCCATCAATGCCATGGTTCCGGCGCAGACCGTAGCCATGGAGGAGGATCCGTTTGATTCAAGGATATCGGAAACCACGCGTATGGCATACACGTTATCTTCCGGGATCATTCTTTTCAGGGCACGGTGGGCCAGGTTGCCATGACCGATCTCACGGCGGCTGAGGCCTCTCAAAGGCTTGGCTTCACCCGTGGAAAAAGGCGGAAAATTATAATGCAGCACAAATTTTGCCGAACCCTGTACCAGGACCTCATCAATTTCTTTTTCATCCATTTTGGTTCCCAGTGTGACCGTGGTCAGCGATTGCGTCTCACCCCGCGTAAATACCGCCGAACCGTGAGCGGTCGGCAGGTAATCGACATCACACCATATCGGCCTGATCTCATCCGTTTTCCGTCCGTCAACCCGCAGGCTTTCGGTAAGCAGCAGTTTTCGCAGTGCTTCTTTTTCCACATCCTGGAAATACCGGCCGACAAGCTTTTCATTCACCTCCGTCCCCTCGGGGAAAGTGGCCATGAAGTCGGTTTTAACCTGTTCCAGTGCTTCATGCCTTTCCTGCTTGGCAGGAGTGCTTTTAAGGATCCCGAAAATTTTATCATAGGCCTCGTCCCACACTCTTTTACGCAGTTCTTCATCATGCACCTCGTGACAATATTCACGCTTACGGACTTTACCGACTTCCTCCATCAGCTCAAGCTGTACCCGGCAGTGAGGTTTAATGGCTTCATGGGCAAACTGTATGGCCTCGAGCATGTCTGCCTCAGACACTTCGTTCATTTCGCCTTCCACCATCAGGATGTTATCAAGCGTGGCACCCACCATTATATCGATATCCGCCCTGGCAAGCTCTGAAAAGGTGGGATTAATGACCAGTTTACCGTCGATACGGGCAACCCTTGCTTCAGAGATGGGACCGTTAAACGGAATATCGGAAACCGCGAGTGCCGCTGAGGCGGCAAGGCCGGCCAATGCATCGGGCATGGTTTCCTTATCGGCAGAGATCAGCATGACATTCACAAACACATCGGCGTGATAATCTTCGGGAAAGAGCGGCCTCAGTGCCCTGTCGATCAGTCTTGATATCAGTATCTCGCTGTCGCCGGGCCTGGCTTCCCGTTTCATAAATCCGCCCGGGAACCGGCCGATGGCGGCAAATTTTTCCTTATACTCCACTGACAGGGGCATGTAATCCACGTCTTCGGCGGCTTCTTTTGCAGCCACCACGGTGGCCAGCAGCATGGTATTGCCCATCCTGACAACCACGGACCCGTCAGCCTGCTTTGCCAGCTTACCGGTTTCTATGGAAATGACCCGGCCGTCGCCTAAATCAATTTTTTTTTCAACTACTTTAAACATAAAAATTTTTTAATAAAACAAATAAAAAATGCGTACTTCTCCGCTGGAAAAACAACCCATCAGCCCAGAAAAGAAAAAAGGCAATTTCTGAATTGCCCTTTTTTTTTATTTCCGAAGGTTTAATTCCTTTATAATTGCCCGGTATCTCTCGATGTCACGGCTTTTCAGATAATCCAGGATCCTCCTGCGCTTTCCGACCAGGGTGAGCAAGGCTCGCTGGGTACTGAAATCCTTCTTGCTGATCTTCAGATGCTCTGTAAGATGATTGATTCTTACCGTAAAAAGAGCGATCTGACTTTCAGCTGATCCTGTATTCGTGGCTGACTTACCGTGAGAGGCAAAAATCTCCTTTTTCTTTTCTGCTGTTAAAACCATAATTCCTAATTAATTACACATCTTTGAAATAAAGAGTTGCAAAAGTATCTATTTTTTTTCAGATAGCAAACGGTTTGATTAAAAAGTTTGAAGATTTGAAAATTTGAAAATTTGAAAATTGTGATTCATTAATTTTCAGCTGGCTATGGATTACCTAACAGATTATCAGCTTTACAGATTAACTTGTCACTTGTCACTTGTCACTTGTCACTTGTCACTATCTTCATCCCCACCCTGCAGTGCAGGCATTGCTTTTGCTGGCAATAAGCCGACCGCAATTGCAGCAGGGCCTGGGAATCAAGAGCCGATTCAGCCTTCACGCCCGCCTTTTCCCAGCGACTGATGACGGCATTTTTTTCTGCGGGCAGCCGGCTCAGGAAATTGATGGCCCTGGTCTTCAGCTTCTCATCCCCCCGCTTGAGTCCGTAAAGAAAGACCAGGGGTATAACGGTGTTGATCAGCAGTATGCGGCAGGCCTCCTCCCCTAAGGTTTTTCGCCTGGCTGAAACCGCCGGTCCGAACCGGTAATGCGTGTCCCAATAAGCAGATGCGCTGACACTGAACAAGCGCATCAGCGAATCCAGGTTTTCCGTTTCAAGGATCTTCCGCAACAAACCGTTTGAAGCATGGAAGAGGGCTGCAAATTGGGCCAGCCTCACCGTAGGGAAATTCACGGGCCGCAGGCGCATGAATTTCCAAAGGTTCCTGTCGGCCGGTTTCAGCCCGTATTTATGACCCAGGTGTTGATATTCCGCTTTCAGGCGCGATTCGTAACCGTCCCCGCTTATTCCGTCCAGCAGGCCGGCCTGCCCTAACAACAAGGCCTCAAGCTGGAAAAGGCTGTCTTTGTGACGGCTCAGCACGTGCAGCGGCAATGAACGGGCAAGTCTTTCGAAAGGTTCTGCATTAACATGAAAACCGAAGCTCCTGGCCAGCTGAATATAAAACACTTCCTCCCAGTCACCGTGATGCTTTTCCAGCCAATCGCCGATAAGATACGTTTTGCTTTCAAGCCGCTCCACCATCACCGATGACAGCCACGACCGGAGCAACAGGGGATCGATTCGTGCGATGTGCCCCTGGCAAAAGAGCCATGCCTTGTTCCCGATAAGGTAGGTATAGTTGGCATAAAACCGGCGGTCAAATTTCAGTTCCACGGTAGGGATGACCGTATTGTTGGTCCTTTTCACCGTCTGATCAGCATTCAGCACCACCTGCAGGATGACGTTGTCATAAGCCTTGTCATGCTGATGATGGTGCTTTTTCCAGTCGGATGCGTTAAGGTGGATTTCAACGTTCCCCGCCCAAAGGGTATTGCCAATGCGGATTTTTGCATTGATAAAATCGGGCCCTGCATGGAAATTCTGCTCGCCCAAAGCGATCACTTCAATATTTTCACCGGTGTCTGAGATCAGGGAAGTCCTGTCAAACAGACCGTATTTCCAGATATAAACAAGAAAGTCTTCGGTCATGGCCTAACGGGTTTAAAGAAAGGATTAAGATATATAAAAAGTCTGAACTAAGATTCATTGGATTGATGGGATTTTAGGATTAACGATATTTTTTCCTATTGCTAATCCTGTCATCCTTGAAATCCTAAAAATCCTGGTTCAGACAGCAGCTTCTCCATCTGCAATTGAACTTCGCTGGCTTTGGCAGCGGCCACCGAAGCAAATTTTGCGGTGGAATCGGCATGGATGATGGCACGGGAGGAATTGACGATGAGGCCGGCATTTTTATTCAGACCATACCGGGCCACTTCGGCCAGGTCGCCTCCCTGGGCACCGACGCCCGGGATCAGCAGGAAATGATCGGGGATGATTTCGCGGATGTTGACCAGCAACGAGGCTTTGGTGGCACCGACCACATACATGATGTTTTCAGGATTTCCCCAGGCCAGGGATTTTTTTATAACGGCTTCAAAAAGCTTTTCCTGAGGCGCGGTGGATAAAAACTGGAAATCCCCGGCACCCGGATTGGAAGTCAGTGCCAGCACAATCACCCATTTGCCGGGATACTCCAGGAAAGGGCCGACGGAATCGGACCCCATGTAGGGAGCAACGGTGATCGCATCAAAATCGTATCGTTTGAAAAAAGTCTCCGCGTATTTTTTCGAGGTGTTGCCGATATCGCCGCGCTTGGCATCAGCGATCAGAAAGAGCTTGGGATAATGATCCCTGATATACCGGACGGTAAGTTCCAGCTGTTTCCATCCTTCCGGTCCCAGGCATTCGTAAAAAGCAATATTGGGTTTAAAGGCGACGGCAAATTCCTGGGTGGCATCGATGATCTGCCGGTTGAATGCAAAGATGCAGTTCCTTTTTCCCGCCAGGTGGTCAGGTATCTTGTTTAAATCCGGGTCAAGGCCTACACATAGCAATGATTTCTTAATACTGATCTGTTGAACGATTTCCTGTAGGGTCATATCTCAGGGATTAAGCAATGGCATTTTCTTTCAACCGTTCTGCATTTTCAGCCATCTGCAACTGGTCGATCAATTCCTGAATATTACCGGCAAGAAAATTCGGAAGGTTGTATACGGTGTAATTGATCCGGTGATCCGTCAGCCTTCCCTGCGGGTAATTATAGGTGCGTATCTTGGCGGAACGGTCACCGGTTGAGACCATGGTTTTCCGCTTGGAGGCAACGGAATCGAGATATTTCTGGTATTCGATGTTATACAGCCTGGTGCGCAGTTCATTCATGGCCTTTTCAAGGTTTTTCAGCTGCGATTTCTGGTCCTGGCAGGAAACCACAACCCCGGTCGGCACATGGGTCAGCCTCACGGCGGAATACGTTGTGTTGACCGACTGCCCTCCCGGACCCGAGGAGCAGAACCGGTCGATACGGATGTCTTCCTGCCGGACTTCGACATCGACATCTTCCGCCTCGGGAAGGACTACCACCGATGCCGCGGAAGTGTGAATCCGTCCCTGCGTCTCGGTCTGCGGAACCCGCTGGACACGGTGAACGCCCGATTCGTATTTCAGGGTACCGTACACTCCGTCGCCTTTCACTTCTGCAATGATTTCCTTGAATCCGCCCACGGTTCCTTCCGTGACCTGGTTGACCTCGATCCGCCAGCCTTTCTGCTCGCAGAATTTATTGTACATCCTGAACAGGTCTCCGGCAAAGATACTGGCCTCATCGCCGCCTGTGCCGGCCCTGATCTCCAGGATGGCATTCTTTTCATCCTGCGGATCGGCCGGCAATAACAACACTTTGATCTGCTCTTCCATCGGTTCAATCCGGGGGACAAGCTCCTCCAGCTCTGTCTTGGCCATTTCCCTCATTTCTTCATCCTTCTCCCTGGCCAGTATATCCTTGGCCGTGCTGATATTGCTGATCAGATCCTTATATTCCCTGAAGACCTCAATAATGGGTTTTAATTCCTTGTATTCACGGTTCAGCTGGATATACCGTTTCATATCATTGATCACATCCGGTTCGGTCAGCATTCTGCCCACTTCATTGAACCTGGTATTTACACCTTCCAGTTTATCCAGAATCAGATTGTTGCTCATATTTGATTTTTTCTCCTGCTAAAGTTATCAGTACTGAAATTGCCCCTCGCGGGTGACAAGGGTTACCTTTTTGCCATCCTGGGACTCCACCCTGCCAACAACGCGGGCATCCACATTGAATTCCTCCGAAAGGGCCACAATGGATGCAGCGCATTCCGGCCGGGTGTAAATCTCAAAACGGTGTCCCATGTTAAAAACCTCATACATTTCGTCCCATGGCGTCTGGGATTCCTGCTGGATAATGCGGAACAAAGGCGGAACTTCAAACATATTATCCTTGATAATATGCAGGTTATGTATGAAATTCAGCACCTTGGTCTGACCGCCTCCCGAGCAGTGTATCATGCCATGGATATCCTTCCGGTGATGGTCCAGCACCTTTTTTATCACGGGGGCATAGGTGCGTGTAGGGGACAGCAGCAGTTTCCCCGCATCCACTCCCAGGTGCTCAATTTTCTGGGTCAGCATATAATGTCCGTTGTACACCAGCGCCTTGGGGATCAGGTCATCGTATGATTCGGGGTATTTGTCAGCCAGGTAATTACTGAAAACGTCATGCCGTGCAGAAGTTAAACCGTTGCTCCCGATGCCTCCGTTGTATTCCTTTTCATAACTGGCCTGTCCGAACGAAGCCAGTCCGATCACCACATCACCGGGTTGAATGGCAATGTCAATGACTTCTTCCCGTTTCATCCGGCAGGCGACGGTGGAGTCTACAACGATGGTGCGCACCAGGTCGCCGATATCGGCCGTCTCTCCCCCCGTAAGGTAAACATGGATCCCCCATTTTGCGAGTTCTTCGATGGTTTCGTCATATCCCTTAAGAATGTAGACCAGCACGTCGCCCGGGATTTTCATTTTATTCCTTCCGACGGTGGAGGACAGCAGAATATTGTCGGTCGCCCCCACACAGATAAGGTCATCGATGTTCATGATCAGCGAATCATGTGCTATGCCTTTCCAAACGCCGTAGTCTCCGGTCTCCTTCCAGTACATGTAAGCCAGCGACGACTTGGTGCCGGCTCCGTCAGCGTGCATGATGCTGCAATAGTTTTCATCCCCGGCCAGCAGATCGGGAAGTATTTTACAGAAAGCATTGGGGTACAATCCTTTGTCGAGATCCCTGATCGCACGGTGAACGTCGGTTTTTGACGAGGAAACACCTCGCTGGTTATATCGGGAAGAATTTTCCATCGGGTTATTGATTATAACGCCTTGTTTAAATGGTGCAAATTTAATCTCAATTTTATCAATTCCGAAAAAACGCCGCTAAAAACGACAAATCCCCGGCGCCTTTCGGCCAGCCGGGGATTCCACTATTAACCCATTAACCCAAAAGAACTGTAATAATTCAGTTATAATCGACTCCCAGCGATTCCATAAGCTTTTTACGGGTGAAGAATATGCGGCTTTTCACCGTACCGATCTTCAATCCCAGGATGTCTGCGATTTCCTTGTACTTGTATCCCTGGAGGTGCATTTTGAAAGGAACCTTGAATTCGTCTTCAAGCCGCTCGATATGATGCTCTATTTCACGGGCTGAGACGGAAGATTCCGGGCCTTCTGACGAGGATTCGCGGTTCAGGTTCAGATAATAAAGATCGTCGGTACTGTCGAAAGTCGTGTTGGCCTTAACCGTTTTCCTGTAATTATTGATGAAAGTATTCTTCATGATGGTGAATGTCCATGCTTTCAGATTGGTGTCATCGGCGAATTTGTCGCGGTACGATATGGCCTTGACGAATGTCTCCTGCAGCAGATCTCTTGCGTCTTCCATGTTGGCGGTAAGACTCAGGGCAAACCTTTGCAAACTGTCGCTCAGGCTTGTTAACTGGTAATTGAATTCTATTGCTGTCATATCGGTATATTATTTGATTTTTGTTTAACAAATTTACGTTGTTTTTAAACACTGTGCAAATTGTTATTATTTAGAATAGGTATAATTAAGCTATCATTCTAAATAATAATTCTTCATTTTCTTCACAAATAAAGATGTTTTAGAATGCTTTCTAAATTGAATATAAATAAGATTAAAAGATGTTTTTGTATTTATTAGTGTTTAAAATATAATGCTTTTGCA
>CAYMJH010000150.1:0-9062 GCA_964390385.1 uncultured Bacteroidales bacterium | reverse complement strand
CAAAAAATGAAGGATATAACGCTCATAAAGACATCAACAGGCTTTGTTCATTATTCATATTACATTGTTATTTAATCAGCTAACGATGAACGTAATGATAAGCCTGTCCTGATTAATCTATCAACAATATTATTCTATATAAGAGCCTGGTCCGACCCCAGTATTAACAGTATTAATTAGATTTCAGGCGGTTTTCATTGTTGTTAAACTCAACATAGAAGTTCTTTAAAAGTACCGGCCAGTAAAAACTTAACACACTGTAATAATTAGGATATAAGTCCATTTATTACTAATTTTAGTTGGAATTCTTTAAGGACTTATCCTATGAAAAGTCTGTACTTTTTTTTCCTGATCGGTTGCAGTTTACTTCCAATGCAGGGTTTTTCCCAGACAACCCTTCCCGGCGCACCACCGCAGCAAAACAGACTTGCCCTGGTCATCGGCAATGGCAATTACCTTACCGGACTGCTGGCCAATCCCGAGAATGATGCCCGGGCCATGAAAACAGCGCTGCAAAATGTCGGATTCGAGGTCATGGCTTATGAAAATCTCAATCAAAGCCAGATGAAGAGGGCTATCGATGATTTCGGCATGAACCTGAAGAATTATAAGGTAGGTTTGTTCTATTATGCCGGGCACGGTATTCAATGCAACGGATACAACTACCTTGTCCCCGTTGACGCCCAGATTACCTTTGAAAGACAGATTGAATACGATTGTGTTCCGGCCGACCGTATACTGGCCATCATGCAGGAGTCCCGCGCAGAGGTTAATATCATGATCCTGGATGCCTGCAGGAACAATCCTTTTGAAAGAAGCTGGAACCGGTCGGCCTCGGGGACCGGACTGGCCTTCATGAATGCCCCGAAGGGCACCCTGATAGCTTATGCCACCTCACCCGGTAGCATTGCTTCGGACGGCTCAGGGGAAAACGGGCTATACACGGCTGTGATACTGGAACATATTGAAACACCCGATATCACGATCCTGCAAATGTTCCAGAACATCAGGAATACCGTGGTTCAGCGTTCAGGTAACCTTCAAATACCCTGGGAATCAACTTCGCTTACCGGCGACTTTTATTTCAATCACTCCAGTTACCGCTTCGACCAGCGTCCGGTTGTCGGAGAAATCAAGGAAGTGGTTTCCTTCGGCAACATCATTCTTACCACGGAAATTTCCGGTGAACTTTACCTCGACAGCCTTAAAATCGCCAGTGTTACTTCGCATACCATCATCCCCATTGACAGGATTGTATCGGGAAAGCACAGACTGGCCATAAAAGGAGAAGAAAGCTGGGCAGAGGATATCACGGTTAGCAGAGGCCAGACCGCACGGGTATATGCAAAGAGCACTCCGCCTCCCGAAGTCGTCCTAAAGTCAGTGAAACCTGAAGAGGATAACCGGTCACTGCATCATGATGTTTTTGTTGACAGCAGGGATGGAACACAGTACCGGTGGATTAAGATAGGAAAACAGATATGAATGGCCGAAAACCTGGCCTACCTGCCATCCGTGAGTTCGCCGAAATCAGGCTCTCTTTCCTCGCCTCATTGTTATGTTTATGGTTACAGCGGAAACCGTATTGAGGAAGCAAAAGCCTTTCACAACTATAAAAAATACGGCGTTCTGTATAACTGGCCGGCCGCCCTGAACGGAGCCTCCCCCTCCGACTCAAAACCCAGCAGGGTCCAGGGTATCTGTCCCCCCGGATGGCATCTGCCCAGTGCGGCAGAATGGCTTGAACTGATCAGCTATCTGAAAGCCGACAATATCGCGGATAAACTCAAGGAAAGCGGGAGCGTGCACTGGATCAATATGAATGCCAATGCCAGCAACAGTTCCGGTTTTACAGCCCTGCCGGCAGGCCGCCGTCACCCGGGCGGAATGTTCGACCACATGGGCAACCATTGCTTTTTCTGGTCGTCCAGCAAGGCGGCCCATAAGGACGCCTGGTTCTTCAGGCTCAGTTACAATTCTCCCATTCTTTACAGGGGTAATGTTACACGGGACATCGGCTTTTGTGTCCGTTGCGTCAGGGACTGATAAACAGTCTCTGCTTTTGCCTGTTAGAAAAACTTTGATCCCGGGAATTTTTTTTTCTTTATATTCGCCCCCTGAAATTTTGAAGTGCCCATCAGAGAGAAAAAATTTGTGATCCCATCCAACATGGAAGTTTTTCATCATCGCCGGGAGATCAGCCAGCAAATCGCATCCGTAAAGAAAGAAGGAAAATCCATCGGCTTTGTCCCTACCATGGGAGCATTGCATGCCGGCCACATTTCATTGGTGCAATGTTCAAAACGGCAAAATGACATTACGGTCGTCAGCATCTTTGTCAATCCCACCCAGTTCAACAACAAGGCAGACCTGCTGCACTACCCGCGAACCCTCCAGGATGACCTTGCCAACCTGGAAAAGGAAGGATGCGATTATGTTTTTCAGCCCGGTGAAAAGGAAATGTATCCTGAGCCTGACCTGCGGGTATTCAGCTTTGGCAACCTCGACAAGGTGATGGAAGGTAAGCACCGCCCGGGACATTTCAACGGTGTAGCCCAGATTGTAACGAAACTTTTCGATGCCGTGGCGCCTCATCGCGCTTATTTCGGACTGAAAGACTTTCAGCAGGTGGCCATCATCAGAAAGCTGGTGTCTGACTGCGGTTACCCCATTGAAATAATCGCCTGTCCCATTGTCCGTGAAGCCGACGGACTTGCCCTCAGCTCGCGCAATGCAAGACTTTCACCGGAAGAACGACAGCATGCCGCGCTGATATCCGGCACCTTGTCAGAAGCCTGTAAACTGGGCTCCTCCCTGTCCGTCGAAAAGCTGAAAAAGAAAGTGACCGATGCCATTAATAAAGATCCCTACCTTCAGGTCGAGTATTTTGAGATCGTTGACGACACAACCCTTCAACCGTTGAAGGACTGGGGGAAACCCGGCGGAAAGGTCGGATGCATCGCGGTAAACGTGGGTGATGTGAGACTGATAGATAATGTCACTTTTAATGCTTAAATTTGTTCATTATGATAATTGAAGTACTGAAATCAAAAATACACCGGGTGAGCGTCACCGAGTCGAACCTGCAGTATATCGGCAGCATTACCCTCGATGAAAACCTGATGGAAGCCTCCAACCTGATTGAAAACGAAAAGGTCCAGGTCATCAATATCAACAACGGTGAACGCTTCGAGACCTATGTGATTACGGGGAAAAGAGGATCGGGCATTGTATGCCTGAACGGACCTGCCGCCCGGAAAGTCCAGATCGGCGATATCATCATTGTGCTGTCCTATGCCATGATGGATTTCGAAGAAGCCAAAAAGTTCAAGCCCGCCATCATTTTTCCCGACCCGGCCACCAATAAGATCAGCTGATGGTTTAAGTGTTCTTCCTTCTTCCTTCTTTATTTCTTTGCATTTCGTTTCAGGATAGGATAGTTTTTCTATTTTTACAGCTTTGTTAAGGATTCGATCCATGGACAGAATTAACCATCTGCAAACCAAGATCCTGAGCGAACCATCACTGGACATCTGGCTGGCCCGTATGCGTTTCAGGAAGCAAAAGATCGTTTTCACCAATGGTTGTTTCGATATCCTGCACCAGGGCCATATTGTTTACCTTTCCAAATCCGCCGATGCCGGTGATGCCCTGATCATAGGACTGAACTCCGATGCCTCCGTCAGAAAACTGAAGGGGATCGGCCGGCCCGTCATCGATCAATATTCCAGGGCCCTGTTGCTGGCTTCCCTGTCCTTTGTTGCGGCCGTTGTTCTTTTTGATGAAGAGACTCCCTACGAGCTTATCCGGAAGATACAGCCGGATGTGCTGATAAAAGGAAGCGATTACCGGCCTGAAGAAATTGTAGGATATGACATCGTTAAGGCCAAAGGAGGGGAAGTGCTTACCATCGACTTCGTGGAAGGATATTCCACCTCCTCCATCATCGGCAAGATAGCCAACAACAAATAGGGATGGGCAAATCAAAAATCGTCTATTTCTGCCGGAATTGCGGGGCAGAAGCGCCCAAATGGCTGGGCAAATGCCCTGCCTGCGGCCAATGGAATACCTATACCGAGGAGGTCATACATGCCGGATCACCGGCCGAAAAACACAGCCAGCGGGATAAGGACTCCAAACCCCTCAGGCTGTCGGAGATCTCATCCGCCGAAGAAGTACGCCTTGACACCGGCATCGGGGAATTCAACCGCGTGCTGGGGGGAGGTCTTGTACAGGGTTCCGTTGTATTGCTGGGGGGAGAACCCGGCATCGGTAAATCAACCCTTGCCCTGCAGATGGCCCTGAACCTCGATCATGTGAACGTACTTTACGTTTCAGGCGAGGAGAGCAACCGCCAGATCAAGATCAGGGCGGAGCGGCTGGGACTTTCCAGTGAACATTGTTATTTTCTGAGCGAGACCTCACTCGATGCGGTATTTAACCAGATGACAAGCCTTAAACCTGGGCTGGTCATCATTGATTCGGTGCAGACCCTGCAGGATGAATCGATCGACACTTCTCCCGGCAGCATCTCACAGGTAAGGGAATGTGCTGTCAAACTCCTGCGGTTCGCCAAAGAGACCTCAACGCCGGTCATCCTCATCGGCCATATCACCAAGGAAGGAACCCTGGCCGGTCCCAAGGTGCTCGAACACATTGTCGATACCGTGCTTCTCTTCGAAGGCGACCACCATTATCTTTATCGCATCCTTCGTTCTGCCAAGAACCGCTTCGGCACCACGGCCGAGCTCGGGATCTTTGAAATGATGCAATCGGGATTGCGCGAGGTTACCAACCCCTCCGAGATCCTGATCAACAAAAATAACGACGGACTGAGCGGTGTTGCCATCGGCGCTACCATCGACGGCGTGCGGCCTTTTCTGATTGAGGTGCAGGCGCTGGTCAGTACCGCCGCCTACGGAATGCCGCAGCGGATCGCCACAGGCTATGATGTACGCAGGCTCAATATGCTGCTGGCCGTACTCGAAAAAAGGGCCGGATTCAAGCTTGCAACCCGCGATGTCTTTCTGAATATCGCTGGGGGGATACGCATAACAGATCCCGGGCTTGACCTTGCCGTTATGGTGGCTGTTTTATCATCAAGCTTCGACCGGCCGGTCAATAAGAATATATGTATGAGCGCCGAAGTGGGCCTTTCGGGAGAAATAAGAACCGTGAGCCGCATTGAGCAAAGGATCCGTGAGGCTGCAAAACTGGGTTTCAAGACCATCCTGATCTCTTCGGGATATGAAAACAAGACGGTCGCTGCAGAAAAGAATATTAAGGTAATACCGGTTACCAAAGTGGAAGACGCACTGAAATACCTGTTTTCAACCCATTCATAATTGAATTCCGTTCCTGTGCCAGGCATTAAAGGATAGAACAAAGATCAAAGATCAAAGATCAAAGATCAAAGACAATCACCCAATCATCCAATCACTAAATCACCAAATATTTCGGCACAAGCGGATCCCGATAAATCGGGACGCCAGTAAGAGTCTCCCTTTCTCCTCTTCCCCTCTTCTCCCTGTCATCCTCGCCTACCACTCGTTCTCATCCCAGTAATAGATCCCGTCCGTGGATTTCTCGGCATATTCCTTGCAATTCTGGATTTCGGACATATCAGGCGGTTTTTCAAAAACATCCTCCTCGGTGATGCCCAGGGTGGAATCGGCGTAAACCCTTTTCATAAACAAGGCCCATATCGGCAAGGCCATGGACGCCCCCTGCCCCATTCTCATTTCGTCAAAATGCACCGACCGGTCCTCGGCTCCCACCCAGCAGCCTCCTACAAGTTTCGGCGTTATGCCCATGAACCAGCCGTCGGAGTGGTTCTGGGTGGTGCCTGTCTTCGCGGCAATCTCGGCCTTGAAATTATAGAAGTAACGGAGGCGGACTGCCGTTCCGAAATCGGCAACCCCCTGCATCAGGTCGAGCATCAGAAAGGCCGTCTTTTCATTGATGGACTCCATCCGTTCAGGCTTGAATTCAGTAAGCACATTGCCGTTCTTGTCCTCGATCCTGATCACATACACCGGCTTTGTATGTTCCCCTTTATTGGCGAAGGTGGCATAGGATGAAACCATCTCGGCCACGCTGATGTCGGAGGTGCCATAGATCATGGAAGGCACCGGATCGATATAGCTGGTGATCCCCATTTTATGCGCAATGTCGGCAATGGGCTTGGGTTTGAAACGGCTGACCAGGAAGGCGGAAATATTATTCTCGGAAGTGGCCAGGCCCCATTTAAGGGTTTTCATCTGGTTCAGGTCCTCGGGCCTGCTGTTGCTCTTGGGGCTGTAAATGCTGTCCTGCAAATAAAAAACAACCTGTGAATTGGGAACCTCATCACAGGGATTGAATCCTTCCTGCATGGCCAGGATGTAAAGAAATGGCTTGAAAGTGGAACCGGTCTGCCTTTTGCCCTGGGTAACATGATCATATTTAATGTGATTGATATCAATCCCTCCGACATAAGCCCTGACACGGCCCGACCTGGGGTCCATGGCCATGAATCCCGTTTGCAGCAGGTGCTTGTAATATTTTATGGAATCCAGCGGGCTCATCACGGTGTCAATATCCCCCTGCCAGCTGAAAATCTTCATGGCTACGGGTGTTTTAAAAACCCTGTAAATGGAATCCACCGTAATCCCCTGGTCCAGTAAAAACTTGCCCCTGTCAGAGGTCCGCATGGCTCTCCACAGAATATCCTGGATCTGTTTGGGCTTAAGATCGGCTGAAAAGGGTGCCGTCTTTTTCCCTTTTTTCTCGGCAAAAAAGGCCGGCTGCAGGGATCCTCCCAGGTGTTCGGCAACCGCTTCCTCGGCGTACCGCTGCAACCTTGTGTCAATGGGAGTGTAAATCCTCAGGCCGTCCGTGTAAAGATTAAAAGGATTGCCGTCAGGCTTTTTGTTCTTGTTACACCAGCCATACAGGGGATTGTCGGCCCATTCCACAGAATCCTGCTGATAGGAGGCATAGTCGCTGAAATTCTTTCGTCTTGGCTCCTTTGCCATCATGATCCGCCTTAAAAATTCCCTGAAATAAGTGGCAAGCCCCTCCGTATGCGATATGCGTTGAAAATCAAGTTCCATGGGCATCGCCTTGAGGGAATCCCGCATTTCCCTGGGGATGTAATCATAACGGTACATCTGGTTCAGGACAATATTTCTTCGTCTTTTGGCCGATATGGCCTTGACCGAATCGACCGGATTATACAAAGCGGGATTCTTGGCCATACCCACCAGCAGGGCCGATTGTTCAAGCTTCAGCGAATCGGGCAGGGTGTTGAAATATACATACGAAGCCGTCTTGATGCCTACCGCCTGGTTGAGATAGTCGAACTGGTTAAAATACATGGTGAGGATCTCTTCCTTTGTATAGGCCCGTTCAAGCCTCACGGCAATGATCCATTCCTTGAGCTTCTGTTTCAGGCGGCCGATCTTGGTTCTCGGCGGATCATGGAAGAGCAGCTTGGCCAGCTGCTGCGTAATGGTACTCCCGCCACCCGAACTGCGCTGCTGCAGGAGCACCGTTTTGACCGCCACCCTCGCCAGTCCCTTTGCATCTATGCCCGGATGCCTGTAATACCGTATATCTTCGGTGGCTATCAAGGCATTTACAAGGTGCTGCGGCAGCTCATCATAATCCACGAAGGTCCGGTTCTGGTTTTTATAATAAAAGGACGCCAGCAGTTTACCATCTTCTGAAATGACCTGCGAGGCCAGGTTAATCTCGGGATTTTCAAGCACTTCAATACTGGGCATGGTTCCCAGGCCCCCCAGGGCAGCCAGCATGAGTAAAAAAGCCAGCAAGGCAAAGGGAGCGCTGAAAATGATCCAGAAAGCTCGGTTGAATTTCTTCCGGTCCATATGACTTATCCTGTTGAGATACGGTTGGAGCATCCCGTATATTTTGTTACTATACTCAATTATCGCATCAAACGTTCTTTTCATAAGAAAAATTTCCTCCGGGGGGGATAAAAGTAATAATATTTAAATTAAAATTTTGAACTTAGTGCCATAATTGGTTTATTTGCAAATTTTTAAAACCGATAACCGGATGATTAACAACCTGGTAATAGTGGAATCGCCTGCCAAGGCCAAGACCATAGAGAAAATCCTGGGGAAGGACTTTCAGGTAAAATCGAGTATGGGGCATATCCGCGACCTGCAGAAAAACGACCTGAGCATTGATATCAAGAAGAATTTCAAGCCCAACTATATCGTTCCTCCCGAAAAGAAGAAGGTGGTCACCGAACTCAGGGAAGTGGTGAAAAAAGCAAAGACCGTATGGCTGGCGTCTGATGAGGACCGGGAAGGAGAGGCCATTGCCTGGCACCTGGTTGAGGTATTGAACCTTGATCCTGATAAAACCAAACGGATTGTGTTTCATGAAATCACCCGGGAAGCGATTGAAGAGGCCATTAAAACGCCGCGCACCATCAACCAGGACCTGGTGAATGCGCAACAGGCCAGGCGGATTCTTGACAGGCTTGTCGGTTACGAATTGTCGCCCGTCCTCTGGAAAAAGATCAAACCGTCGCTTTCAGCCGGCAGGGTGCAATCTGTTGCGGTAAGGCTGATCGTAGAGCGCGAACGGGAAATCATAAACTTTAAAAGCACCTCCAGTTACAAGGTGTCTGCCGTATTTAACGGTACCGACAGCAAGGGGAAGAAATATAAGCTGAACGCAGAGCTCAGCGAAAAATTCTCCGAGAAGAAAAAGGCGTTTGAATTCCTGAATCTCTGCAAAACGGCCAGTTTTACCGTCGAAAACATCGTTAAGAAACCGGCCCGGAAATCCCCTTCCCCTCCTTTTACCACCTCCACCCTGCAGCAGGAAGCCAGCCGGAAACTCAGTTTTTCGGTGGCCCAGACCATGGCTGTTGCCCAGCGGTTGTATGAGGCCGGTAAAATCACCTATATGAGAACCGACAGCGTCAACCTGGCTGAAACAGCGCTTGATGCAGCCGGTCAAACCATCAGGCAGCTTTTCGGCGAGCGATACAGCAACCGCAAAAACTACAAAAGGTATCATCGAGAGATGCATGATTATTAGAC
>CAYMJH010000149.1:0-9142 GCA_964390385.1 uncultured Bacteroidales bacterium | reverse complement strand
AAAAAAGAGATCATCAAGGTTGGAGGCCGGCGTGTAAGTCCTAAAGAGATCGAAGATGTGATCGTTTCCATGCCCGAAGTGGTGGATTGCAGCATCGAAGCTGTTTATGATGAAATCCTGGGAGAGGCAATAAAAGCCACTGTGATTGTGAAGGAAGCATCAGCAGCAGCATCAGCATCAGCAGCAGCTGCAACTACAGTAGCAGTTACCGCAGAAACAATAAAGGCATGGTGTGCTAAAAAACTGGCTCCTTATAAAATACCACAAATCGTTGAATTAAAAGATAAAATCACGATATCGGCAACCGGCAAGAAAATCAAGAAATAAATCTTAATGACAAGTTATCTTTCTGAATCATAAAGTATAATAGATATCAATAGGACAGTCCCCGAAACTTTAATCAAAAAAAATCGTATACTCGTCAAATTAAATCCCGCATTTATCAATAAATCCTGTCGTTCTGCCAAAATATTGAATAATTTAGTAACCAATACTTTCAGCCATGAAAAAGGTAGGATTTTGCAGATGGGCGTTTCTGGGAATTTTTTCATTTATCATTTTACAGATCAGTTTTTCAGTTGTTGCGCAAAATGCTGTTTATTATGTAGCGACAAACGGAGATGACAAAAATCCGGGTACTTTATCTCAGCCTTTTGCAACATGGCAAAAGGCAGTTGACATTGTTAACCCTGGAGACAAAATATATATTCGTGGTGGTGTATATCAACCAGCAGCTTCAGCTCAGAAAGGAGTAAATATAACAAGGGACGGCGTAAAGGGAAATCCAATCTGCCTTTACAACTATCCAGGCGAAACACCAATACTTGACAGAGGAAATTGTAGCTATTCAGGAGCAAGTGTTTTCGGAATATTTATGGACAATGCTGATTACTGGCACGTAAAAGGATTAACGGTAAGAAACCTGGTTCAGACTTCTGTCAGAAAAAATCCTTCGGGTTTTGCCATGCAATATTCAAACCATAACCTGGTTGAACAATGTACTGTTCATAAGGTAGGTTATACTGGTTTTTATTGCATTTATTCTGAAGATGTTTTATTCAAAAATTGTGATGCTTATGATCTGTACGACTCAGCATCAGTTGGATCTAATGCAAACGGCGGCAACGCAGACGGTTGGCATGTTTCATATATTAGCACAGGAGATACGATTGAATTAAGGGGCTGTCGTATGTGGGATATCTCCGATGACGGGATTGATTGTTTTTGGACCGATGGTGTTATAATAGTTGACAGCTGTTGGGCATTCCGGAATGGTCGTGGTGACGGAGGCGGGAATGGATATAAAATGGGCCCGGGTTGGAAAAACACTTCTTCGGTACCTACTAAATTTGTATTCAATTGTTTGGCTTTTGATAATACCGGAGTCGGTTTTACTCCTAATTTTTCTTCTACCTATCCAAGAAGGGCAATTTATTTTTATAACAATACTGCTTTCAGAAATCACGATCAGGGTTTTCAGGATTTTACCGATGCGATTCCCAATGTATATCACAATAATGTAGCCTATTCAACAGGTACCCCTCATTCCGTTAAATCAGCAGATATCCATGAATCTAATTCCTGGAATACACCCCCTGGAGTAACAGTTTCAAGTGCTGCTTTTTTTGATCCGGATTTTGATACAACAGGTACAACAGGACCACGACAACCAGATGGTTCATTACCTGAACTAAATTTTTTGAAGCTAAAAGAGGGCAGTGAATTGATTGATAAAGGCATTGATGTCGGATTAAAATTTGAAGGTTCAGCTCCTGATCTAGGAGCCTATGAATACAAATCAACTACAACCATTCCAGTTACAAGTATTGTTGTATCCGCAACTGGTGGGGCTGCCTCAATATCATCCGACAATGGATCGCTGCAATTAAATACAGTTGTATTACACGACAATGCAACAAATAAAAACGTAAAATGGACTGTGACTAACGTAACCGGCCAGGCTACGATAAGCTCGACAGGGCTTGTTACTGCTGTTGCCAACGGCACAATCACTGCCAGAGCCACTGCCAATGACGGATCAGGAGTATACGGCACCCTTGCCATTACGATTACCAACCAGGTCATTCCGGTAAGCGGTATTTCAGTTACCGGGCCTAATACCATTATAACTGACGGAGGTACAGTGCAACTGGTTGCAACGGTATCGCCCACCAATGCGACCAACAAAAATGTCACCTGGTCGATAATTAATGAAACCGGAAAGGCTGCCATCAATACTTCCGGTCTTGTAACCGCCATAGATAACGGAACTGTCACTGCCCGTGCTGCAGCGACTGACGGATCAGGTGTGTCAGGTATATTGAGCATTAATATTTCCAACCAGGTCGTTCCGGTTTCGGCCATATCAGTAAAAGGAGCCGGTGATGCCACTATCATCACAACCCTGGGTGGCACGCTGCAACTCAGTGCAACGGCAGCACCTGCAAATGCAACAGATAAAAGCGTTACCTGGTCGATCACAAACAATACCGGGGAGGCAACCATCAGTCCTTCCGGCCTGGTCACTGCCATTAGCAACGGTACCGTTACCGCCAGGGCTGCAGCCAATGACGGATCGGATGTTTCGGGGATCCTTTCCATTACCATTTCCGAACAATTAATTCCCGTATCAGCTGTTATGGTGTCAGGCGAAAGTGGCCAAAATACCCTGAACCTGGGCGAAGAAACCCTGCAATTGAATGCAGCTGTTTCGCCGGATAACGCTACGGATAAAACATTCACCTGGTCTGTTGTGAACGTTACGGGACAGGCTGCCATCAGTTCCACAGGACTGCTGACTGCGCTGGCAAACGGTACAGTAACTGCTGTTGCCACTGCCAATGACGGATCGGGTACTGCAGGCACCCTGATGATCAGTATCCAGTCTTTTTCGACACCGGTAACGGATTCCAGGTTAGTTTATATTGATCCCGCCAATAACGGTGATGCCTCTCAGAATGGGTCGCAGGATCATCCTTACGCATCGTGGAGCATGGTTACATGGAAAGAAGGGTATTCCTACCTGCAGAAGAAAGGCACAGTGTCCTATGAGTCAAAGATAAACATCATTTGTAGCAACGTTATTCTTGGTTCTTACGGCGAAGGAGAGCAACCCGTTATTTCAAGCAATGTAAATGATTTTGCCATCCGTGCTTATGAAAAGAGTAACATTTTGATCAAGGGCCTTCATATTATGGCTGTCAATGCCATCAGTTGCATCTATATCCTGGGTGAAAGCTGCGACAGCATTACCATTGAAAACTGCACCCTTGAAAGTGCTGTAAACGGAGCCCGCATCCTGGACGGGAAAAATGTAACACTTCGTTACAATACCTTTGTGAATTGTTCAGATGCCATATATTGTTATGCCGACAACAGCACGATCTATTACAATGTATTCAGGGACAACGAAGTTGCTATCAGCGCCATGGCCAGCATGGCTAATGCTGAAATCTACAATAACGTTTTTTATAACAACGGTATTGGTATTTCCAACACGTACACTGATCTTACCTTATACAACAATATCTTTTACCTGGTTAAAAGCACGGACAAAGCTATTTATAACAACCAGTTAAATAAATTGATCTCTGATAATAATATTTTTTATCCCGAACAGGCCGGTTTCATTCAAATCGGAGATAAGCTTTATGGTTCGCTGGATGATTATCAGCAAGAAGTTGGGATGGACCTTAACTCCATAACACAAGATCCTCAGTTCATGGATGTTTACAACCAGAACTTCTCTATAAAATCATATTCTCCTGCAATCAATGCAGGGAAATTACTGGGCCTGGAACAGGATTATTTTGGTACGGCTGTTCCTTCAGGCGGGCTTCCGGACATCGGACTGGCTGAATTGAATACCGGTTCTGTAACATCCGCTTTCAGTCAGCTGAATAATCCCATCCGGGATGACTTCCAGGTTTATCCCAATCCCAGCAGGGGAATATTCAATGTGGTTGTTAAAAACAATGGTTCAGATGCTTCAACAATAACCATAAAGGATCTTTCCGGTAAAACAGTATATCAGAATGAATATAGCAGTGATTTCGATTTTCTGACGGAAATCGATATTTCCAACATGCGGAAGGGTATTTATATTGTTTCGGTTGAAGATAAATCAAGATCTCTAAGTCAGCCTATCATAATAAATTAACCAAACGAAAAGTTATATGACCTGGCATCTGGTATGTTAAGACGTTAATATTTAAATAATTAATTAACATACCAGAATGCCATTTTTTCAAGTCTGATCAAGAAATGATATTAGCTGAGTGATCTGATTACTTTCCAGGTTTCTTTAATCTCCTTATTTTAACTGAAACTTCTTTTAAATTATTATATTTTTATTGCCAAATAAAAATATTTGTTAATTTCACCGGTTGAGTGCCGAAGCATTAACCAAACCTGATACTATCCCTTTCAAACATGAGACCGGAGAAGTCTTTCAGAACTGTTTACGCTTTACTGATTTTCCTTTTCATTGTTGGAAGCGGTTCTTCATTATCAGCCCAGCATGCCGTTTATTATGTTTCCACTGCCGGGAATGATAATAACCCGGGTACAGTTGCGAAGCCGTTTGCAACATGGCAAAAGGCCATAAATAAAGCAGTCGCAGGGGATACAATCTACCTTAGAGGCGGAATTTACCGCTTTGCCACATCATCCTCCCAGATGGTAAGCATAACAGCTTCCGGTACTGCAGAAAATCCGATTTGCTTATTTGCATACAAGGGTGAAAAACCGGTTTTGGATGGCTCATTGATGACCAGTGGAGGAAGCTACCGGGCAATATCCATAAACGGCGCGAATTACTGGCATTTGAAAGGTATTGAGATCCGAAACTTACCCCAAAAACATGCCGATTATCTGCCACAGGGAATCGCCATATCCAATAGCCGACATTGCATTTTCGAACAGCTTAATATTCATCGTATAGGGGGATTTGGAATTTATCTGGTGGACAACAATGATGATAATCTCATTCTTAATTGCGATTTGCATCATATATGGGATTCTTTATCCGCTTCCGGAAACGGTGTCCATGCCGATGGTATAAGGATTTCTTATATAAAAACAGGTCAGGTTAATAAAGTAAAGGGATGCAGGATATGGAATTGTTCGGATGACGGTATGGACTGTTTTTATAATGACGGTTATTTGACAGTTGAGGGCTGTTGGTCTTTCAACAACGGGTTGGCCTCAGGTGGTGGCAACGGATTTAAGTTCGGTCCGCAGCTTTCCAATGTTACCCGTGATACATTAAGATATATAATCAATAACCTGTCATTTTATAATAAACATGTTGGTTTCACCTCCAACGCAGGAAAATACAGCCATCTGTATTATAATAATATTGCCTATCACAATGGTATGAGAGGATTCCAGGATTTTGACGATGATATTCCGGACACATGGAAAAACAATATAGATTATGTTAACGCACTGGAAATAGCTCTTGATCCAGGAGATGCCATTGATGAATACAACAGTTGGAATACTGCTGTTCATATCACTGTTTCTGATGATGATTTTATAAGCATAGATACAGCCGGTGTAACCGGTTCCAGGAAACCGGATGGTTCCCTGCCTGATCTCAGCTTCTTAAAACCGGCAAAAGGCAGTGATCTGATCGATGCCGGTATCAGGGTCGGTTTGCCCTATGAAGGTACGGCACCGGATCTGGGCGCATACGAATACCGGATCCCTGTTACCACAATAACTGTTTCAGGTGCCGGCGGAAGCAGTACAATATCAACTGATGATGGCACACTGCAGCTTAGCGCCGCCATATTGCCATCCTATGCAACCAATAAGAACGTTAAATGGTCGGTTATTAATGGTTCAGGGCAGGCTTCCATAAGTTCAACCGGCCTTGTTACTGCGCTTGACAACGGTATTGTTACCGCCAGGGCAACAGCCAGTGACGGATCAGGAGTGTACGGTACGCTGACCATCACTATCTCCAACCAGGTCATCCCGGTTACCGGTATTGCTGTTACGGGAGCAAGCGGAGTTAATACGATTACCGCGGATGATGGCACGCTGCAACTGAACGCCGCTATTTCACCAAACAATGCCACAAACAAAAATCTTACCTGGTCTTTGGTTAATAGTGCGGAAAAGGCTGTTATCAATGCAGCCGGGCTAATATCCGCAATTGATAATGGTACGGTGACTGCCAGGGCAACAGCCAATGACGGATCAGGAGTGTACGGTACACTGACCATCACCATCTCCAACCAGGTCATCCCGGTTACCGGTATTGCTGTCACCGGGGTGGGCGGAGTGAATTCAATTTTAACGGATGATGGTACCTTACAACTGAGCGCTGCTGTTTTACCAGCCAATGCCACCAATAGAAATGTTACCTGGTCTGTGGTTAACATTACAGGACAGGCTACCATAAATTCAAACGGACAGCTTACCGCCGTTGATAATGGTACGGTCACTGCCAGGGCAACAACCAATGACGGATCAGGAGTTTACGGGAGCCTTACCATAACCATTTCCAATCAAACCATTCCGGTTTCTGCCATCCATGTTATTGCAACGGACAACGATACAATCATTAATACTGAAGAAGACAGCCTTCAGCTAAATGCAGTTGTTTTGCCGGATAATGCCACCTGCAAATCCGTTACATGGACTGTTGAAAATATCACGGGGAAAGCTGTCATTGATTCTGCAGGGTTGATCATTGCAACGGAAGACGGGGTGGTAAAAGCCAGGGCCACCGCGAATGACGGCTCAGGGGTATACGGAACAATGACGATAACCATTGAAAGGACAACGGAGTTGCCTGTAGGATCAGAAATAGTATATATTGACCCAGATAATACAGGTGATCTTATTCAGGACGGGACCATGGATCATCCATACAGTTCATGGAGCATGGTTACCTGGCAGGAGGGTTATACCTATCTTCAGAAAAAAGGTACCGTCGCCCATGATTTTAATATAAACATCAATGCCAGCCGTGTTACCATGGGTTCATACGGCGAAGGTTACCAACCTGTTATACGAAGCAATGTTAATGATTTCACAGTCAGGATCTTCGGAAGAAAAAATATTGTAATAAAGGACCTGAGCATCAAAGCTGAAAATGCCATCAGCTGTATCTATATCATGGGTGAATCCGACAGTATTACAATTGAAAATTGCAGGCTTGAAAACGCGTTTAATGGTGTCCGTATATTGGATGGCAGATCTATGATTATGCGTTATAATAGTTTTTCAGGATGCACTGACGCCATTTATTGCTATGCTGAATCCAGTCTTATTTACTATAATGTTTTCATGGATAATGATATTGCCATCAATATGCAGGGGATCATGAAATCCACCGGTATATATAATAATGTTTTCTATAATAACAAGACCGGTATTTCAAACACAGATACTAAACTCACGTTGTTCAATAATATTTTCTACCTGGCAAAATCCGGTGATAAAGCCATTCACAGCCAATTAAACCGGCTGGTATCCGACAACAATATTTTTTATCCCGAGCAGTCAGGTTTTATTCAGATTGGCAGTAAAGTATACGGCTCAATCGATGAATACCAGCATGAACTGGGATTAGACTTAAATTCCATCACCGACGATCCGGAATTTGTCGATGCTATCAATCAAAATTATTCAATTTCGCCTAATTCTCCGGCTATAAATGCAGGTAAACTCTTGGATCTTGAACAGGATTTCTATGGAACCCAGGTACCTTTGGGTGGCTTACCTGACATCGGACTGGCTGAACTGAATACAGGTTCCGTGACATCAGTTTTCAACCAACTGAATGATAGGGTAAGCGATGATTTTCAGGTGTATCCTAACCCCAGCCGGGGAATATTCAATGTATATGTTAAAAAAAGTGATTTATCCAATTCAAGAGTCACTATTAAAGATATGACTGGTAGAACAGTATATGAAACCATTTATAACAGTGATTACGATTTTTTGAAGGAAATTGACTTTTCTTCAGTAAAAAAAGGCCTTTATATTGTTACTGCTGAAGATAAAAGCAGATCATTAAGCCAGCCTATCATTATCAAGTAAGTCTGTAGGGTGGAAAAGCGAAACAGTGGAAAAGTGGAACGGGGAAGTTCTTCTTTTCCGCTGTTCTGTTTTATAATATACTGATATTCATTCACTCCTGCCTACTGCCACTGCCTACTGCCGCTGCCTGCTGCCGCTGCCTTCTGCTGCTGCCTAATGTTAACACCCCATCTCCTCCATGACATTCATCATATTACATTCTGATTTTAACATTAAAATGAAAGGATTGATCAAATACCGGTATCCATATTCATGTTAATTTCGTCTATTATTCTACTTTTGCAGGTATAATATAAACACCTAACCCTTACCTGAAATGAAGTATAAAAATACGACCCCATTGCCTGCCGTATTAACAAAGGCATCCTCCCTTATTATGGTCATTGCACTTCTTTTTACATCCTGCGTTACCCAACGCAATGTCGAGTACCTTCAGGATAAAGACAAAGCCATAAAAGCATTCAATGAAGCAACGGTTGAAGACTACCGGTTGAAACCCAATGATGACCTGTTTATACAGATCAGCAGCCTCGATGATGCTGCAGCCAACATATTTTCAGGAACCGGTATCCAGCAATCCCTTAATATGGGAACAATCCAGCCCTATGGTGCCTCTCTGATCTCCTATACCATTGATAAGGAAGGGTATCTGCACCTGCCGGTCATCGGGAGTCTGTCGGTAAAAGATAAGACGGTAGCACAGGTCAGTTTGCTGCTTAAGGAAGCCCTTGCCAATATCTTAAGCCAGCCGGTTGTTACAGTAAAGTTGGTAAACCGTTATGTATCAGTGATTGGGGAAGTGCGAAATCCAGGCCATTTTGCCTATGCGAAGGAAAAACTCACCATCTACGATGCCATTGGACTTGCAGGGGATATAACTGATTATGGCAACCGGAAGGAAGTAATTCTCACGCGGAACGAGAATGGCAAGAACATCCGTATCAATGTAAACCTTACCGGTTCTGATATCCTCTCATCCGGTTACTATTACGTGCGGCCCAATGATATAGTATACGTGAAACCCCTTGGGAAAAAATTCTGGAACCTGCGGCAGTTCCCCTATACAGTTCTGTTATCCACCGTC
>CAYMJH010000148.1:0-9208 GCA_964390385.1 uncultured Bacteroidales bacterium | reverse complement strand
GTGATCAAAGCCGGCGCCACCGTTGTTAACATTCCCGATACCACCGGCTATTGCCTCCCGGAAGAATACGGTTCCAAGATCCGCTTCCTGAAAGAAAACGTGAAGAACATCGATAAAGCCATTATCTCCACCCACTGCCATAATGACCTGGGTATGGCGACCGCCAACACGGTCAGCGGCGTCATTAACGGCGCCAGGCAAGTGGAAGTTACCATCAACGGCATCGGTGAGCGCGCGGGCAACACGTCGCTGGAAGAGGTGGTGATGATCATGAAAAGCCGCAAACACCTCGGCATCGATACCGGCATCAACACCCGGAAGATCATCCACACCAGCCGCCTGGTCTCAAGCCTTATGAATATGCCCGTGCAGCCCAATAAGTCGATCGTTGGACGGAATGCCTTTGCCCACTCCTCAGGCATACACCAGGATGGCGTGCTGAAGAACCGGGAGAACTATGAGATTATCGACCCGGTTGAAGTCGGTATCGACGAATCCTCGATTGCCCTTACCGCGCGCAGCGGAAGAGCAGCCCTGAAACACCGCCTTTCCCTGCTGGGACATACCCTTAATCAAACCCAGCTTGACGATGTTTACAAGAAATTCCTTGAACTGGCCGACAAAAAAAAGGATGTCCGCGACGATGACCTGGAGTTGCTGCTGGGCACTGCAAACGGCGGAAGGAAAAAGCTGAAGCTCGAACACCTGCAGGTTTTATGCGGTTCATCAACCCACCCCGTTGCCACTGTTTCCGTGAACTTCGAAGGCGAAACCCTCACCCGGACCTGTGACGGGATCGGGCCGGTCGACGCCTCTTTCAACGCTGTCAAAGAACTGGTGCATCATAAATTCAAACTCGAGGAATACCTGGTGCAGGCTATTACCAAGGGAAGTGATGACCCCGGCCGGGTTCACGTGCAGATTGAGAACAGGGGCCGGTATTTTTACGGATTTGCCGCTGATACCGACATCGTGACAGCATCGGTGCAAGCGCTGATTGATGCATTGAATAAAATTGTTTAACCATAAAAATTTACACCATTGGCAGGAAAAACATTATTTGACAAGGTATGGGACAGTCATGTCGTCGAACAAATTGACAAAGGTCCCGCTGTTTTGTATATCGACCGTCACCTGATCCACGAGGTTACCAGTCCGGTTGCTTTTGCAGGCCTTGAGCGCCGGGGGCTTTCGGTTTTCAGGCCCGGGCAGACCGTTGCCACAGCCGACCACAACGTTCCCACCGTCGATCAGCATCTGCCCATCCGCGATATGCTCTCGAGGTCACAGGTGGATAAACTTTCGGAAAACTGTAATAAGCATGGCATCACGCTGTACGGACTCAATCACCCCAACCAGGGTATTGTACACGTCATCGGCCCCGAACTGGGCCTTACACAACCCGGGATGACCATCGTCTGCGGTGACAGTCATACCGCTACCCATGGCGCTTTTGGCAGCGTGGCCTTCGGTATAGGGACCAGTGAAATTGAAATGGTGCTTGCGTCTCAATGCATCATGCAGCCCAAGCCAAAAAAGATGAGGATCACCATAGATGGCAAACTGAAAAAGGGAGTGACCGCTAAAGATATCATCCTGTATATCATATCGAAAATATCCGCTTCAGGCGGAACAGGATATTTCATTGAATATGCCGGTTCGGCCATCTGTGACCTCAGCATGGAAGGACGCATGACGGTCTGCAACATGAGCATTGAATGCGGATCACGGGGCGGAATTATAGCCCCGGACGAGGTGACCTTCAGCTACCTCAAAGAACGTGAATTTGTACCCAAGGGCAGGGACTGGGACAAGGCCATGGATTACTGGAAGACCCTTCACACTGACAACGATGCGGTGTTCGACATGGAACTCCGCTATGAAGCAGCCGATATCGAACCCATGATCACATACGGCACCAACCCCGGTATGGGGATGAAAATCAGCGGGAACATTCCCGATGGTTCACAACTGGCCGAAAGTGAAAAGCCTTCCTTCTTCAAGTCCCTGCAGTATATGGACCTGCAACCCGGATCACCCATGCTGGGCCGCAGGATCGACTATGTTTTCATCGGTTCCTGCACCAACGGGCGGATTGAAGACCTGAGGGAATTTGCAGGCTTTGTGAAAGGAAAACAAAAGGCTGATAATGTCACCGCCTGGATCGTTCCGGGATCAAAACAGGTTGAGAAACAGGCCCGCGAAGAAGGACTTGTAAAAGTCCTGGAAGATGCCGGTTTCAGCTTCCGCCAGCCCGGATGCTCTGCCTGCCTTGCCATGAATGACGACAAAATACCGGAAGGAAAATATGCGGTCTCTACATCAAACCGCAATTTTGAGGGCCGCCAGGGGCCCGGGGCAAGGACTTTCCTGGCAAGTCCGGTCACCGCTGCTGCGGCAGCCATTACCGGCAGGATAACCGATCCGCGCGATCTTTTGTAAACCCCTTATTGTATTAACCGATTAATATCACTGTAAAATGCCAGTCGAAAAATTTTCAACCATCGTATCAACTTGCGTCCCCCTGCCGATTGAGAATGTGGATACCGACCAGATCATCCCGGCGAGATTCCTGAAAGCAACATCCCGGCAAGGTTTCGGTGAAAACCTGTTCAGGGACTGGAGGTACGATAAAAATAACCAGCCTAAACCTGACTTCGTCCTTAACCGGAAAACCTGGAAAGGAACCATCCTGGTAGCCGGCAAGAATTTTGGCAGTGGCTCAAGCCGTGAACACGCCGCCTGGGCTGTTTATGACTTTGGCTTCAGGGTAGTAGTCTCGAGCTTCTTTGCCGATATCTTCAGGAATAATGCGCTCAATAACGGACTCCTTCCCGTGCAGGTTTCAGATGGATTTCTATCGGCCCTGCTGAAGGAAATCCAGGCAAACCCCGGTGCTGAGGTAAAAGTCGATCTCGAAAAACAAACCATTACCCTGTTGGTTAATGGAATGGCGGAATCCTTTGAGATCAACCCTTATAAAAAGACCTGTTTGTTGAACGGGTACGATGATATTGATTATCTGCTTAGTATAAAAAATAAGATCGGGAAATTTGAACAGCAACGTTATTAGATCAAAGAAAAAAGAACAAAGACTAATACATTTGGTTTATGCATAATTTCAGGGAATTGAAAATATGGCAGAAATCAAGGGAATTGGTTAAGCTTTGATCTTTATTCTCTTTAATAAAAACAGTCCAATGAAAATCACTATCATGGATACCACGCTCCGTGACGGAGAACAAACTTCAGGAGTGTCTTTTACCGATGAGGAAAAGTTAAGTATTTCAAAACTGCTGCTGGATGACCTGCGGGTCGACCGCCTTGAGATTGCCTCAGCCAGGGTATCGGAAGGGGAGTATACGGCTGTGAAGAAAATCACGGCCTGGGCAACAAAACACCGCCTCATCCATAAAATTGAAGTGCTGGGCTTTGTCGATGGAACCGTTTCGGTAGACTGGATGAAAAATGCAGGCGCCCGTGTCCTCAACCTCCTTACCAAAGGCTCTCTGAGACATGTGACCGAACAGCTGCGCAAAACGCCCGAACAACACCTGAAGGATATTGAACAGGTGGTAAACTACGCCGTCAGCCAGGGCCTTACCGTCAATGTTTATCTCGAAGACTGGTCCAATGGTATGCGTAATTCAAAGGATTATGTATTCTTTATGACAGACGGATTGAAAAAACTTCCGGTGAGCCGCATCATGCTGCCTGACACCCTCGGGATCCTGAACCCCGAAGAAACCTACGATTACTGCAGGCAGATGAAGGCCAGGTACCCCGAAAGGGAGTTTGATTTCCATGCACACAACGACTATGACCTGGCCACCGGGAATATCTATATGGCCATTAAGGCAGGCATTTCCTGCATCCATGCTACCATCAACGGGCTGGGAGAAAGGGCCGGCAACGTGCCCTTGTCAAGTGTGGTGGCCGTGGTGAAAGACCATCTCAAATATGATATGAACGTGGTGGAAGAAAAACTTACCCTGGTCAGTAAGATGGTCGAATCCTTCTCAGGCATCAGGATCCCTCCCAACAAACCTGTGATAGGAGACAATGTTTTCACCCAAACCAGCGGCATCCACGCCGATGGTGACAACAAAAGCCATCTCTATTATAATGACCTCCTGCCCGAACGGTTCGGAAGGAAAAGAGTTTATGCCCTCGGTAAAACATCGGGAAAGGCCAACATAAAGAAAAACCTCGAAGAAATGGGGATTGAACTGGATTCTGCATCCATGAAAAAAGTTACCGAAAGAATTATTGAACTGGGTGACAAAAAAGAGACCGTTACCCAGGAAGATCTTCCCTATATCATTTCTGATGTGCTGCAAAGCAAATCGATACGGGAGGAGATCGATGTCCTTAACTTTTCCCTGTCCACCGCATACGGTCTCAAACCTGTCGCTACACTGAAGATCAGGATAAAAGACGAGGTGTTCGAGGAAACTGCCAACGGCGACGGACAATACGATGCCTTTATGAAAGCCCTGAGGAAGATCTATACCAGTCTCGATAAAACGCTTCCGGCTTTGACCGATTATGCCGTTTCCATTCCCCCCGGCGGAAAAACCGACGCCCTGGTGCAAACCGATATCACCTGGAAGCTGGGCAGGGAATTCCGCACCCGGGGACTCGACAGCGACCAGACCGTGGCCGCCATAAAAGCTACACTGAAAATGCTCAATATCATCGAGAATAACAACCTCTGACGTATATTAACATCCAAATAACAAATTCTATTCCCATGAGTAAAAAGTCTTATAACATTGCCCTGCTTCCCGGTGACGGTACAGGCCCCGAAGTGCTGAAAGAAGGTATAAAAGTGCTGGATACCGCGGCTTCCAGGTTCAAATTCTCACTGAATTACATCCCCTATGACCTGGGCGGAGAACGTTACCTGAAAACGGGAGAAACCTTACCTGATTCGGTGATTGAGGAAGTCCGCAAGGCTGACTCCATCTTCCTGGGCGCCATCGGCCATCCCGATGTGAAGCCCGGAATACTGGAAGTGGGCATCCTGTTAAAAATGAGGTTTGCCCTCGATCAGTACATTAACCTGAGACCGGTTAAATTATATCCCGGCGTCGAAACCCCGCTGAAGGACAAGGGCCCGGCCGACATCGATTTTGTAGTGATCCGTGAAAATACCGGAGGGATCTATACCGGCCTTGGAGGAGCGGTACAAGTTGGCACCCCCAATGAGATTGCCACCCAGGTGATGGTATATTCGCGTCCGGTTGTTGAACGCTGCATCCGCTATGCCTATGAATATACCCGGAAACGAAACAAAAGAAAACAGCTGACCCTGGTGCACAAAATGAATGTGCTCACCTTTGCCGGTGATTTGTGGCACCGTGTATACCGCGAAGTGGGTAACACGGACTATCCTGATATCAGTCAGGACTATAATCACGTTGACGCCTGTAACATGTGGTTCGTCAAGTCGCCCGAGTTCTATGATGTGATCGTGACAGAAAACCTTTTCGGTGATATCATTACAGACCTCGGTGCCATGATACAGGGAGGACTGGGAATTGCCGCCGGAGGCAATATCAATCCCGAAGGAGTCTCCATGTTCGAACCCATGGGTGGCTCAGCACCGAAATATACAGGCCGGAATATCATCAATCCCCTGGCTGCCATATGCGCCGGAGGCATGATGCTCGAGACACTGGGCGAAACGGAAGCTGCCGGCGCCATCGACAAAGCCGTGAGCGATACCCTGGCTTCGGGCAGCATTAAAAGCCTTGCCGCCGGAAAGATGGGTATGGGAACAACCCAGGTGGGTGACCTGGTAGCATCGAAAATCTGATGTTTGAAGATTTGATGGTTTGAAGATTTGAAAATTTGAAGATTAATTTTCAAACTTTCAAATTTTCAAACTTTCAAACTTTTATATTTGCATATGGTGCAATCCCCGCTTCGGATCCTGTTGGGACTTCTCCCTTTCGTGCTGGTTCTCAGTGCATGCAAGAACATTGAGAACATTGAGATAAAGGGAGTCGACAGGGTGATCTTTCAGGGCATCCGGGACAATACGGTTTACTTTACGGCCGGTCTGATAGTGCAAAATCCTTCCGGCGTCAGTTTCAAGGTGAAAGAGGTAAACCTGAAAACCGTTGCCAATGGCGATTTTCTGGGAACACTGAACTGTACCGACCAGGTTAAAGTCATGGCCCGGTCAGACTCGGTTTACATGGTACCCCTGAGTCTCAGGCTTTCCAATATTTTCACAGGCGCATCCTCGCTTTACAGGATATCACGCCAGAAGCAGGTTACCATGGAGGTGAAAGGATATGTCCGCGTTAAGAGTTTTCTGATCAGCAAAAAGTTTGACGTCAGCGAAAGCCAGGTGGTCGATGTTCCCAGGATAAGATAATGTTGGCCCGGGCAGCGTTAATTATTCCCCGATGCCATCTGCGGTGTTATTATTTCTTTTTTTTTATAACTTTGTAGCCTTAAATCCGGAATTTTGAAAAGTAGATTTTTTGGTTGCCTGTTGTTTTTCATGGTCCTGTTTTCGGCACATGGTAAAGCACAGCGTCCTGCCGATGTTTTTGCATACTTTACTTCCTATGGAAAAATCGGGCGGATTGAAATCGTCCAGGATCCAGCCATACAGGCCCGCTTTAATGTGCATCTCAGCCAGCAGGCAAAACTCAACGGAATAAAAGGATACCGGATATCCATCTATTTCGGCTCCGGCCAGGATTCCAAGAAAACGGCAGAGATGACACGGGCCAACTTCGTATCGAAATACAGCCATGTTAACTGCACGATCAAATGGGAGTATCCCTATTTCAAGGTTTATGTGGGCGACTTCCGCACCCGCAGCGAAGCACAGAAGTTTCTCAACGAGATCAGTTATGACTATCCTGATGCCTTCATCAGGGAAGATATCATAAAATTTCCGGAATAATAATCCCCTTAGCCAGCCATGACAGACGGAATAAAGCACGAATGCGGAATTGCACTGGTCAGGCTGATGAAACCCCTCGAACACTACCAGCTGAAATACGGCACCTGGAAGTACGCGCTGCAGAAAATGTACCTCCTCATGGAGAAACAGCATAACCGCGGCCAGGATGGTGCCGGCCTGGTTTCTGTGAAGCTGGATATGAAACCGGGCAATCCCTATTTCGACAGGCAGCGGTCCGTCAAACAGTCAGCCATTAACGACATTTTCAAAAAGATCTACAAGGTCTATAACAAAATACAGGAACACCATCCTGAATGGCTGGAAGACCCGGTTTGGTGCAAGAGCAACCTTCCCTTTTCGGGTGAAATACTGCTGGGTCACCTGCGTTACGGGACATATGGCCAGAACGACCTTGAAAGGGTGCACCCGGTGATGAGGCAAAACAACTGGAAGACACGCAACCTGGTGCTGGCAGGTAATTTTAACCTCACCAACGTGGATGAGCTTTTCAATATCCTGGTTGAGCTCGGCCAGCATCCGCGGGATGTCTCCGATACGGTCACCATGCTCGAGAACCTCGGCCATTTTCTCGACCGCGAGGTGCAGCGTGAATTTGATTTCTTTAAAAAACAGGATCTCACCAATGCGGAAATATCGTTGCGGATTGCCCAAAACCTTAAGGTTGAAAATGTATTGAGGGAGGGAAGCAAAAAATGGGACGGAGGCTATGTGATCGCCGGCCTGATGGGCCATGGAGATGCTTTTGTAATGCGCGATCCGTGGGGGATCAGACCGGCCTATTTTTACCAGAGTGACGAGATGGTGGTGGTAACCTCTGAGAGACCTGCCATTCAGACTGTTATGAATGTCGATGTAGAGGATATTCATGAATTGCCCCCGGGTTCGGCCATTATCATAAAGCATAACCATACCGTTGCCATTGAAAATATCCGCGGCCCTTTTGAAAGAAAGGCGTGCTCGTTTGAAAGGATTTATTTTTCGAGGGGAAGCGATTCGGATATCTACCGGGAGAGGAAAAAGCTGGGAGAACTGTTGACGCCCCAGATCATCGAGGCGGTGGACGGCGAGATTGAAAACACGGTGTTTTCCTTTATTCCGAATACGGCAGAAACCGCATTCTATGGCATGATAAAGGGCATTGAAGCTTCAATGGCAGGGCAAATCAGGGAAAAGATACTGGCACGCGGGACTGAAATCACGGAGGATGAGCTTGACCGCCTGCTGATGACCCGCCCACGGGTGGAAAAAGTAGCCCTTAAAGATATTAAACTCAGAACCTTCATAACACAGGATAAAGGCAGGGATGACCTGGTCGGACATGTGTATGATATCACCTACGGCACCATTAAAAAAGGTGTTGAGAACCTGGTCATCATCGATGATTCCATTGTGCGGGGGACTACCCTGAAATACAGTATTATCAAGATACTCGACCGGCTTCAGCCCAAAAGAATTGTTGTTGTATCCTCTTCTCCCCAGATCCGATACCCCGATTGCTACGGAATCGACATGGCCAAACTGGGTGATTTCATTGCATTCAGGGCAGCCATAGCGCTGCTGAAGTCAAGCGGAAATGAAGGCATCATCAATGAGGTATACAGGAAGGCAAAAGCACAGGAATCACTTCCGAAAGAAGAAATGGTAAATCATGTGAAAGAAATTTACAAGCCTTTTACAGCCTCCGGGATATCGGAAAAAATTGCACAGATGCTGAAAACTCCCGAAATCAGGTCGGACCTGAAGATTGTATTTCAGACCATTGAAAACCTTCATGCCGCCTGCCCCGACCACCTGGGTGACTGGTACTTCACCGGTAACTATCCTACCCCGGGAGGCAACAAGGTAGTGAACCGCGCCTTCATAAACTTCATTGAAGGCCGGAATGTGAGAGCCTACTAATATTTGTTGATTTGTTGATTGGGTGAAGCCCCATACTGGCGTCCGCTTGTGCCATATTTTTGGGTGATTTACTTGTCCCCCGTCCCTCGTCCCCTGTCCCTTTTTTAACACCTTACAAAATCAAATCATCCAGCAGCTTGTCCTTCGGAACAAAAGATTTGATATGCCTTTCGTACTTTTCCACGTACATATCCTCCAGCGTCACCATAATGGCAGTTTCCTCAACGCCTCCGAAGGTGGGATTCAGCGCAGTGCCGAAACTTTTCATGGTGGGCGACAGGTTCATATAGGCATTGATCAGCGGGGGAATGTTCTCTCCCCTTGCCCTTACATGCTGGGAAAGTAATTTGTAATCCTCCT
>CAYMJH010000147.1:0-9276 GCA_964390385.1 uncultured Bacteroidales bacterium | reverse complement strand
CACCAGCTTCTGCACAGGAGCCTTGCTGCCCTGTGCTTCCTGCACCAGCCTGATGATGCTGCCCAGCAGGGTATCGGGGCCCACCTTGCGGGCAACAAACCTGAAACTTCCTTTCTGGTTCAGGGTTCCGGCAAACACAGGAGAATCCTTTTCCTTCAGGATGGGGACCGGTTCACCGCTGATCATGCTTTCATCGACGTAGCTGATGCCTTCCGTCACCATGCCGTCAACCGGTATTTTTTCGCCCGGTTTTACAACCACCGTGTCACCGGCTTTCACCATGGCAACGGGTATTTCCCTGGTATGCCCGTCATCGCCTTCCACCGTTACGGTTTTTGGTTGCAGGTCCATCAGCTTCCTGATGGAAGATGACGTATTGTATTTCGCTTTATCTTCCAGCAGCCGGCCCAGCAATACAAACGCGATCACCACGCCTGCCGCCTCAAAATAAACATGGGCATGCATGCCATGGCGGATCCAGAAATCAGGGAACAGGGTGTTAAAGACGCTGAACAGGTAGGCAATCCCGGTGCTCAGGGCTACCAGGGTGTCCATGCCGGCACTTCCGTGTCGTGCCTGCTTCCAGGCATTGATGAAGAAACTGCGCCCTGCCCACGTAACCAGGGGTGTTGCCAGCGCCCAAAGGATATAATTTGAAAAAGGCATGTCCGTGAAGAACATGCTGATGACCAGCAGTGGCCCGGCCAGTGCAAGGGCCCAGACTGTCTTTTGCCGCGACGACTTTAATTTTTTTTTTGCCCGTCCTCAAATTCATCCCTGTTGCTTTCGGATTCCCCGATGACCAGGTCATAACCGATGGATTGCACGCTCTGCTGCAATTGAAGGGGACCGACAAGGGCGGGCACATATTCAACCCGGGCTGTCTGGGTGGCATAATTGACCGTTCCCTTTACCACTCCGGGCTGTTTGTTCAGGGTGGCTTCCACCCGGTTTGCACAGGCTGCGCAACCCATCCCGGTTACCGGGAATTGCTTGCTGATGGTTTCGGTGTGCCGGCTCATGATGTTATGCGGTTTCAGTTTTTCACTCCAAGGGAATATCCATGCTGCACTGTTATGCAAATTATCTGACGGACTATTTTATATATAACAACCGAAACCAGATTTTGTTTAATACTCTCTATCCTGGCGCGCCTGCCTGTCCGGCAGACAGGTCTGCTTGTGCCCAGGCCTATTGTATGCCTGCTGCAAAAATCCCCGTCCTGTTAATATAATGCTTATGGCCGTCAGTTTTTTTTACGGTAAGCGTCCCGGTGATTTCCGGCCCTTCTTTCAGCGTCTTTTCATTGATGCTGACCCTTTCCCGTGGCCCCCTTTCCTTGTTGAGGTTCCACATATATTCACCAAGGGCATCCATCCATATCCTTTTCATTGTGAGGATCAGTTCATCACCGTCAACTTCACCCACCAGGTAATCTTCGGTGTTTACAATTTCACGCCCCCAGGATGAACCGTGAACGATCTGCCAGATCCCGTCGGATTCGAGCACGGTCACATCGTGAAATTCACCGGCCAGGTAAACATCCACCCCAAATTCCTTCATGGTCTGATAAAAGCTGCTGTTCTTTCCGTTGGCTAACATCAAACGGCTCGATGAACGTGATTTGTTCTCGCCCCAAACGGGGACATGCCCCTGCACGATCGTAAACCGTGCATCCCGATTGCCGGAAAGAACCTCGCGGAACCATTGCAGTTGTTCCCCGGTTACCTCCAGGTGCATGGAATCATCTTTTACCTCAAACGTTTCAACGGTAATCACCAGCAAATCACCTTCCCTTATGTAATAAGCCAGTCCTTTCTTATTCTCCGGTCCGTTCAAAGGCATTCTAAGGTGTTCACAATAAACATTTTCAAGGTGGGGGATCAGCCTTATCTTTTCCGGCGGCCAGGGGTCGTCCCCCAGTTCATGGTCACCTACAGCGGTATAATATTTCAAACCATGTTCTTTCATGCGGTTCACCCAGCCTGTGAAATAGATCGAGCCCATATGCTCTGCACAGCGGGGGCTGTCCCACCAGTGACCGTTCACCAGGTCACCGGCTATCAATACAAAGGCCGGATTTTCATCTTTTACGCGCGAAAGAAAGTAATTGACAGCTGTATCATATCCCGGCCACGATCCGGGGATATCGAAGTTGAAGAAGTCGGGGAAACTGACGAATTTCAGCGCTGTATTGACCGGGATTTCCTGACTGTGAGCGGCAGGCAGGGCGATGAAAAAATTAATTATAAAAATGGCTGCCAGGAGAAGGCTCGGTTTTTTTTCCATGATTAAGGGATTTACAGCATTAAAATTTTGTTATTCAGTATTTTAAGAAAAGGCACAAGTGTACCTGTCTGCCGGACAGGCAGGCGCTTGCGCCAGTATAAAGGACGCTCCTGGCATGTGCATAATAACGCACATCACCCGACACTCACCACCACAACCCTCATAACAATCATAACCCTCATAACAATCACAACCATCACAACCACATACAACCACGTGCAACAACGTCCGACAACTTACAACCAGTGATCAATTTCCGCCGGCCGCGGGCTATATATACACGATCGTAAATCCCAGGCTCCGCATCAGACCCTTGTATTCCGCATGCATCGCTTTTTCCACGCTTCTGACATCTTTGTAATTCTGCCACTTCTCAAAATAGAGGATATCCAGCACGGTGCTGGGATTGAAATTGATGCTCTTCTTGTACCCCGATACGCACAAAGCGTTGGTTTTGGCGACAAAGCTCTTTAATTTCCGCCTTTCCAGGTTCAGGGAGTTGCAGCTGCCGAAATGCACGATCTTATTGGTCAGTTTGTTTTCGCATAATTCGGCAATCTCATTCAGGGTAAGATTGTCCTTACCAAAGAGGATCGAGTTGGGATCTCCGTGAAAAGCCAGGTAAAGAATGGAATAGCTGGCATATTTTTTCAGCACTGCCGCCTTCATGTACTTAATAAACTGCTCTCTTACAGCGCAATTCCTATGAATGTTCTTAATGCCGAAGCAATCATTCATGTAATCGAGCGTCGATTTAATGCTTTTCTTAACCCTCAGATCCTTTTCCCAGTCTCCCTCGAGACAAAAGATGCCTTTATTATATTCCTTGGCTATTTTCATAGAAACTTGAGATTTGCTCCTTAAAACCCTTGACGTGATTTATAAATTCTTGATAATTTGTGAAGTATACAGAAATCCTTTCAGGTTTAGCCGGATTTTAAAATTAGTAATTATTGCCTTTCCTGTAGCATAATGTTGGCTAAAATGCCACAAGGATTATAAATATCAGCTAATCAAATTTTTAGCGTGTTCTTACAATCCAGTAAGGAATAATAAGCTCTTTTTCGGCATTTGGAATTGGGTATTATGTATGTTTTATGGCCCCGGAGGGGTCAACTGTTTATAGAAAAAGTACTGCATCCGATTTGATTCCCCCCGCGTCCCGCCATTCGGCGGGACGCAAGGATTAATAATGAGTCGCCATGGTATTGCTACAAACAGAACGCTCCTCTGGAGCTTTTTTTGGCTAACCAATCTTGTGCTGCAAACAGTTCGCACCTACGGTACCTGAATATGCAAAGAACAAAATCAATAAAACACTAACTTTCAATAATATATGAAATAGTTCTGTAAAAATCATTCCTGTCATGCCGGAGATCTAAAAAGACATTACTTTTATCCTGTACAAAAAGACTTATATGAAGAGTAAAGTAGCGGTTGTTTTTTGTGGTTCATATGAACCAGGTAAAGTCAGGCAGGCGGTTTCCAGGGGTTTTGAACTCATCGGCGGAGCCAAAGCCTTTGTGAAACAGGGTGAACGGATTGTATTGAAAGTAAACCTGCTGGTGGGCGACAGTCCCGACAAATGTGTCAATACCCACCCCGTGGTTTTCAGGTGTGTTGCCGAGCAGCTTGCCGCCGCAGGGGCATCGTTATATTACGGCGATTCCCCGGGATTTGGCACTCCCCATGCTGCTGCTAAAAAGGCCGGTATTGCTGCCGTTGCAGATGAGATGATGATTGAAATGGCTGATTTTAAGAAAGGAAGGGAAATCGTTTTTGATAAGGGTCTGCAGAACAAGAAATTCTATGTGGCCAACGGAATTCTCGACGCAGAGGGCGTTGTCAGCCTGCCAAAGCTGAAAACCCATGGGCTGGAAAGGTTTACCGGCTGTATCAAGAATCAATTCGGGTGTGTCGTTGGGATGAGAAAGGGTGAGTTTCATGTGAAGCTTCCTGATGCAACCGATTTTGCCAGGATGCTGGTTGACCTGAACAACTATATCAGGCCCAGGTTTTATGTTATGGACGGCATAATGGCGATGGAAGGCAATGGTCCCCGAGGCGGAACACCCCGCCCCATGAATGTTTTATTGTTTTCCGCCGATCCGGTTGCCCTCGACGCAACAGCCTGCCGGCTTATCAACCTCGATCCGCTGTATGTGCCTGCCATCGTTTACGGTAGCGAGACCGGTTCGGGAACATACAGGGAGGATGAGATAGAGATTGTAGGTGATGATTGGAAAGGATTGGTCTGTAATGATTTTAAAGTAGACCGCAAACCGGTTAAAACCGCATCAAACAGCAGGGCTGTTAAATTTATAAAAAACAGGTTGGTGCCGAAGCCTGTCATTATTCCGGAAAAATGCACCCAATGCGGCACCTGCATTCAAAGTTGCCCCGTTGAAGGCAAGGCCGTGAACTGGCCTGAGGGAGACCGCAAAAAGGTTCCTGTCTATGATTACAACCAATGCATTCGTTGTTACTGTTGCCAGGAGATGTGCCCCGAAGGTGCCATTGAACTGAAGGACCCTTTGATCAGGAAACTTGCCAGGGCTATTTAACTGACGGCCGGAAAGGGTGTCGCGAAGAGTGGGCCTATTCAACCGGCATGTCCTTCTTTTTGGCGGCTTTGTTTTTCCCGGTATGGAAGGTGTATTCGAGACCGATATTGGCAGTGAACCGTTGAAGCCTGCCGTCATTCTGGTAATACATCTCCTTCAGGTAAAAGGTATAGCCGGGTTCGAAAGTAATGCCCAGGTGTTTCCCTGTATTGTACTTTACGATAAAACCGCCGTGGGGGCCTCCGTTGGATTTCGGGTAGTTCCGGTCGAGATAACGGCTGCTAACCGTTGAGCCGCTTGTTTTTACACTTTCCTCTTCATGGCCGGTATTCCATTCGAACCAGTATCCTGCCGTTATGTAAAAGTCAGCCTTTTTATAGGAAAAGAGCCTGCCGTCCAGTGACGGGTCCAGGTGCAGGGCATGAAGGGTCATTTTCGATTCGGTGTAAGATATCCCGGTATTGTCGGTCAGGAAACCCTCGGGGTAATAATGTCCATAAGTGAGCTGTGCATAATGCAGGCCGGTGCGCAACCTGACCCGTTTGCCCAGGGTCAGTCCAATGGCCATCCCTGCGTTGAAATCAGCTTTCCCTTCAAATTTTTCGTAAACATATTTGCTGTAATACTTATGAAGGTTATAGTCATATCCGCCGTTAAGATTAATGAAAGGATTAACCTGTGCAATTGCCGGGGCAAAGAAAATTGCCAACAGAGCCGCTGCGGAAAACCTGTAATAGTAATGGATCATATCGTTTTATTTTGCGGTTTGTTCTTATACAAAGATAGAGCATTGATAGATTAAGTCACCTGTATGCTATGCTGTCAATACAGCAAGAGCGGGTTTTACCATACCCATATGCTGAACATGTGTGCTTCAGGTTTTGCATTACGGGGTTTAAAGATAGGAAAATGATACTTTATTTGCCATCCTTTGAAGGTCCGTTATTTTTCTGCTTCCCATCTTCGCCCTGACTTTCACACGGGCTTTGAGGTCTGTTGTTGCCATTGCCATATACAGGTTCTTTGTCGGCTGTAATGCACACAGACCATTGTCCCATCGAACCCGGATTTTTTGTACTTACCGTAACTGAAAGATTGCCCGTGAAAAGATAATACTGACCCGTCCGGATGGGGTAGGGCTTGCCTTTCACAACGGCATCGCCTCCTCCGGCAATCGGCAGAAAGAACAGGCTGCCGGCCGGACCGGAATACCTGAAGTCGGGGTTTGTCAAGGCGTCTCGTCGTATAGTTCCCGTAGGTGTTACCAGACAAAACTCCCACGATGAATTGCCGGGATTGATCCTGATCCCGCATGGTTTTGCTTCATCTATGGTTATAGACTGCGTATATTCATGCTGGCCGCAATCATTCTTAACGGCTACCTTTACCATATGTGATCCGGGACCGAATTTAAATGTTGCCCCGATTCCTCCCGTGCCGGGGACAAAGGTAAACGATTCATAGGGAGCGTTATCAACCGTGATAATAATATCACTTTTGTTCTTCACATTACTTACTGTTCCTTTCAGCTCGTGTGTTGCATTTTCCCTGCCAACGGGCGAAAGGCTGAAATTTACAGCGGGCTTCGGACAGGGGCGGTTTTCCCTGTTCATTACCTGAGACTTGGTATCCTGGCCTGCATCATTCCTGGCGGTAATGATAAGCGTGTTGTTACCCTGTTTCAGATTAACAGAAGTCTTCAGCAGCATGGAAGCATGATCAAAGGTAAAGCCTGTTACGGCGTTTCCGTTAAGCGAGATCGATATATTCTCTTTACCCTTAATGTCTGTAATCCTGGCTTTGATTTCCTGCACCGGTTCATAGGTGGTAAACGGACTGGCACCGGGCGTTACGATCTGGATAACAGGAGGACTGGTCTTGGTGGTGCCGGAAGGACCAGCTTTAACAGTGCCGGCAGGATCAGTTCTTACATTACCTGGAGGATTAGTCCTGCCGGTGCCTGAAGGATCAGTTTTAACAGTACCGGGAGGATCAGTCCTGGCAGTGCCGGTAGGATTAGTCCTGCCAGTACCGGCAGGATTGGTTTTTACAGTACCGGGAGCATCAGCTGTGACAGTGCCGGGAGAATCTGCCCTTACCGGTTTTGTATAGGTTATGGTGGCTATATCGGATGCTGTGCCGGACTCGTTTTTCGCTTTGACTTCCACCCTGTTGGCCCCTTCTTTCAAAGGTATGTTGGTTGTTACGATTCCTTCGGGACTGAAATTGAAGTTGTCCGTTTTTATCCCGTTAATGTTTACTGTCACATCCTGCCAGGCTTTTACATTCCTGGTCTGGATATTGATTGAGAAAGTGTTTTTATCAACGGTCACCGGGGTGGCCGGATTAACAAATTTCACCACGGGCAGGTTTCCCCGCGCAGATCTTTCCTGGTTGATGACCAGGTCGTCCGTTGCACTGCCGGCTTCATTCGACGCGGTAATCACCAGGTTATTTTTACCCTCATTCAGTGTTAACCTTGAACTGACATTTCCGGATGAAGGATTATAATCAAAGGCGATATTCTTCCCGTTCAGGGACACCCGGACATCCTGTTTGCCCCTCACGTTCCTTACCCTGGCAATGACATCAAGCGTGCCCGAAGCAGCAGAAAACGGATTGCCTGAAGGAGTTGTTATGGTTACGGCCGGAGGCGGAACAGTGACGGCCGGTCTCGGCTGGGTCACCGGTTTTTCTGTATTGTATTGGTTGGTTGTCACCGGTGTGTTCACGGCAGTGCCGGTACTTGCTCCGGCTGAACGGGAGGCTTTGCCTCCCAGGATCCATTTAAAGCCGAGTGCAGTATAATGGTTCATGTCTATCCGGGATCCCGGTACAACCCTGTTGTCCATGTTAATACCAGTTGAGCTGTTATTCTCTGTAAGAGAGAAGTTTATCTTGTGTTCAATGCCCAGTGAGAAACTTCGTGAAAACTGGTACCCCAGGTATAATCCGCAGGTTGGCATCACTGCCATCTTATTGATTATTTTTGTTTCGAATTCCTTATCCGACAGGTTCAGCAGGTCTTTATAAATCTGCTTCCTCCCGGCGTTGGGATCAATAACACTGTAATCATAAGCATTTCCGCCGGCATCCAGCCGGTCGGTTGAAATGATTCCATTGGTTATTCCGATGCCGGCAAAGCCGGTAAAAACGATCCTCGTCCTTTCCCTCAGCCGGTTTAGTGTGAATCCAAGCTCCAGATCATAACTGGCAAAGCCAAAATTTATATTACTGTAAGTACTGTCGGTATTGATCCTGTGATCATAAGCCTTGTTCTCACCGGCAAGGACCCGGAATTTCCAGTCGGCTGATAAAAAGGCGTTTTGCCGTTTATAGAGATGGCTGCCAAGAAAAAAGTCGAATCCGGCCCCTCTTGAATTGAATATGTCTGACTGCTGGTAAGCAGCTCCCAGTCCGAATCCGATGGTCATCCCCTTATAGGTGGTAAAAGAGGGTCTTTGTGCTGCAACCCCGTTCGAGGTTACAACTGCCATGGCCAGTATGGCCACACTACGGATAATTGTATTCACCGCGTCAGGTTTAAGGTTGACACTTTACAAACATAAAGGTAAAAAACTTTTCACCCTAAAGCATATACGCATGGGCTCGAAATATGGATTCAGGAAACTGAATTCAGCGATAAAAAGAGGGAGCCTTGTCAGACCAAAATATACTCAGGGACTCAACATTTGATTCCAAATCTCACCTGACATCAGTATGATCAAAGTCGTTTATGGGTGAAGTCAACCTAACGCGGGAAATTCAATACCATATTTCGAGGCGGTTTCAACGATCCTTTTAACATCGGGGGGACCCTGAGGTCGGGGAGGAATATAAAGACCTTTGGCCGGTTCACTCATTTCCCTGAAGTATTCCTCAAATCCTCCGGGAGACAGATGAATCAAGACTTCAGCCTCATCCGTTTGTACCTGAAAAGAATGCTGTATCATTTTTGGCAGATACATCCAATCCCCTTTCCTGGCCTTAAAAATCTCTTTACCTACCGTATAGTTGATTTCACCATTGAGCAGATAAAAAGATTCATCCTCTTTGGTGTGAATATGAGGCGGTGGTTCAAGGCCTTTTATTTCATATCCATGGATCAGTGAAAATGCACCGTTGGTATCCCGGCTTGAAATCAGGATACTCATTAAATGGCCGATATACCAATATGAATTTTTCAACCCGGGTGAAACCATTTTTGGTAAGTTTACGGCTGAACCGGGATCTCCGGTGAGATTGATTCCTTTGGCAAAGGGGGCAATACCCACGGATGCAAGTCCGAACAAAAATGCTTTCCTGTTCATGACAATTAATTTTATTGGTTTTGTCAATGAGAAACAAACATAATTCGGAATTGTGCGGTTAAAGCCCTGCATTTTTAATACCATAATTCTGTCCAAAATCGGGTGGGACCGGG
>CAYMJH010000146.1:0-9476 GCA_964390385.1 uncultured Bacteroidales bacterium | reverse complement strand
GCCGACCTGTCAAAAGTCCAACCGCCTGCCTGATGCTCAAAGTCATTGAAGCAGTCTAAATCCGGGCCTTTCCCCCCTGCCCCGCCCCTTGAATAAACCGACAACGAGTATCGTTCCCCTGCAGTCTGCCCTGAAAGCACCGGAAAGTTAAGGCCGATCAGGTATGGAATTTCCGGGATCGCGATAACGTTTGACCAGGCATACAAAAGCCGGTCTGCTTTTACGGTATCCAGCATCTCCCACAGTCTGACCCCATCCGATGCGAGGCGGAACCGTTGAAAGGCAATGTTTTCATAAGGAAACGCTTTCTCAAAAGGATCCTTTGATTCGGTATTCAATACCAGGAAAACACTTTTTTCTTCCTGCAAAGTCTTGTCAATCTGATGACAGATCTCCCGGTCGTTGAACAGCCTGGTCTTTTCGAAGGGAACGGCCGGCCTCAGTAAAAAGATTGCCAGCACGATCAGTGCCGCAACGGCTGTAACCGACAGGTTGAAACCATAGGATCCGGTTCGGTTTTCAAGCATCGTCAGTACAATTACCAGCAGGAGCAGCAAATAAAAAAGAGCGGATGAAATGACGGCGGCATAACCATAAAGCCGGTTTTCATACCGGTAAGATATCTCGTGCTTCCCGGGCGGCAGCGTTATCCCGATCAGCGTATGGTTGACCGTAAAATGGCTGGTTTCCTTTCCGTCTATAAATACCTTCCAGCCGGGGTAATTATTCTGCAGCAGCACAGCCAGTCCGGCAGAGGCTGATTGCGTTTCAAAACGCAGGTTCACCGGTGAGAAATACCGGCAAATCACATGGCCCTTCCCCGGCGGATAAGCGTAGAAATATTCCGGCAGGCCGTCGTAAACCGAATCGCTGACCAGTGCATATCTACGATCGGATGACTTCCCTGCTGAAACATTCATTTTATTATAGTCCCGTTCCGGTATGACGGTATCCGCTAAATACAGCAACGGGTTGCGGATGGAATTCTCAAACAGCACGGAATCGTCTGCCAGCATCTGAAATCCGTTCAGGGTAAAGGGATACCGGACATCAGGAGAAACGGTTTTGGCATAGGTGTTGGTATTGTGTATCAGGGGCACATTAGACACGCTCTGGTCGGTGTTATCAGCCAGCAGATGATGATCAGGCAACGGAAATCCACGGGGCCGGTCTCTCAGGAAATGCCTTATTTCCCATGGATTGTATTCAGCGGTCACCGTATAGCGAATGTTAAGCTGTGTAAATGCGATCATTTCCACTGTTGTCACGGCCAGCGCCAAAGGGAAGAATAGGGCAGGCTTTCTCCTGATTACCATGAAATACAGCCATGCGGTGTTAAGGATCAGAATCAGTGAAGTCTGAAAAAAGAGGGGTCCGAAGATGCCATAGTCACGATAAAGTGCTTCCAGCGTCGGCATGAAATCAACCGGGCCGGCCGCCCGGCGGAGTATGACAGCAGCGGATAAAACCCATGCAGCAGCAATGATGCAAAGAAAAAGACAATAGGTCTTCCGGAACAGCGATCCGTTGCCATCGTCAACCGGGTTGTACCGGGTGACCTGAATACCGGCATAAAGCAGGAATGCCAGGATAGTGAATATCCTCAGGTTGCTGGGATGCCTGAATTTGTCGAACAAAGGCAGGTGGTCATAAAGATATTTATGAAGGAAGAAATGATCCCCGAAAGAAACCAGCAGGATAAGGGACCCGGTTGAAAGAAGGAACCATCCCTGCATATTTTGGCGATGAAACAAGCCATAGAGGAATAGCATAAGCAGGGGAGTGCCAAAATACAGGTTGTTCATCGAAAGATCGGTGTTGAACAAGTCCGGTTTCACGGCAGGTGTCAGCGGGGAGATCAGGGAGATCAGTGAACCGGGGGTAAACGGATTGGTGACGGAGGTCTCGTAGGCAAGCTGCCCATAACGGAATACAAAAGGTGAGGACTGCCAAAGACTTATAATAAGCCCTGAACACAATGCAATAATAAGGAAAACCCCTGCCAGCAGGTTCATGGAAAAAACGACCGCGTGACGGGCCCTCCTTTCCCTGAAAAACCTGATCATGAGAACTACGTAGAGGACAGCCAGTATATAGGCCAGCAAAATAGCCGTTGGCGGATAACCGCCCGTGATCAGCAGGCAGGTGAATAAAACAAACTGCAGCATCTGCTTCACTTTCCCGTCATCCGCAAGTTTTATGAAGAAGAGCAAAGCAAAGGGGAGCCAGGCGGCTCCGATGATGAATTGCATATGCTGGGCATTCCCGGTGAAAAACCCGGACAGCGGATAGGCAATGCCGATGAGCAGGCTCATCCTTTCTGATACGGCAAGCTTTCGTGCCAGTTGAAAAGCGCCTGTACCAGCCAGGATAAGATAAACGACAAAGAGAACATGAAAGGTGATGTTGGTGTAGGGGAACAACCTGGCTATGCACTGGTTAACGATATAATGGGTGTTGATGAGATCGGCATAAACAGGAAAACCCAGTTGCTGATATGGATTCCACAACGGGAAAATGTTATTCCTGAGACATTCGCTCAGAAAGAAATGCCCGGGCAGGTATCCATCCAGTATATCATATTTTAAGGTCTGCGCAAAAAAGGCCACCTGCCAGAATCCCACTATGCACACAAGGGCTATAAGCAGGCAGACAAGGCTTTTTTTCATTTTTTTTATTACTTTTAATCCGGCATTGAAATCCAAAAGCAAGATAATCTTTTTTGGGATTATTTTGCCCTTCTCTCCCTACGCCGGGTCCACATCCACCGAAACGATTACAGGCCTGAAATCGATGTGAAGGTATAAATCCTTAATGGCTTGCTGCATGGCATCCTTAACCCGTGCAACGGATCTTTCCTTATCCGTTTTGAGCAGGATTCGCTTCAGATGGTAGTCCCGTATCCTTCCGATCAGCGGATATTCAGGTCCCATGACATGGCTGTCGGATTGCTTTTTCAACCCTGCCGCCAGCCTATCTGCCGCCTGGTCCAGTTTATCTTTATCCCTGCATTTTAAAGTGATATCAATCAGCCTGGCATAGGGAGGATAGTGGAAACTCTTCCTTTCGGAAAGCTGAATTTTTGCAAAGGATTTGTAATCATGACTGATCAACAGGTTGTACAAATACAGGCTGCTGTCGAATGCCTGGATGATCACCGATCCTCTTTTGTTCTTTCGTCCCGCCCGGCCGCTTACCTGAAGCATAAGCTGAAAGCTTCTTTCCGTTGCCCTGAAGTCAGGATAGCTGAGCATATTATCGGCATTCAGGATACCTACCAGGCTTACATTATCAAAGTCAAGGCCTTTTGAGATCATCTGGGTGCCGACCAGGATATCGATATCCCCTCTTTCAAAACCGGCAATGGTACGTTCAAGTGCCCTCACCGATCTCACAGCATCAAGGTCCATCCGCGCCACCCTGGCTTCCGGGAAAAACAGGCTTATTTCATCCTCAATTTTTTCGGTTCCGAAGCCTTTCGTCTGCAGCCTTGGGCTTCCGCAATTCCCGCAAACGACAGGTATGGCAGTCGAATAGCCGCAGTAATGGCAAACCAGGGTCCTGTCTTTCTTATGGTAGGTAAGACTCACGTCGCAGTGTTGGCACCGGGGAACCCGGCCGCAGTCACCGCATTCCAGGTACAGCGAAAATCCGCGCCTGTTCTGAAAGAGGATTACCTGCTCCTGCTGCTGCAACGAATTTCCGATGGCTTCCAGCAGGGAAACCGAGAAATGGGATTTCATCTGCTTTTTTCGGTAGGCTTCGCGGATATCGACTACCCTGATTTCGGGGGGCTGAAGGTCGAGGTACCGGCTCGAAAGCTCAACGTATCCGTATTTGCCGGCCATGTAATTATAATAGGATTCAAGCGATGGTGTTGCAGATCCAAGCAATACCTTGGCGCCATGAAGCTTTGCTAGCATAATAGCCGTGTCCCTGGCATGATAGCGGGGGGCAGGATCAAATTGCTTGTAGGTATTTTCATGTTCCTCGTCGATAATCACCAAACCCAGATTTTCAAAGGGGAGGAACAATGAAGACCTCGCCCCGAGTATGACCTGGTAAGGCTCATTTGTGCCGGTGTGCTTCCGGCTGAGGTTATTCCATATCTCGACTCTCTCATTGCCTGAGAATTTTGAATGATAGACTCCTACCCTGTTGCCGAAAACTTTCCTGAGCCGGGTTATGATCTGTGTTGTCAGGGAAATTTCAGGGAGAAGATACAGCACCTGTTTTCCCTTTTCAATTTGTTCCTGCATCAGGTGGATATAGATCTCGGTTTTCCCGCTGGAGGTGATACCGTGCAACAAAACCACTTCCTTGTCGCTGAAGCCGCGTTTGATTTCATCAAGGGCTTTTGCCTGGCTTTCGTTCAGGGTAACCGGTTCATGCCGTTCACTATCATAGCTTACCAGTCTTGAAACCTCCTGCAGCTGAACATCCAGTATACCCTTTTTCACCAGGCTCTTCAAAACAGTATCTCCCGATGTCATCCCTTTCATCAGGATTGATTTTTCAATCCAGGCCGGAGGCCTGGTTTCATCATAACCAGAAGATTCCAGGTACAGCATCAGAAATTTCTGCTGTTGGGGGGCCTTTGCCAGGGTATCGAGCAAGGAATTGAGTTTTTCATCGGACTGCCAGCGTTTGTTAAGGTTCACATACCACGCTGTTCTGGCTTTATAGGCCTTCTTTTCAGCTTTAAAGCCCGAAGGCATGGCAGCACGGTAAACTTCCCCCGGGCTGCACATATAATATTCCGCCATCCATTCCCATAGCTTAAGCTGGAAAACATTAATGACAGGTTCGTGATCGAGGAGGCCATGGACCGGTCTGACCTCGTAATCCTGTGGCTTCTGCCGGTGGACATGGTGGATCAGCGCAGTGTAAAGCTTCTTCTTTCCCACGGGAACGATAACCCTGACACCGGGTTGTGCTTGGCTCAGCTGATCATCCGCGATCTGATAGGTGAACAATCCCGGCAGCGGAAGGGGCAGGATGACGTCGATGTACCAGGGGGCAATATTTGTCGATTGGTTAATTGGTTGATTGTTTGAATGAATAAACTTAGTCATGAAGTCTTGCAGTCTTGCAGTCGGGATTTTAAGTGTTTAGCTTTTTAGCGGTTTAGCAATTTAGTATTTTAGGTAATGCCTAAACGCCTAAACACCTAAAAAGCTATTCCCCCACTTTTCACTTTTAGTTTTTCACTTTTCACTATTCATAGTTATCTGCCAACTTCAAATTTTCAAATCCTCAAATCTTCAAATTTTCAAATTTTCAAATTTTCAAATTTTCAAATTTTCAAATCACCCAATCACCCCTCCTTCTCCCGATGAATCGGGATTCGGAGGGCAAGGCAAATCAACAAATACTCAAACGAGCATATCCGCGATCCCCAGCAACTCTCTGTCTACATCCTTGTCAAGTTTAATGGTCTTATTCAGCGGCACATGAACAATTTCATTGTTGACCAGTCCCACCATGATACTTTTCTGGTCATCGAGCAAGGCTTCTATGGCTGCAACCCCCATGCGGCTGGCATTGATCCTGTCAATGGCAGAGGGCGATCCGCCGCGCTGAATATGGCCAAGAATGGTAGTCCGGATATCATATTCCGGGAATTCCTCCCTGATCTTTTTTGCTATAGGCATGGCACCTCCTTCGTCTTCTCCCTCGGCAACCAGTATGATGCTTGATTTTTTCAGCCTGGCTCTTTCGGTAAGATATTTTCTGAGCTTTTCAAGCTGACCCCTTTCTTCAGGGATAAGTATGCCTTCCGCCCCGCTGGCAATTCCGCCCATTAAGGCGACAAACCCTGCCTCTTTCCCCATGACTTCCACGAAAAAGATCCTGCCATGCGATGTGGCGGTGTCACGAATCTTATCAACGGCATTTACAACTGTGTTCAGGGCTGTATCAAAACCTATCGTATAATCAGTTCCGTAAAGGTCGTTGTCAATGGTGCCGGGTATGCCTATAAACGGGATATCGTATTCCCTCGACATGAGGCCGGCGCCGGTAAATGAACCATCACCGCCGATCACGATGACAGCGTCAATGCCGAAGGCACAAAGCTGGTCATAGGCCTTTTTACGGCCCTCGGGAGTCATAAATTCCTTGCAGCGTGCAGTCTGCAATATGGTGCCGCCTTTCTGGATAATGCCGCTTACAGAAGCAGATTCCAGCTTCACCATATCGCCGTCTATCATTCCCTGGTATCCCCTGCGGATACCGTATACCTCCAGCTTATGGTGAATGCCTGCCCTCACAACGGAGCGAATGGCAGCGTTCATACCCGGGGCGTCACCTCCTGAAGTCAATACGCCAACTTTCTTAATGCTGATCTCTTCCATATAGTAATCAAATATTTAAGTACAAAGATTTATATTTTTTTCCTAAGATTGAGTTTGCTCTGAAAAATATTTTTGCCACGAAAGCACGAATAAGACATTTCTAATATATTATATATCAAAGGTTTAAAAACCTAAAATTTCACTAATTGCCGAAAATTACATTTTCGTAGTGTATTCAATCTTCGATCTTCAATCTTTGATCCTTAATCTTTAATCAAATCAAAACCTCTTTTACCCGTTGTGCAACCTTCTCCATCAGCCAGCCGGGAGTTGATGTTGCTCCCGTGATGCCCACGGATGAACCCGGATGAAACCAATCCTGTCTGATCTCGTCAGGATTATTTACGAACCAGGCATTTTTGTTAACGCCTTTGCATTCTTCAAACAAGACTTTCCCGTTGGAGCTTTTCGGGCTGCTGACAAACAATATGCAATCAAATTGTTTGCAGAATTCGCGCAACAAAGGTACACGGCCTGAAACCTGCTGGCAGATCGACTGGGTGCAACGAAATCTTTCCGTAACAGTCCCGGCAGCTTCCATACGTTTCTTTACCTCAGTCGTTATCGCTTCGTAATCCTGCCGGTTCATGGTAGTTTGCGCATACAGGTGAATGGGTTTCGAGTAGTCAAGTTTGTCCAGGTCTTCCGTTTTTTCAATCACCACAGCCTTATATCCCGTTTGTCCTGCCAGTCCGCGAACCTCTGCATGGCTTTTTTTCCCGAAAATCACCAGCTGGCCTCCTGAATCCCTGATTTCTTCATATGATTTTTCAATCCTGTCCTGCAGTTTCAGCACAACGGGACAGGTGGCATCGATCAGTTCGATATGGTTCCGCAGGGCTGTTTCGTATGTTTCCGGAGGTTCGCCGTGAGCCCTGATCAGCACCTTGCAATTTCTCAGGTCTTTAAATTCTTCCTGGTTAACCGTTTTCAAACCTAGTGAAGTCAGCCGCCGAAGCTCTTCTTCATTATGGACAAGATCGCCCAGGCAATAAAGATGTCCGTCAGCTGCCAGTATTTCCTCGGCCGCCTTTACGGCTTTCTTTACGCCGAAGCAAAATCCGGCACGCGGATCAATTTCCACCCTCATGTTTTAACAGAATGATATTCCATTTGTTCCTGAACCATTCCATCTGTTCTGCCACCGTCATATGGCTATTGTCAAGCACCAGGGCATCATCAGCTTTGCGGAGAGGGCTCTCCTTCCTGGTTTCATCCTGATGATCCCGGAATATGACATTGTTGCGGACTTCATCATAGTCTGCTTTCATACCCTTTGTCACCAGCTCGTCATACCGCCTTTTTGCCCGGATATCCGGATCGGCCGTCATAAAAATCTTCAGATCGGCATCCGGAAAAACCACGGTGCCGATGTCACGGCCATCCATGACCACACCTTCAATCCCGTTTGACAAGACTTCAGATTGACTCATGCTCCGCTGGAGGCTAACCAGACGTTCACGGACCTCCCTGATCTTGCTTAAGGTTGAAGCTGCCTCTGAGACCTCCACACTTCTGATCTCTTTTTCTATATTGCGGCCATTCAGATATGTATCCTGGTTGCCGTTGGTGTCATTTTTACGAAACCCGATTTTAAGCGAGGGTAAAGCTGTTTTAAGCTTCCCAAGATCGGTTTCCCCGTTCTGATAAATCTTGTTTTCCAAACAGTAAAGCGCCACAGCCCTATACATGGCACCGCTGTCGATATACAACAAATTCAGCTCCCGGGCAATAGCCTTTGCAAAAGTGCTCTTGCCGCAGGAAGAATAGCCATCGATTGCGATGGTGTAGAACTTATTTTTATACATCGCTGATGAAATCAGGCGCAAAGGTAATAAAAAAGGAGGTTATATTATTCGATGCGACCGGATCACAGGGTGGTATATATTATTACCGGTTAATAACCGGCAATTTCATCCAAACCCGGAAATGCATGGTGGTGAAATAGCAAATATTTTTTGAAACACGGTTGTAGAGACGCGATGCATCGCGTCTCTTTAATTAATCGTATCTTACCATTTCATCCGATCATTATTATATCTGTTAATATTCTGTCACGAAATTTGTACATTTATCTGACATTGAACCTGTGTCTAATATTACAACTATGAAAAAAGGAACCTCATTGTGTGCATTCCTGTTTTTGATATTTGCCCTTTCGGCCTCTGCTCAGCATTCAGAACAGATCACCATAACCGTCATTTATGATAATTATACCTTTACCCCCAATACGACCCCCGACTGGGGCTTTTCATGCCTGATTGAAGGCACGGAAAAAAATATCCTGTTTGATGCCGGGCAAAAGGGCGACATCCAGCTTCGGAATATGGACAGCCTGAAAATCGGTTACGACCGTTATGATCTTATTGTGATCTCTCATAACCATCTGGATCATACCGGGGGACTCAATGCTGTACTGGACAAAAATCCGGCTGTTACGGTATGGTTCGGGGCTTCGTTTCCCGAAAATTTCAGCAGGGAGATCAAAGGCAGAGGTGCAACCCCGGTGTTGGTGAGCGGGCCGGTCAACATCTGCGAGCATGTTTATACAACCGGTGAAATGGCCGGCATTGCCAATGAACAATCGCTGGTTATCGATACCGACAGCGGGCTGGTTGTTATTACCGGCTGCGCCCATCCGGGCATTGTGAATATGATTAAAAAGGCAAAAGAAATACGGCATAAAAATGTATATATGGTTTTAGGTGGTTTTCACCTGATACAAACCAATGATGACGGCATCCGACAGATCATTCAGGAATTCAAAGCCCTGGGTGTCAAAAAATGCGGTGCTACCCACTGCACGGGCGATAAAGCTATTGAATTGTTTAAAGAAGCATACGGAGATCAATATGTGCCGATGGGAACAGGGAGGATGATTGAGGTCCCTGTCAATGCAATTGCAAAAGTACAATGATAGAATGCATGTCATGGTGCAGTCACTCCTCAGAACCGATCGATTGAGGAATATATCCACCCCCCAACCCCCCGCCAGCGGGGGACATCGCCATTGCTTACCTTTTTGCCAAACAATTTTCTTGTGCAATTATATCTCAATAATAAAAGCAAAATGTTCTTTATTAATCCAAAAGTTTGATTAGCAAGATGTCCCCCGCTGGC
>CAYMJH010000145.1:8459-9529 GCA_964390385.1 uncultured Bacteroidales bacterium | reverse complement strand
GTCGATAATTCACAGCAAAAGAATTCAAGGTGGTACAGCGGTTCGGGCATATACCGCCATGTGTGGCTCCTGGTGACTGACCCGGTGCACATAGCCCATTGGGGAGTTTCCATCACAACCCCTGAGCTAAGCCCGGAAAGAGCGACCGTACAGGTGAAAACGTTGATAAAAAACGAGACTGCTTCACTTCAGCGCATCGTGCTGTTAACGCAGCTGACCGGCAGGAACAACGAAGATGCAGGCAGCCATAAGGCGGCAGTTGAATTGCAGCCGGATGGCGAAGAAGAAGTGATGCAGACCATCACGGTAGCGGAACCTGTGTTATGGTCACCGGAAAGCCCCTCCCTTTACCAGGCTCATATCAGGGTGATGCAGGGAAACAAAACCGTCGATGCCACCACTGAAACCTTTGGTATCCGTTCGATAAAGTTCAGCACAGGGAACGGGTTTGAACTGAACGGGCAACAGGTACTGCTGAACGGAGGTTGTGTGCACCACGACAATGGTTGCCTGGGAGCCAGGGCATATGACCGGGCTGAAGAACGCAAGGTGGAATTGATCAAGGCCGCCGGTTTCAATGCCGTGCGTACGGCGCATAATCCGCCTTCAGAGGCATTTCTGAACGCCTGTGACCGGCTGGGGCTTTTTGTCATCGATGAGTCATTTGACTGCTGGAGGGAAGGCAAAACCCCCCATGATTATGCCAACTATTTTGATGCCTGGTGGAAGCGGGACCTGGAGTCCATGGTCCTCCGCGACAGAAACCACCCCGCTGTAATACTGTGGAGCATAGGGAATGAAATTATCGAAAGGACCAGTCCCGGAGCTGTTGAAACGGCAACCATGCTGGCACAGGCTGTTCGCAGCCTTGATCCTACCCGTCCGGTTACCTCGGCCATGACCACCTGGGGACAGGGCTGGGAAATTTTCGATCCGCTGTTCGCCGCGCATGATATCGGCGGATATAATTATCAGCTGCAGTATGCTGAGTCTGATCATGAAAGGGTTCCCTCGCGGATCATGGTTCAGACGGAATCTTATCCCCGGGATGCTTTCTATTGCTGGGATAT
>CAYMJH010000145.1:0-8416 GCA_964390385.1 uncultured Bacteroidales bacterium | reverse complement strand
CCCTTACCTTATCGGCGACTTTGTATGGACGGCACTGGATTACCTGGGAGAGGCAGGCATCGGGGCTTATTACTATCCGGGTGAAGAGGCCGTCGAACATTGGATCAACGACCGTTATCCGTGGCATGGGGCATACTGCGGCGATATTGACCTGACCGGGTGGAGAAAGCCTGTATCACATTATCGCAGCCTGTTGTATAACGGCACCGAAAAACTCTATATGGCGGTCAGGGAGCCAAATCCTGATAACGGGGAAATCAGGCTGACCGCCTGGGCTGTATGGCCTTCGTGGGAAAGCTGGACATGGCCGGGCCGTGAAGGAAAAGAAATGCAGGTTGAGGTGTATTCAAAATATCCGAAAGTCAGGCTTTACCTCAACGACCGGCTCATCGGGGAGCAGCTGACAAGCCGGGAACAGGAATTCAAAGCTGTTTTTGCTCTGCCTTATGCGCCGGGCATTTTAAAGGCTGCCGGTGTTGAGGATGGTAAGGAAGCAGCCTTCACCCTCTTAAAAACTGCTGGCCGGGCCGCTGAAATAAAGCTGAAAGCCGACCGGACCGGACTATTGGCAAATGGCCAGGATCTTTCATATGTTTTAGTTGAAATAACCGATAAGGAAGGCATCATACAGCCCGGTGCGGATAACAGGATCACCTTTCAGGTGACCGGACCCGGAGAGATCGTTGGCGTGGACAATGCGAATTTAAAGGACAATGATCCCTATGTCGGCAATTCCCGGAAAGCATGGAACGGACGGGCAATGGTTGTCGTTAAAAGCACCCGCGATCCGGGCAGGATCACACTAAGGGCGGATTCACCCGGATTGCCTGAGGCAACGATAACGATTGATGCAACTGAATAAAATATATCGGATAGTAAAAGCATAAGCATAGGGTGAGATTGTCTCATGATCAGGGATCAATTTCTTAGCGCATGTTGGGTATGTGATTGAAAGCAATGCTGCCGGTGAAAAAATGTTAGGGTTTTTTTATGATTAAGGGTCATAGTATCAGGTATCGTTTCTTTTTGTATTATTGACACCCGGAAACATATTTACGCCGGCATCGTATAGTATTATTATGATCCGGCATGTATTCATTTCATATCAATAAGGAGGAAAGGTAAATCCCGTGGACATTCTCAGGTTTCTTACGATATCATCGGCAGTAATATTCTTAAACGTTCAAATCATCTTTGCACAGGGCGACAGTATTGTTTTCAGTCACCCGGCAGGATTTTATAGTACTTCTTTTACACTTACCCTTACTTCATCCAATGGAGCTGCAAGTATTATTTATACCTTCGACGGAAGCAATCCGCAGACCTCTTCCACTGCCGTCCAGGCCGGGAACCAGGTCAGCATTCTGATCGATCCGGCCAGTTCGGTAGGCCGGCCAAAAACACCGGCTGTCATGGTAAGGGCTTCAATTAAATGGTCCGGTGATTCGGTTTCACTGCCTGTTACCCGAACGTATATTTTCATTGAACAAGTGAAAAATCAGAAGCACCCGGGCGGAAACTGGCCGACATACAATGTAAACGGTCAGATCCTTGACTTTGAAATGGATGCCGATGTGGTGAACAATCCTCTTTATTCGGGTGAAATGGATGAAGCCCTGCTGGAACTCCCGTCCGTTTCCGTGGTTACCGACCTGGGTTCGCTTTTTGATCCCGATTCCGGTTTATATGTCAATGCCTCAGGGCACGGGCCGGAATGGGAACGCTTCTGCTCCGTGGAATTGATCAACCCAAACGGTTCACCCGGCTTTTCGGTCAATGCGGGACTGCGTATCAGGGGCGGGTGGAGCCGGCACGATGATTATCCCAAGCATGCATTCCGCTTGTTTTTTCGCGCAGAATATGGGGATGCAAAACTCGAATTTCCCCTGTTCGGTGATGAAGGCGTCAGTCAGTTCGATAAAATCGACCTGCGTTGCGAACAGAATTATTCATGGGCTAATTACGACCGTGAACACAATACCCTGGTGAGGGAAGTGTTCTCAAGGGACACACAGCGTGACATGGGGCAGCCTTATACCCGGAGCCGGTATTACCATCTTTACCTGAATGGCATGTACTGGGGTATTTTTCAGACCCAGGAACGGTCTGAAGCAAGGTTTGCCGCTGATTACTTCGGCGACAGTTCAACCGACTATGATGTTGTAAAGGTGAACACCGAAGATTACAGTTACCGGATTGAGGCCACTGACGGAACACTGGAAAACTGGCAGAAGATATATAACCTTTGCACTGCCGGCTTTGCAAACAATGCCAGCTATTTCGGGCTCATGGGCAAGGATGCCTGGGGCAATTCCGTCAAAAACTCGGAGGTACTGGTAGATGTTGACAACCTCATCGATTATATGCTCACGATATTTTACACCGGCAATTTCGATGCACCGACTTCCTCATTCGGTGGAAATTCGGGGCCCAACAATTTTTACGCGATTGACAACCGGAGTGACAAATCAAAGGGTTATGTGTTTTTCAACCATGATGCCGAGCATGCTCTGATGATTGATCCCGTGGGGCCGGGTATCGGACTGTATGAAGACCGGGTCAACCTGTCGATGTATGTTTCAGGCTTTTCTGTCTTTCATCCCCAGTGGCTGCACTACAAGCTCACGGCTAACGCGGAATACAAGATGCACTTTGCCGACAGGGTTATGATGCATATGACGGAGAATGGCGTTCTCACACCCGGAAAATGCCTTGAAAGGTTCAACAAACGGGTTGCCGAGATTGAGACAGCCATCATCGCAGAATCGGCACGCTGGGGGGATGCACGGACTTCCGTTCCTTATACAAAAAATAATACCTGGATTCCCGAGATTGAAGCGGTACAGTATGAGTTTTTCCCCTACCGCACGGATATTGTGCTTAATCAGCTGGAAGACGCCGGTCTGTTCCCGTCGCTGAAACCGCCAACGGTAAGCCATGCGGGCTCAGCCATTACGGATCGTCATTTTTATTTTGGCAGTTCCGCCGTGATAAGTATCAGAAATCCCAACACGGGCGGGCAGGTTTATTTCACCCTGGATGATTCCGATCCCAGGCTTATCGGCGGAGAGATCTCTGCAAAAGCCATTGCGGTGGACGGGGAGTTTTCCATGGTCCTGAATGCCCCTTGTGTATTGAATGCCAGGGCTTACAAGGACGGAAAATGGAGCCCCATGCGCCAGATAAAGTTCTTTTCGACGAACAACGACCTGAGCGGGTTAATGGTTACCGAGCTGCACTATCATCCGCAGGATGTGATAAAGGGGACCGATACGGTTTCAGGCCAATATTATGAATTCATTGAGTTTAAGAACACCGGTGAAACAACCATTGATCTTTCCGGACTGGTGTTGGATTCAGCGGTTTATTATGAATTTCCAGATGGTTACTTGCTCACTCCCGGCAGGTTTGTGGTCATTGCGACAAAACCCGGTTATTTTTATGATAAATATGGCAAGGTGGCTACCGGTAATTGTAAAAATTACTTTGACAATGCCGGAGAATATGTGTTGCTTCATGATAAACAGGGAAACAAGGTGCTCGATTTTCTGTATGACGATGCTTTGCCATTCCCGGTTGAAGCTGATGGCCAGGGATACACCCTGTCGGCAAATCGTGTTGACCCGATCCTGAATCCGAATGACAGCCGTTACTGGATGATCTCTTCGCGAATAGACGGATCACCTTTCTCCGATGACTACAGCATGGTTGGAATCGAATCTATCACTTCCACCTCCGGACCTGGTGACTTCAGGATATATCCCAATCCCAGCATCCGGTATATGATCATTGAACCGGCTCAGGAACCTTGGGCTGAAAGCCATCAACTGACCATCACCGGGCTGACCGGTTCGGTGGTTTACAAAACCAGGTTCGAGGGTAAGGTTTTGCTGGATTTGTCAGAGATGCTTCCGGCTGCCGGGTTGTATGTTATTACCATCAACGGCTCCACAGGCACGCATTCCGGCAAGATTGTGTATGCGCCATAGGCTAAAGGTTACAGGTTACAGGTTACAGGCTAGCAGACTAGAAGACTAGCAGACCAGCAGACTTATTTTCCATAATCATTTTTCATCCATAAACGGATACTTATAGCTCGTCGGCGGTACAAAATTTTCCTTGATGGCCCTCGGGCTTACCCATCTGAGCAGGTTGAGTACAGATCCCGCCTTGTCATTGGTCCCCGATCCTCTTGATCCGCCGAAGGGTTGCTGTCCTACAACGGCGCCGGTAGGCTTGTCGTTGATGTAGAAGTTGCCTGCGGCATGGATCAGCTTCTGGGAAGCCAGGTTAATAGCCTCGCGGTCGGTGGCGAAGATAGCCCCGGTAAGACCGTAAATGGATGTTTTATCGCACAGCTCCAGGGCTTTTTCATATTGATTGTCAGGATAAACATATACCGTTAAGATGGGACCGAAGAATTCCTCCTGCATGGCAAAATAGGTTGGGTCTTCGGTGACAACTATAGTGGGTTCGATGAAATAACCCACGGATTTATCATAATTTCCACCCGCGATAATGTTGGCGACTTTTTCCTTCTTAATCCTGTCAATTACGCCGGACAGTTTATCGAATGCGGCTTCATCGATGACCGCGTTGATGAAGTTGGAGAAATCTTCTGGCCCTCCCATTTTAAAGGTGGCAAGGTCAGCCATCATAAGATCACGGATTTGCGGCCAGAGCGATTCAGGAATATAGGCCCTTGATGCAGCCGAACATTTCTGCCCCTGGTATTCAAAGGCCCCGCGGACCAGTGCCGTTGATACCTGGTTGGGATGGGCCGAGGGATGAACCATGACAAAGTCTTTTCCCCCGGTCTCCCCAACGATCCTGGGGTAGGTTTTGTACCGGAAAATATTACTGCCGATGGTTTTCCATATACCCTGGAACACTTCGGTTGAGCCGGTATAATGGAAGCCTGCAAAATCGGGATGGGAGAAAACCGCGTTTCCGGCCACGGGTCCGGGAACAAAAACCTGGTTGATCACACCTTCAGGCAATCCGGCATCCCTGAACAATTCCATGATTACCCTGGCGGACAGGATCTGGGCTTTGGAGGGTTTCCACACGACTACATTACCCAGCACGGCAGGTGCAGAGGGCAGGTTTCCTGCTATGGAGGTGAAATTAAACGGGGTAAGGGCAAAAATAAAACCTTCGAGGGGTCTCCAGTCGAGCCGGTTCCAGATCCCGGAAGGAGAGATGGGCTGGAAACCGTATATCTCAGTCATGTATTTTGCATTGAACCTGAGGAAATCAGCCAATTCGCAAACGGCATCGATCTCCGACTGGAATACGTTTTTAGACTGGCCCAGCATGGTGGCTGCATTGATTTTGGTCCAGTAATAAGGCTCACACAACAGATCAGCTGCCTTCAGGAATACGGATGCACGATGTTCCCATGGCATGGAGGCCCATTTTTCACGGGCAGCAAGCGATGCATCAATGGCCTGTTTTACCGAGTTTTCATCCCCTTCATGGTAATAACCGAGGATGTGGCTGTGGTCATGAGGTGCCCTGATCTCTACCCGTTTACCGGTTTTAACATCTTTGCCACCGATAAACATGGGAATTTCAACCTGTTTGGATAACAGTTCCTCGATGGCTTTTTTAAGCTTGATCCTTTCGGGAGCACCCGGTGCATAATTCAGCACGGGCTCATTTTTGGGCAGGGGAACCTGGAAAAAACCTGAAGAGGTCATAGGCAATGTTTTTTTAGGTTTTACTCAATAAAAGTAAGGCAGGCAGGTAACGAAAAAAATGATATTTATTATACATTGACCCCCGGCGGGGTGTTCAAAATCCCGTTGGGGGGTTGTATTTGTTGATAAAGACCGGATGCCCGTCGAAAAGTTTATTGCCGGAGCTTTTTGAGTAACAAGGTAATGATTACCTTTGCATCAGGTTAGCGTGAAGATAAGGATGCATTTTTATGAAAGGCTTTGACAAAGCGAAATATTATAGGCGGACATTGCCTTCGGGGAAGTTTTTCAGGTTCCTGAAGAACAAGTATATCCTTTCGCTGCTGATTTTTTTCCTTTGGATGTTGTTTTTTGACCAGAACAACCTGCTGGAACGAAGGAAACTGAATGGCGAATATGAACAGTTGATGCAGGAAAGGGAGTATTATATGAAGAAGATTGAAGAAGACCGCAAGAGAATCAGGGAGCTGAAGACCGATAACGAAAACCTGGAAAAATTCGCCCGGGAACAATACCTGATGAAAAAAGACAACGAGGATATTTTCATCATCGTTGAAGAGGACTGACCCAGGATTCCCTCCTTTCCATTTCCCTGTAAATAGTTAAAAGCCGGCTATGATCCGTATCAGCGGGCACCTTAATCTGCTTCATGGTCAGCAGGCGCCGGGCGGCCTCTCCAATGCCAATCCGCGGGAATCCGTGGGCTGATGCAAAATTCAGGAATTTAAGCACCGTAAACCCGTCGAACCGGTTATAAAAACGTTTCATAAAAGTGGCGGGCGAACTGCAGTTTGCATTGATTTCTTTTAATTTGCCCGGGCCGTCAACTGACTGAAGGAATTTTGCCAGCACCGGGTGCAGCGATTGTACCAGGCTGGATATTGTTTCGGGCTTCTGTTTATAAAACCTGGTGGCAAGGTTAAAAAAGTCACGCAGGATTTCAAATAATGCCGGATGGTAAGTCAGCTGCACCCTGGTTTTATCGGTTAGATGTTGTTGAAGGGTGGGACCTGTGCCGAAGGGTACGCGAAGGGACGGGCGGGAAGAAGGAATCACGCGTGTGGTGTTGATCTCATGGAAGTCTCCCAGGGGAATGATCTTATGCAGAAAATAGAAATCTTCACCTGATTTCCTCCGGTTCATCCCGCCCTGTTTCACGTAAGCTGAGGCTCTCACGGCATAACAGGAGCCTACCGTATGAAAGGCATAAGGGAAACCGGAATACCGCAGGCCCTGGATATAATAACGCAGGTGAAGCTCATATTGAATGATGCCCTGGTAAACCCTGTCGGGAAATTCATGTCCGGTGACCGGGTGTTCAAAATACAGGTTGAAACCGTTGGCGAGGGGAAAAGATTCATGGCATCTTTCTATTTCGGTGAAATAGTCGGCATCGCAGATACAATCGGCATCCAATGAGATAAGCAATCCGCCGGATTGCGACAGGCTGTTAAAACGGCGCACAGCCTCGTCCATTCCAATCTTACGTGCCAGTCCGACGCCGGCATGACGATGCGGCAGTTCAGCCGCATCGAGGGCGTAAAAGCGGAATCCGTCCTCATAAAAGGAATGGCTGAATTTTTCAACGGTCTCCAATGTCCTGAGGTGAATTTCCCGGGTATCCCGATCGGCATTTTCGGGGGCATTCACAACGACGATAACCTCTACGGAACCTTGAGGTCGCGCACAGCGCCGGAGTGAATCAAGGACGGTGACAACGTTTTCTTCCCTGAAGGCCGGGATGATCACGGCATATCGTAGTGCATGCGAGGGCGGATCGTGGATAGGGTGTAACTTGCCTTGTTGTTTGCTGAGATAGGCATCAGCAAAGGACATGGTCTTATTTCTTTTCGGAATTCTTGACCCGGCTGTATTTTTCGTTTAATCCCCTGACAACATCTTTGGTAATATCAAGTTTGTCGTTGCCGTAAAATATGCTTCCGCCGTTGGTCTGATTGGCAAAAACATAGGTGTAGTTGTATTGGGGTTGCACCTCTTTCAGATAATCCATGATGCTTTTCAACACCAGGTCAATTCTTACCTGCTCGTGTTCAGCGAGTTCAATCTGAAGGTCCTGCTGCAGTTTCATCAGGTTCTGCTGCTGGCCGAGAAGGCGCTGCTCTATTTGCTGGGCTTCCGCCCGGGTGATAAGTCCCCGTTCAGCCTTATACTGATAATCCCCCAGATCCTTCTGGTAGGTTTTCTGCTTGGATGACAATTCAGCTTCGGAGATCTTGGCTTTCCTTTCGAGTTCGTCTTTGTAATCGATATACATGGTGTAATTGTTCAGCACGGAGTCAATGTTGATATAGACCAGCTCGCCAGCCAGGGGGCCTTCTCCGGAAGCCTTAAATTCAGCGCCCGGGCCTGCCGCTTTTTTGCCGGAAGTAAAGAACAGGATATATAAGATGATTACAGCAAGAATGCTCACTGAACTTAATATCAAAGGAAGCTTTTTCATGGATGAAGTGTTTTGTTGAGGCCACAAATATAAAAGGATTCCATCAACAAAAAAAAGGATAGGAGAAATTAATAAAGTCATGCAGTCATGCAGTCATGCAGTCATGCAGTCATGCAGCCTGCCTGCCGGCAGGCAGGTCATGCAGTCTGAAAGTCTCGTCTTGGCCGTCATTGTATGAAATGTAACAGCGTCATTGCGAGTCCCGAACCTGTAAACAGGAAAAAAAATCAGATGACGGAATTGAATATCGAAC
>CAYMJH010000144.1:0-9582 GCA_964390385.1 uncultured Bacteroidales bacterium | reverse complement strand
CTGGAATGCCTTTGCCACCGATAACCACGAATCGGGAACGCCGGTCACCATCAACCTGGATTCAGCCGGCATTGACCTGGTGGATGGCGATAACGTGCTGGCCATTCAGGGCTTCAACGTTTCCCTCACCAGCACAGACTTCTATTTCGATCTGCAGATAACCGCCGCTCCGTCGTTACCGGAGGCCGGTGATTCGCTCAGGGTGAACTTCGGACAGCCGGCAGGCTTTTATGATGCCCCCTTTGATCTTGTTCTGACCTCCCCCGATACCTCGCTGGATATCCTGTATACCATCGACGGCAGCAATCCGCAGCACTCAATTACGGCCATATCGGCGGGGAATACGGCCACCCTGCATATCGATCCGGACGATACGACTGGCCGTGCTGCCACCCCGGCCTATATGGTAAGGGCATCGCTGACGAAACCGGGATTCACACCCGCCAAGCCTCTCACGCAAACCTACATCTTCATCGAAAACGTTAAAAAACAGCAACATCCCGGAGGAAAGTGGCCCACCTCACAGGTAAACAACCAGATGATCGACCTGGCCATGGACCCGAAAGTAACGGATAATCCAATGTATTCAGATCTGGTCGATGACGCCCTGATGGAAATTCCTTCAATTTCCATTGTTACCGATATGGAAAACCTGTTTCATCCCGCTACCGGCATCTATGTGAATGCCTGGGGACGCGGGCTCGACTGGGAAAGATTTACCTCGGTCGAACTGATCTACCCTGACAGCACTGAAGGATTCCAGATCAACGCCGGTTTACGCATAAGAGGCGGTTACAGCCGTGACGGATCCTATCCGAAACATGCTTTCCGCTTGTTTTTCAGGGGAGAATACGGAGCGACAAAACTTCGTTATCCGCTTTTCGGAGAAGAAGGCGTAAGTGAATTTGATAAAATGGACCTCCGCTGCGAACAAAATTATTCGTGGGCTAACTCGGGCGGCGAGCACAACACCCTGGTGAGGGATATATTCTCCCGCGATACACAGCGCGATATGAACCGGCCCTATACCCGCGGCCGTTACTACCACCTGTATTTAAATGGCATGTACTGGGGCATATACCAGACGGAAGAACGCGCCGAGGCCAGGTATGCGTCAGATTACTTCGAAGGCTCGCGGGAAGATTTCGATGTCATCAAGACCACCGCCATCAGCTGGCCTTACCAGATTGAAGCGACCGACGGCAACAGCACTTCGTGGATGCAGATCTATAATATGTGCCAGGCCGGATTTGCCGACAACCAGGCCTATTACAACCTGCTGGGCAAAGATATCAACGGCCGTGCACTTCCCGGAGGACAGGCTTATGTTGACATCGACAACCTGATTGATTATATGCTCGTCATCTTTTATACCGGTAATTTCGACGCGCCTGTTTCCGCTTTCAATAGCAACGCCATGGCCAATAATTTCTATGCCATCGATAACCGGAATGAAAAAATACCGGGCTTCGTATTCCTCTGCCATGACTCCGAGCACTCCATGATGGTCGATCCCGTCAGTCCGGGTACCGGCATCAACGAGAACAGGGTGACCATCAGCAACATGACCGTAAACAGCTTTTCGCAATTCCATCCCCAGTGGCTGCATTCCAAGCTGGCATTAAACAAGGAGTACCAGGTTCGTTTCGCCGACCGCGCCGCCCTGCACATGACCGGGGAAGGCGCCCTGACGCCGGGTATTGCCCTTGAACGGTTCAACAGGCGGGTCAGCGAAATCGATACGGCTGTTATTGCTGAATCGGCACGCTGGGGCGACACCAGGACATCGACGCCTTTTACCAAAGACAATGCCTGGCTTCCCGAGATCAACAAAGTCCGCACCGGCTTTTTCCCTGTCCGCACCAATCTTGTGCTGAACCAGCTGAAATCGGCAAAATTATACAGCTGGCTGAATCCCCCGGTCGTAAGCCATGACGGATCAGAGCTGACCTTTGGCCGATACCGGCTCGATAATGCGATGGAGATACTTTTGAGGAATCCCAACACCACCGGGGAGCTATATTATACAGTGGACGGATCAGATCCGCGCCTTGCCGGTGGCAGCCTATCAGCCACGGCCACCGGGGCAGGCGGACCGCTGACGCTGACCATTGCCGCATCGGCTGTGCTGAAAGCAAGGATCTACCGCGAGGACGGCACATGGAGCCCCATGAGGCACATTGATTTCTATGCCGCAAATGATGACCTTTCAAAGCTCAAAGTCACCGAATTAAACTACCACCCCCGTGATATGATCGCCGGCACCGACACCACCGAGGGTAAATCATTTGAGTTCATCGAGTTTAAAAATACGGACAGCACCGTGGCATTGAATGTATCGGGACTGGTGCTCGATTCGGCCGTGTTTTACAGGTTCCCCGAAAGCGCCATCCTGGCGCCCGGCCAGTTCTGGGTGATCGCCACCAAACCCACCTTTTTCTATGAAATGTACGGGAAAGTCCCGTCCGGTAATTGCGAGAATTTCTTTGACAACGCCGGAGAGTATGTATTACTGACCGATGCAGCAGGCAAAGAGGTATTGTCTTTCACCTACGACGACCACTTTCCCTGGCCTGAAGAAGCCGACGGAGACGGCTACACCCTGACTTCTGTTGAGCGCAATCCAACCGGCGATCCGAATTACTTCGGCTACTGGACCCTATCCACCACCCTGAACGGATCGCCTTTTGCTGATGATTATCAATACTCGGGAATTGATGCATCGGAACTTGCCGCGAACCAGGACTTCCTGGTTTATCCGAACCCGAGCTCGGGGTATGTGATCATTAAGGCAACCCATGATGACGTGTCAGCGGGAAACAGATTCAGGGTTAAGCTGTATACCATAAACGGGACACTGGTTTACGAAAGCATGATCGCGGATATGACGATGATAAACCTCAGCGGACTGGGAATACAGCCGGGCATGATCCTCATAAAAATCGAAAGCGATCAGGAGATCCGGACGGAGAAGCTGATCTACCAGCCGTAGCGGTCATTGCAGCAACGAACGCCGGTGCGTCATTGCGGGGAGCAAAAAGGCGTCATTGCGAGCCATGCAAGAGGTATAATGGAAGATGAAAACGAATGATGTTGCATGGCGCGGCAATCGGATGGAACAGGCAGGGGGAAAATCAAGGCGTTTATAATTAGTAATACTATTCATATTGTTCTGCCTTTGCGAAGCGATTGCTTCGTCGGCAGAAGCACTGCATTAAGCTTAATCATCCCGTTTGCCTCCTCGCAATGACGCTATGGCATACCTTGCTACGACGAACGCCGATGCGTCATTGCGAGAAGCACGGATCAGAATACTGAAAATGGTCCAAAATGACTATGTGCGACGAAGCAATCGGATAGAATTAGCAAAATATAGCCAAAAGCAACACTATTTTCAATTGACGATGATAAATCTTTTAGGCATTAATGTAAAATAGTTTTATATTTTAGCCTATTAGATTAACAAAAACCGTTATGTGTAAAGGTGGTTGCGTTTACATTTTGACAACCTATAAAAACACCGTTTTATATACAGGTGTTACCAGTAATCTTTTTGCCAGAATAACTCAGCATAAAGAACATTTTTATCCGAATTCTTTTACACGTAAGTATAACATCAATAAACTCGTTTATTATGAGTGCTTCTCAAGCATTGAAGAAGCTATTGCCAGGGAAAAGCAAATCAAAGCCGGCTCCCGGCAGGATAAAATAGACTTGATAAATGGAATGAATCCTGAATGGAAAGATTTATATAAGGAATTCTGGGATGATGGTAAAGAATAGCAATAACAGCTTTCGTACTTATTTGTTCTGCCTGTGCGAAGCGATTGCTTCGTCGGCAAAAGCATTGTATAAAACTTAATCATTCTATACGCCTCCTCGCAATGACGCTTCACCCAATCACCAAATAAAAAAGGAGGAACATCGCTGTCCCTCCCGTATGCATAACAATTATTAACCAATGGTTCAAAAACCGTCAGACACCTTGAAGTCGTCTGACAGTTAACTTTTAGTACCCCGGATTTTGTGTAAATTCATCCTTATTGGTAATAGCATCCAATTGTATCTGAGGTATTGGTCTGATGGTAAAATGAGCATCAAAATTTTTCCGTGCCAATTGATTGCCGGCGTATTGCCTGATGCGGGCCACCATGGCATCGGTGCCGAGCCGTTTCAGGTCGAACCAGCGCAATTGTTCACCACAGAGTTCGCGGGCCCTTTCATCGAGGAAATACTCCATGCTCAGGTCACTGCCTCCGTTGATACCATAAGAGGCCAGCATGGCAGCACCGTCGCCGCTGTAGGAACGTTTGTTGGCCAGCGGAACCAGGTAGTTATTGTAGGCATTATCAGCCTGACCTGCTTTCCACAATCCTTCAGCTGCAATAAGATACATTTCCGATATCCGCAATACCATGGCATCGCGTTTCCCGTTCTGTGATCCGGCGTCGGTGGCTGCAGGTCGCGTATTGTCATAAAATTTGCGCAATTCAAAGAACAGGTTCCTGTTGAAGGAGCTATCACTGATTGTACCGTCATCACGGAACATCCTCTTATAATCAAGGCACCACCATCCGCGTTCTGCGTTAAACCAGTAATTGGTCGCCAGGTTCCCGACCATGACCTCATCCGGAAAGGTTTCCTTGGTCAAAAATATGGAGGTATCGCCAATCTCAAACAAGGGCTGGCCGGCCAGTTCCTCATGGTATCCGGCAACAGGCCATACGTACTTGGCCGTAAGATTATTATTGCAATACCAGACAGTTTTAAACGATCCGTAAAACCTTTCATCGACATCTTCATGGAAGGCGTCGACCAGGTATTTGGTGGGGGAATACCTTCTGAACGGCCTGCCGTTCTCGATATCCCTGGTCATGCCCGGGAATACGTCATATTGCATACCGAACATGAGATGCCCGTGGTGGCCGCCTTCCCTTTCATCCCAGGGTTTGTCAGCCGGGCGTTGATAATTAGTATATTCAGATGCACTTACGCCGATCGAAGAATAAGATGAATGCGTACTTGAGTAATTGACAGCCCAGATATTTTCGCCGTTGTTATCAGCATTTGCTATATCCCAAACATCAGCATAGTTATCGTATAACGATGCAACACCGCTATTTATAACAGCATCTGCATCGTTAGCTGCCGCGGTATACATAGCCTGGTCATTGGAATAACAGGCCCATGTAAGACGCATTCTTGCTCTTAAGGCCATAGCGGCAACCTTTGTAACTCTTCCATAATCGCCTACATTCATATTAACATTATCACCAAGATTATCCACTGCGTAATCAAGGTCTTCCAAAATAAGAGTATAAAAATCCTCCACCGAAGATTTGGTTGCTGTCTTAACTACTCCTTTAATAGGCTCTTTTCGCAACTCAACTTCACCCCAGGTTTCAACGAGGATCCAATTATATAAGGCCCTTAGAAATTTCACTTCAGAAAGACGGGTTTTGGACTTTTCTTCATCAAAGGGTGTCCGATCAGGATCCGAAAGAATATCGATAGCATCGTTACAGGCATTGATCCCTTTGTAAAATTCAATCCATAATACCACCAATCTTGAATTGGTAGCATTAAAATCAGAAGTATATGTAAACTGGTATTGCTGCGGGTGCTGCTGCCCGTAGTCATAGATATCCGTACCCGGTTCGCTGAAATCATAGCCTTCTTCTTTTGCGAACCAGATTTTTGAAGTAGCGTAACATGATGCCACCAATCCCTCCATACCGTTTACAGTGATATACCAGGTTTCTGTGGCCACACCTCCTTTAAAATCTTCCTTCAGAAAATCTTCACAAGAGGTCAGCCCGAGCATCAGAAATAATAAGAATATAATAATGGCTTTCATAATCGTTTTTTTGAATTTGTTATCAAATTACTTTAAAAGGTAACATTGGCACCGACCACCAGCATTTTAGGAGCGGGGAAGCCGGTATTGCTTTCACCATCTGAATTTAATGATTCAGGATCGTACCGACCTTGTGCAAAATACTTACCAAAGACAAAATAATTCTTTGCGGAAATGTATATCCTGAAAGAAGACATGGCTGCCCGCGATGAAATGCTGGTTGGTAGCGTATAGCCAAATGTAATATCTTTAACCTTCACGAAGGAGCCTTCCTTGTATTGCAGGGTTGTGGCCTCACTCCAACCGCTGCGCGTAAGCCCGGGATCAACCTTCGGATATTCATTGTTAGGATTGTTAGGGGTCCAGTATTCCCTTTTTATGGAGTTCTCCCGGCAATCAGGGCTCCAATACCCGTCGACATTGTCCCTGATCATATGGCCAACCCTTGCATATACAAAGAAGGAGAAATCAAAGTTTTTATACGTCATATTGGAATTAATTCCACCGGTCCACTTTGGCCTTGGGGTTCCGAGAACGATACGGTCATCTTCGTCGATGGAGCTGTCAGCAACAACATCCCTCAACTTTATGTCACCCGGTTCCCTGCTGTAAATGGCAGCAAGATCTTCTTCTTGTGTCTGCCAAATACCAATTTTATCCCAGTCATAGAAAACTTTAAGCGGTTCACCTACAAACCATTTGTTGGCAACAACCTGGGTTACACCGCCTGCCAGAAAAGTTATTTCTTCACTGCTCCTTGAGAAGGTAATACTGGTGGACCACTTGAAGGCAGGGGTACTGATGTTAACAGAATTTAGGGTGACTTCAATACCATTGCCCTTGGTTTCGCCGATGTTTTCCAGTACCCTGGTAACTGCTGATGTGGGCGGTAATAAAACTTCCTGCAGGATATCAGTGGTTTTGACCTTGTATAACTCAATACTACCGGAAATTCTATTCTGTAAAAGTCCGAAATCAATACCTAAATTGGTAGCACTTGTTGATTCCCACCTTGGCATAGTGGAAAGCTGACCGGTCCTGAATCCCATAATAGTTGACTCAGATACACCAACCTGATAATACATGGAATACTCGGTGGTTGCCCCCAATGATTGATAGGGCTTTACCGATGAATTCCCCGTTTTACCGTAACCCAGCCGTAATTTCAGCAAGGAAACAGGCTCAATGTTTTTCATAAAATCTTCTTCACTGATTTTCCAGGCCAATGAAACAGAAGGAAAGAAATCCCACTTTTCTACAAGTTGTGAAGCACCATCATAGCGTCCGGTTATCGTCGCGAGATATTTTCCTTTATACCCATAATGGAGACGTCCTAGAAAGGATACCATTGTAGATTTGCTGTAAGGATACTTTATGTTGTTGGGATCATCATTGGGCTCTGTAATACTGAGGTTTTCCGGATCACCTGTTCTGATAGCAAACCATTGAAATTCAGATAATAGCAAATCCTGCCCATATTCATAATATCTTTCAGAAAGATTATATCGTGTTTCTGTAGCAGCTGTTGCAAGAAAATGATGATCGTTCAGGTTTTTATCAAAGGTGAGAATATTAGTCCATGTCCACTTGTAACTGTTAATAAGATTGAGCGTGGAAGTACTTAATCTCGCCAATCCCTCATATTCACCTGAATAATCTCCGATACGCTGAAAATCGAGATTCACATTAAAGGAAGAACGAAATGAAAGTCCAGGCAGCAGATTAACTTGCCCGTAAAATGAAGAAAACAGACCTGTGCGCATAGTTTCATTGGCCCGGTATTTTGGATCCTGGTCAATCAGCATATTGGAGAAGGGGGCACGGCTGTCCGGAACCGGGATCAGGTTGCCGGCGGAATCATAAGGGACAACAAGCGGAACGAAGTTGTAATTAATTCCTCGCCCGCGGTTTATTTTAGTGTAAGAAATAAAATTAGAATTACCGATCTCGAATAGCTTACCTAGTTTGGTATTGATATCCGACTTAAGAGAATATCTTTTGTAGAAATCATTTGGGATATAATTATCTTCAAAAAAATGGTTGACAGATATGGAATAATTAGTTTTTTCCGTGCCGCCGGTAATAGAAAGGTAATAATCCTGCTGGCTCCCATGTTCTTTCATCTGTGCATCCACCCAATTGAAATCGGTACCGTTTTCATAACCCTCCAGTTCCTCGGGATAAAGCAGGGTTTCAACTGGAACCTGCGAATCAGCAGAATCCCAGTAGGCCGTATGATTGGTACGGTATATATCGCGGATCATCTGCAGGAAGTAATTTCTGTCACCCATATGCAGTTCTCCCAAGGGAGTTGTATAACCGTAATATGTATTGAAAGATACTACAGGCTTGCCCTGGGTTCCCTTCTTAGTGGTGATCAGCACGATGCCGTTGGCGCCCCTCGAACCATAAATAGCGGTGGAGGAGGCATCCTTAAGGACTTCCATGGAGGCGATATCATTGGGGTTAATATTAATATTGCTTCCATAGTCAACGCCATCCACTATGTATACCGGTTCGTTTGACGCAGAGAATGAACGTGCTCCCCGGATGAGGATGTTGTATCCCGAGCCGGCACGGCCGTCGCTGCGGGTCATATCGACGCCGGCAACTTTTCCCTGCATGGCTTCAATGGCATTCGACGACTTGATGCTTTTGATATCCTCTTCCTTAATGGAAGATACCGCACCGGTGAGGTCGCTCTTTTTCATGGTGCCGTACCCGATAACCACCACTTCATCGAGTTTGGCAAGGTCGGGAGTGAGCACTACATTGATGGTTGTCTGACCGTCTACATCAATGCTTTCCGACAGGTAGCCCATATACGATACCACCAGCACTGCATCAGGCGGAACCTCCATGGAGAATGCCCCGTTTGCATCAGTTACGGTGCCCTGGCTTGTGCCTTGTATGATGATATTGGCTCCGGGCAGGGGCATACCATCTGCGGCATCGGAAACTGTTCCCGTAATTTTCACCTGCCCGAACAGGGCTGCGGGTAAAAACAGCAATATCAGGGAAAAAATACGGAAACACGTCCCCGTTTTAAAATGAATCAGGTTTTTTTTCATAGTTAGCATTATATTATTTTAGGTTTCAAACTTGATTTTCATCTGCATTCCGGGCAAGCCTTCCGGGCTGCCATGATATACTAAGATACAAAAAAACACAAATAAACCGTTTACAAAAGGGGAGGCAAATGATGCCGGGCACCATGCTTCAGCGGTTGAGCTCAATGGCCGCCATGATAAACGGGGCCACGCCCTTGGTATCGTTGTCCCTCTTCTTCTCTGTAATGTAATACTGATAGCTGCCGTCTCGGTAAGGATCCCCTCCAAGGCCGGCTGCAGCACATATGCCGGTCATGACAGGATTCCCGTCATCCCCGGTGACAATGAAATTATCGATCAGCGCCTGGAAAGACTCCTCCGCAATGTTGCGGTATTTCGGAGGCAGAAATCCCATCCTGGCGCCTTTGGCAAAGGCGTAGGTGAACATGGAGGAACAGGAAGCCTCGAGGTAGTTACCTTCCCGGCCCCCTTTATCCAGCACCTGGTACCACAATCCTGTTGCGGGATCCCGAACCTTAAGCAGGGCTTCGGAAGTGTTCTCCAGGATAAGGATAACGGAATCCCTGTCGGGATGATTGGCCGGCAGATATCCCAGTACGTCGACGATAGCCATCATGTACCATCCCATGGCCCTGCCCCAGAATTCACGGGACT
>CAYMJH010000143.1:0-9616 GCA_964390385.1 uncultured Bacteroidales bacterium | reverse complement strand
AATAGCCTGGGACTATACGATATGTCAGGTAATGTGCGCGAGTGGTGCTGGGAATGGTATGAAGATGTTGAAATTGACGCCGGGTTTTTTCGCATATGGAGGGGTGGGGGCTGGATGGGTGGCGAGCATGCCTGCAGGCCTTCCTACCGGGGTAAATTCGAAGCGAATGGTATAGGACCCGACCAGGGTTTACGCCTATGTCGCTCTAGGCGCAAAAATATTTAGTTCCAAAAATAGGGAAATACCTGTTGTCTGTCGTTTGTTGTTGAATGCATCAGTAAAAAAGGGAATTGTTGTGTAAACAATATTTTCAATACATTTATTGAAATATTTGGGATCTCTTCATGAAATATCATTATTGGATCTTTATATTATGTTTTTGCTGTTTTTGTTATTTGCAGTCTTCAGGCCAGGTACATAAAAATGCCCTCCCTTTAAGCTACACAGAGAACCTCCCGGAAATAGCGTATTATGAAGTTTTACCTTCTGTTGACAGCCCGCTGTGCGTAAATGGTTACAGTTCATCAGACAGTTACACAAAACATTTGCAATTTGCCTGTCCTGTAAAGGTGAATTTTAATCCTGAGCATTCAGGCCAATGGGAAGAAACACCCGGTGGGCATGTCTGGAGAATTGGTATTCAGTCGCAAAATGCCCATTCATTGTACCTTACTTTCCGTTATTTTCTTTTGCCGGGAACCAATATGTTTGTTTATAAGCCAGGCTACCGGCAACTTCAAGGAGCTTTTACGGATCGGAATAATAATCCCGCCCGGATATTATCAACAGCGCCTGTGCCGGGCGACAGGCTTATAGTAGAACTGAATGCCCCATGTTCTCAACATTCATTTGGCGAAATAGAAATTACCAAAGTGTATCATGACTTTCGCAATGTTTTTAAGATGGCATCCCAACAAAATCGTAAATCTTCTGCAATAAGGAATTGCAACGAAGATATTAATTGTACCAATGGCCGGTTTTGGCAAACCGAAAAACGGGCGGTATGCAAAATAATTGTTAATGGCCTTATGGGCACCGGAACTTTGCTTGGAAATACCAGCGGCAGTAAAACACCATATATTCTTACAGCGCATCACCTGATTAATTCAGCGGAAAATGCAGCTGCAGCTTTATTTCTTTTTAATTATGAAACGACAGGCTGCCAGGAAGGGCTGACCACTATAATTCAAAGCTTGTCAGGGGCAACCCTTATATCAACTACAGACCATCAACTGGATTTTTCATTAATGAAGCTATATGAACAACCACCTTCTATTTATCAACCCTATTATGCCGGTTGGGATGCAACGAATTACACTGCCAGTCCTTCCGTTTGTATCCATCACCCTTTTGGAAATTACAAGCAGGTTGCCATTGAATACCATCCATTAATTAGTGAAGATATCGGAAAGGGTTTTGATCCAAATTCCACCTGGAAAATTTCGCATTGGGAATTGGGGACTACAGAGTTAGGTTCTTCCGGCGCTCCTCTTTTTAATGAAAAGCACAGGCTTGTTGGTACATTAACCGGAGGACGTTCAACTTGCGGATATCCGCGGGATGATTATTTTACAAAATTTGGGATTTGCTGGGATACCTATGCTGATCCGTCCAGTCAGCTTAAATACTGGCTCGATGCTGCACAAACAGGTCAGCTTATATCTGACGGATATGATCCGTATGGATTTAACAGTGAATTTTGTGATACAGCCTGGAATTTCTTTGCCTACGACAGAATAGGGCTTAGTAATGACGGACTTCAATGGGGTTGGATATCAGGACATAGTTCAGCAGGTTATACCCAATTTGCAGAGCGTTTTGAACCGGCAGGGATACTGCAAACTAACGGTGTGTATCTTCATGTTGCTAAAGCATTTTATAACAATCCTTTGGCCTGTATTGAATTAAAAGTCTGGAGCGGCGGTTCTTTTCCTGAAAATGAAATGTATTCACAATTGTTGTTTTTGAAAGACTTCCGGCAAGACAAAGTTAATTATGTGCCATTTGACACTGTTCTTACAATGAGCGAACCATTTTTCGCAGGTTATAAGATTTTTTATAACGCAGTTCCCGATACATTTGCCCTTTATCATGCGCTTGACAGGGGCCTTACAAGCCCATCGTCAATGTTCCTTTATAAAAACAACTGGATTCATGCTGAAAGCCAGGATGCTTTAAGAATATATACTTCTTTGGGTATAGGTATTGCTGCCTGTTATGGGAAGTCCCGTGAACCTTTTCCGGCTGTTTTAAATATATATCCAAATCCATGTAAAAATTTCATTTCATTTGATTTGCCCGGAAGTATTAATGTTCATGAAGTAAAATGTTACGATAACAACGGACGGTTAATGCATGTTGACTTTAAGCAAACAGAAGATGGCAACAGGTTATATTTCAATTTGGAGGCAGGAATTTATTTTTTAAAGATAATAACAGGGGGAAAGCCATACATAGGCCGTTTCGTTGTAATAAAATAATATCCAATAAACCCGGCCTCCCTCCCTCTCTCCTTCTCCCTATCTCTCTTTCCGTCTTCCTTCTTCGATCTTCCTTCTTTGATCAATATCATAACAAACAATTTCGGAAATATCATAAATTAGCTGCATTATTCATCTAAAATTTTAAGAATATGCTGTTATTTCTTCTGATCGTTGCCGGCGCCCTTATATTGCTGGGCATTGGTTTGTATAACAGGCTGGTGAAGCTGAGAAACAACCGTGAGAACGCCTTTGCCGATATCGACGTGCAGTTAAAGCAAAGGCTCGACCTGATCCCACAGCTGGTGGAATCGGTTAAGGGCTATATGAAACACGAAAGCACGGTGCTCACCGACATCACAAACGCCCGTGCCAATGCCTTGCAGGCAAAGACCATCAATGAAAAGATCGCCGCTGAAGGCCAGCTGACCAGTGCCCTGCGGGGGCTCAATGTGGCCGTGGAAGCCTATCCTGATTTGAAAGCAAGCCAGAATTTCATGCAGCTCCAGGAGGAGATCTCCGATATCGAAAACAAGCTGGCCGCTTCGCGCAGGTTTTTCAATTCTGCCACCAAGGAACTCAACAATGCCGTGGAAACTTTCCCTTCCAATATGATTGCCAATATGTACGGTTTCACACGCGAACCCATGTTTGACCTGGGGGCCGAAACACGGGCCCAGTCAGAACAGGCTCCCAAGATTAACTTTTAGACCGGGATGAAGTATGTCGGGCTTCATACCCAGGTGCTGATAAATAATATCAAATCGGTCATCCTGCTGATTTTGTTTCCGGCTGTTATCTTCGTGCTGGTCTGGGTCTTTTTTTATTTTATGCAGGAGCAGCCTGAGCATCGGTTTTATTATACCAACCGGAATTTCCTGCAATTCATTCCCTGGGTGTCCATCGCTGTCCTGGCCTGGTTCGTTATCGCTTACTTTTCGCACTCCGCCATGATCCGGAAGGCGACAGGTTCGGCCCCGCTGGAGCGTATGGAGAACAAAAGGGTTTACAATCTGGTTGAAAACCTTTGCATTGGCTGTGGCATGAGAACCCCAAAAATCAATGTCATTGAGGATGATTCGCTGAATGCTTTTGCCAGCGGCATTAATACAGCCAGCTTCACCATATCCCTGTCGCGCGGGATCATCAACAAGCTCAGTGATGAGGAGCTGGAAGCCGTCATCGCCCACGAGCTGACCCATATCCGGAACCGTGACGTCAGGCTGCTGATCGTATCGATCATTTTCGTGGGGATATTTGCCTTCGCTACCGAGGCCCTGATGCGGACCGTGAGGTTTAGCGGTGGCAGCAGAAGTAAGAAGGACGGCCGGTTGGTGTTGATCGCTTTTCTGCTGGCCGCCATAGGCTACCTGTTATCGAGTATTTTTCGTTTTGCCCTCTCGCAGAAACGCGAATACATGGCTGATGCGGGATCTGCAACCCTGACAAAAAACCCGCTGGCCCTCGCCTCGGCCCTGGAAAAGATCTCACAGGACTCCTGCATAGAAGCCGTCAACCGCAAGGATGTGGCGCAGATGTTCATCGACAATCCGAGAGAAAAGCAGGCCAACCTGAAAAGCTTTTCCCTGGCCGGGGTGTTCTCAACCCACCCGCCGATTGAGAAGCGGATTGCATTGCTGAAGCAGTTTTAAAAAGTCAGTCTTACACCCACTCCCCCCGGCACCATGGTGAAGGACCAGGTCACACCGGGTTCACGAAGGGTGAATGGCTGTCCGCATTTGTATTGCAGGCAGTAATCATTGTAATTCCGTATGGCCCGAGTAGGTTGTGTGAATATCTGTGCTTCACAGATGGCCGTATTGATGGCCACATTGATCAGCCCGTCCGTAAAGGTCCGCTTGAATCCGAACCAGACAATAAATCCGCAGGCCACATTCACCGCTCCGTCCATGGCATGGATCTTCCACGAACGTCCTTCCTTTTCGCGCAAGGCACTGGCCTCAAGCAATCTTTCCGCTTCCTGCAACTTGACCAGATTCTGTTCAGGGCTTCCTTCCGGGATCTCTCTCAGGCGGTCGGGCGCATAACCCGGCACCATGGGCATTATGATCTGTCCTCCCATGCCCAGCAGCGTTGTAAATGCGCCGAGGATCATATCCTGGCGGGTAGCCAGCTTATCGCTGAAAAGGGCTACAGTGCCCTGGGCAATGGTCGCACCCCCATACCCTGCGATCCATCCGTACCACCAGAGATCGGCTTTTTTCTCTCCCTGGTCGAGCATTTGTTGGATGACCTGTATTCTTTCCCTGACCAGGGAATCAGGTATGGATTCCTGGGCGATAGTCATACCGGTAGTTTCAACAAGAAGAATGGTTACAAGCGGGATTACTACTTTCATACTTTAAGGAACTCAGTGAATAATCAGCCAATATCAATATGAATACAGAGTATCTTGATGTTTTATTACGGTCCATGCAGTCTGTTTTCTTTCATGTATGCTGGTCGATTTCAGAATACCTGCTGTTCGCTTTTATTACCATCCATGATCATGGCAGGCATCCGGGATTTTTCCTCCGGCTTAACCTGTTGACCCGGCCTATGCATTCCCGGCTGATCTTTCCCCTTGTTTTTGACAGGCTCATCCCCGTCTACCTCAAAAAATGAGATCAGGTCGCGCAGGTGATTGGCCTGGTTGCTCAGCTGTTCCGAGCTGGTGGCCAGTTCTTCGGAGGCTGCCGCATTCATCATGGTAATATTGTTTAACTGCTGAATAGCTGCGTTGACCTGGTTAACGCCATTTTTCTGCTCAAGACTTGCCGCTGATATTTCCTGAATAAGACGTGACGTTTTAATGATTTGCGGCAGGGTCTCGGCCATCTTCTGACCGGTTTCCTCTGCCAGGTCAAAACTGACTTTTGACAGTCCAACAACCTGATCAGCAGCCTGTTTGCTTTTTTCTGCCAGTTTTCTGACCTCAGCGGCAACAACGGCAAATCCCTTACCATGTTCACCGGCCCTTGCTGCTTCCACTGCAGCATTCAGAGCCAGGATATTGGTCTGAAAAGCGATATCATTGATGATTTGTATCCGGTCGGTAATTTCTTTTGTTGCTTCAAGCGACCGGGAAGCTTTTTCATTCACCAGTTCAATGCCTTCCTGTGCATTGGCAGAGATCGTTTCCGTATGCTTTGAGTTGTCAGCATTCTGTTTTATGCTTGCAGTGATCTGTTCGATGGTGGTACAGATATCCTCAACATTGGCTGCCTGCTGATTTGATCCCTGCGATAAAGCCTGGGCGCTTTCACGGATGTGCTTGCTGGCATCTGCCACGCTGTTGGCTCCTATCATGATCTCTCCGATGATCTTTCTCATATTCCATTTCAGTTTACTGGTTGACCGGGACAGTTCACCTACTTCATCCTTTCGTTTTTTCAGGTCCTCGCTGGTCACAATGGTCAGGTCACCCTCTGAAAGCTGGTGCAGATTGTAATTCAGGTGCTTCACAATCGTATTGACTCCCCTGGAGACCGAAGCCGTCAGAAATACCAGCGCCAGGATGATAACCAGGAAAATTAACAGGGTGCCTGTCATTAGAAAGGACAAACGCCCAAACTGTGCATCGATGGCATGAATACTTTCATCCGAAGGGTTTTTGTACGTTTCTCCGTAGGGCACATTCATTTCAGTGCCCGGGGATGACAATTTCCCTGCCTTTTCACGGATCCATTCGACCGTATACTGATTTACCTGTTGCAACCTGTTGCGTTGGTAGAACAGAGAAAAAATGACCAGTACAATGAATAATACCTGACCGGCCAGGCCTAACGATAATTTCTGACTTATTTTCATGGAAGGTGGTTTTATGAATGAATTACATATTTGCTTAACTCAAGGTCAGGGAATAAAAGTAAAAAAAAACAACTTGAAAAATATATGGGAGTTCGACAGGTTATGCACAAAATATCCTCAACTTCGCCATTTGAATTTTGTTTTCTTCCTGGCGCAAGGGTCCCCTTGTGCCATTAAGCATCTCTTCTTGGAAAAAAATCCTGCAGGTTCATAATCCTGCATCGGGGGATTTTGTAATTTTCACCGCAGTAAACCCTGCCTTATGAAAGAATCTTTAAATCAATCTGCTTCGGGAAAGACCCTGAAAATCATCCGTTACACCCTGGGTTCCTTGCTGGCCTTCCTTGCCCTCAATGCCTTTGGCGGCGGTTATTACGGTATGTCGGGCGCTGATGGCGTGCCGGTTGATCTGCTGGAAGGCAGCCCTTTTAAAAATTACTTCGTCCCCGGACTGATCCTCTTCGTCGTCATCGGCGGAGCTTTTCTTTTTGCCTCCGTGGCCGTGTTTGCCCGGTTCTCCGTTGCACGCAGGGCCTCCTTCGCCGCGGTTTATATCGTATTGATATGGCTGCTGGTGCAGATCGCCATCATCGGTTATATTTCGTGGATGCAGCCTGTCACGGCCATTCTGGCTGTGATCGTATTTCTGCTGGCATGGCAGTTGCCGAAACAAACCGCCCGGTGACCTTTTTTTGAATTGAAATTCTGGTAAGAAAATAGTAATTTGCATAAGTTACCGGAAACCAAAAAAGTTATTATCAATTCATAAGTTAATACCAGCAGGGATGGCAGAAACAAAAGGTCACCATATCCGTAAAGACGATCCGCTTGCCGGCTATAAATCCGAAATATTGAAGTTAAGGAATGAACTTAAGCAGGTGCAGGCGAGGGAAGCTGCATTGCAGAAACAGGAACACATATTCAGGGACATTTTCGATACGGTGGGGGACGGCATTGTATATACCACGCTTGGCGGCAAAGTGAGTTTCGTCAACGAAGCACTGGTAAAAATAATAGGAATTCCCAAAGATCAGATCGTTGGCAGGAGCGTCCTGAGCATCGCCGCTGAACTCCTGCATGCCCAAGAGGCCGGCAAAATCATCCCGCTGCTGAGAGATATTATAGCCGGAAAGGAAACGAAACCCTTTCAGGTTGCCTATCATGATAAAATATTGGATGTCAGTGCCAATATCAGCTCGGAAACCCGAATGATCACCGGTATCATCCGGGATATTACCGACCGCAAGAAGATTGAAGAAGAACTTCTTAAGAAAAACCGTGATCTTTCAAAGCTTTTTATGATCAGTCTTCATCTTCTTGAGTCTATTGAGAAAAAGGAATTGTTGTCAAAAATTGTTGAAAGTGCTGCCAATCTTGCCGGCACAGATACCAGTGCGATATATCTGGTAAAAGGGGAAGACCTGCTGCTCGCAGCAACTTCACCACCGCTGCCCGATGATTACCCTGATGAGTTCAGAAAGGCAAAGCTTGTGCATCATCCGCATATTCAGTCTGCTATAAAAACCCGAAATGCCGTCGTAATTACCGATCTCTCGAAAGTTACCCTGAGCAAAGAGGAAAAAATAATCGCAGAAGCCAAGAATCTTTGCTCCCTGGTGTATATTCCCCTGATTGTCCGGAATGTAGTGGATGGTGTGTTAATCCTGGGAACAGCAGGCCGCAAATATGTTTTTGATAAACATGAGATTGACCTGTTCAACACCTATTCCAATATTACATCCCTGGCCCTGGAGAATTCATACCTGTTTGAGAACCTGAAAGTCAATATCGAGAAGGCTGAGGAAAGCAACAGGCTTAAAACCGCCTTCCTGCATAATGTTTCGCATGAGATCAGAACACCCCTGAACGCCATCATTGGTTTTTCGGGATTGCTCGGGCAGCCCGGCCTGACACCTGAAAGACACCAGGAGTATAATAGTATTATTAATCAAAGCAACAATCAGTTACTGTCCATTATCGAAGATATTCTGAACATTTCTCATATCGAAGCGAAACAGGTATTGGTATCAGAATGCCCTGCAGATTTGAAAGTGATCCTGAATAATTTACATGCTCAGTTCTCTCCCCGGGCTGTTGCAAAGGGACTTGAGTTTGTTATCAGCAATCACCTTCCTGAACATGATTTTATGATATTGACAGATGAGAATAAACTGATCAGCATTCTTTCAAATTTATTAGGCAATGCCTTCAAATTCACCCAGGAAGGAACAGTAGAGATGGGCTGCCATTTAGCCGGAGAACAGGTTGAATTCTATGTTGAGGACACAGGAATCGGTATTCCCGAGGCGGAACAATCCAGGATTTTCGAAAGGTTCTACCAGGTCGATAAAGCGGTTGCAAGGTTATACGGTGGGATGGGACTGGGGCTTCCCATTTCTGCCGCCTATGTTGAATTGCTTGGAGGCAGGATCAAATTGGATTCAGCACCCGGAAAAGGATCGAGGTTTTCCTTTACCATACCGTGCAAAAGGGAAAATTCAATATTACCTGTAACGGATGAACAACCGGTGTTCCCTGCAGATGTGAAAGTGAAAGATAAAACCATCCTGGTTGCGGAAGATGAAGATTCCAATTTTGCTTTTATCCGGGCTGTTTTAACCCCCCTTGGCTACAGGGTACTGCGAGCATTTAACGGATTGGAAGCCCTGAACCTCTGTTATGATAATACTGATATTGCCCTGATCCTTATGGATATCCGCATGCCGGTAAAGGACGGATATGCGTCAGCCTGTGAGATCAGGAAAATATGGCCTGATCTGCCCATTGTTGCGCAGACAGCCTATGGTTACCCTGGCGACTTCCACGTTGCAAAGGAAAAGGGCTGCGTTGATTATCTCACCAAACCTTTCAGCAAAGATCAGCTGATTGAGCTGGTAAAAAAACATATTAAAAGGTAATCCGCATGAAAAATATTTCTTTTGCCTTTTTCCTGGTTTATTTTCTTTTTTCTTCCTGTTGCTTTAAGGAGTCCGAAGAAACAGCCCGTTATGAGCTCGCGGATGAGGAGTTATCCCTGATCCCCTATCAGCAGGGGCAACAAATTCCTTTTATCCATTCCGGAGGTTATGCCTTTGATTTTATCGTGGTGGAAGATAAGCTTGCCTGGAGGGAATATCATCCCTTCTGTGAATGGCGTTGCTGCGGGAATGACTATTATTCCTACCAGGTCAGGAGCACCGTGCTGGAATCAGCCTATCCCAACCTGCGCATTACCTTGTCATTGGGGGGGACCAGTTTCAGCGACTATGAACCCTATATACTGAATATGGATATCAACAACCGGCATTTCATTGCCCTGCCGTATG
>CAYMJH010000142.1:5695-9758 GCA_964390385.1 uncultured Bacteroidales bacterium | reverse complement strand
ACCAATAAGATTACCGATTTGTATGGCGGATCCTATTTTATTGACCAAACCTCACGCCCACTGTTGACCGATCAATCGTATTTAACCAGGAAGCTGGGAGTTAATGATGTTGTTTACAGGGATTTTTATCCTGGCTCATCCGTTCCTGTTTGGCAAAGTAGTGAAATTATATCTATATCTCAATGACCGGTTTGACCTGGGTTCTTATTCGATCATGTTCATCCGAACCATCGTTACATGGATCTACTTTCTGATTCCTGTCTCCCTCATGGGAGGTGTTCTGCCCGTGCTAAGCAAGCTTGTTGTAAGGAATATGGCAGGCATGGGTCGGAGATTCAGTGTCCTATATGGATTTTATACGCTGGGTCTGCTCACCGGCTTGGCCATGGCTTCTTTTTTACTGATACGCCTGGTGGGAACTCAAAATACCTTGCTTGTGGCAGCCTCACTGTCCTTTCTTTTGGCCATATCATCTTTTTTATTTTTTAACTGGGAGGGACGGAAAGACAATATCCCCGGAAAATTACACCTGCGGAGATCACATTACTCGGATGAATTTGTAACCATTGCCGCCGGCAAATGGAAAAGGAGGTTACTCAGGATTTTTGTCGTGGGAAGTTTTGCAGCCATGACTTATGAGATCCTTTGGATTAGAATGCTGGTGGAATCCTCGTCCGATAAAACAGTATATTTCTATACAGTGCTATCCCTGATTTTTCTGGGATGCCTTGCCCTGGGAAGTTTCCTGGCCGGCATGGCAGTGGATAAAATCAGAAAGAAGTTTTTTGTATTTGCCGTGATACAGATATTGATCGGCTTGACATCATTGCTGTCACTCGGCTTGTTTGCGCAGATCCTGCATCTTTTATCGCAACCTCCTGCACAGCAGATTTCCTGGAGAGTATTCATGACAGGACAGGCAGGTACCGTGATCGTGCTTTTCCTGCTGCCCTTCACCCTTACGGGTTTTGTCTTTCCGTTGGTGACAAGGATGTATGCCGAAGACCTGAAAACACTGGGATATAAGATTGGCCGGCTGGGCGTACTGAATGTTGTGGGAGCGGTAGTTGCCTCATTTGTCATACCCTTTATTTTTATTCCTTTATTAGGGACTTACCATGTGTTTGTGGCTTCCGCGATGGTGAACGTGGGTATCGGGATTTTTATCCTGCTTCGTTACCGGCGAATCGGGAATTCGCTAAGGGTAATATTAACCCTTTCAGCTATTATGCTTTTCACCGGCATTATCGTTTTCTCCGGTAAAAAGAAAATGGTGGAAGCAAGAAGGATTCTGACAGGAAATGAGACCGTTGAGACACGGCATGAGGGAAGGACGGCCAATGTTGATGTTCAAAGAACCCCCGGGGGAGATATTACGCTTTATATTAATGGGGCTCAGGCTGTCAGCTCTGATCCTTCCGCGCTGAAAGGCGATAAGATGCTGAGTTGCCTGCCTTATTTGTTCAGGCCCGAAGCGGAAAAGGTATTGATCATTGGCCTGGGTATCGGAATCACTTCAAAATCGATGGCTGACGTCGGCGTCCCTGAGATCGACATTGTCGAGATCTCGCCTGAAGTCACCAACGTTGCCGCTGACGCTTATGCCTATGTGAATGACAATATCCTGGCCCATGAAAACATCAGCATTACCATTGAAGATGGCCGGAGTTATTTGTTCAGATCAAAGAAGCAATATGATATTATTATTTGCAATGCGGCTCACCCGAGGCTGGGAAATGCCTTGTATACAGAAGAATACTACCGTTTATGCCACCGCAGCATGCATCCCGGCAGTTATCTGTGCCAATGGTTGCCAACAGGCTGGATGACGGAAGATGAATTCAGATCGCTGATCAGGTCATGTACAGGCGTTTTTTCACAGGTTACACTCTGGTGGTTGGCACCGGAACAGGCTTTGCTGATGGCTTCCCGGGAAAACCGGAGACTGGATTACTGCCGTAGCGGGGAATTGTTTGACCGGCTGAACCGGCAGGGTTCCATGAATGCGAGCGGTATTGATGATGCCGGTGTAATCCTTGCCGGCTTCCTGGCAGATGATGCGGCTCTGAGAAATTATGCACAGGGAGCTATAGCCAACACCGATGGCTTTCCGCTTGTCGAATACAGCAGGTATGTTGCGACCGGCACTGATACGGCCATCCTGAATCGCCTGGCATCCTTCAGACCTCGCTTTGAAAACGTGATTTCATTCGAAAACTGCCCGGAATCGGCTTCAGAGGTGCTTGAGTCCCTTGTTGCCAAAAATGCGGCGTTGAAAAAAGAGCTTAAATGATGGAAGGGGGATAGTGGAAAGGTGGAAAAGTGGAAAAGTGGAAAAGCAAATCACTAAATCACCCAATCACCAAATCACTAAATCACCAAATCACCAAATCATCCAATCATCCAATCACCCAATCACCAAATAAATATGGTGTGGTTAATCCTCGGCATATCATCCGCCTTCTTCCTCGGCTTTCATGAGATTTTCAAGAAGGTAAGCGTCAACGGGAATGCCGTACTGCCGGTGTTGTTCTATGGCTCTCTTACCGGTGCTGTTTTCTTTCTTCCCTTTATGGTCCTGTCTGTTGCTCATCCCCATCCATCCGATACGGCTTTCTGGTATTTGGCACCTGTTCCGCTAAAAGCACATACATTGTTTGTCCTGAAATCGCTGATCGTTTCCTTTGCCTGGCTCTTCGGGTATTTTGCCGTGAAACACCTGCCCGTGACATTGCTGGCTCCGGTCAATGCATCGGGACCGGTATGGACCATCCTGGGTGCCATGGTCCTGTACGAAGAAAGATTGAATCTGCTCCAATGGGCCGGGGTAGTGATCTCGCTGATCTTCTATTATGTCATTTCTTTCGGCGGCAACATTCGCGGGCATGCCGGCCAGGCAGGAAAATGGATGTGGTTTGCCCTGCTCAGCATTTTGTTCAACAGCGCCAGTGCCCTGCTCGACAAATACCTGGTGACACAGTATGACCGTATCACCATGCAGGCCTTTTTCTCCCTTTATACAGCTGTGATATTCGGGATCATCTACCTGGTGGTTTGGAAGAGTTCGGCTGAAAAACTGCCGCCTTTCTTCTGGCGACGGGCCATTCCCATGATCGGTCTGTTTCTGGTCGTAGCGGATTATTTCTATTTCTATGCGCTGAGCGTCGAGGGATCGATGGTATCCATTCTGATCATCATTCGCAGAGCCTCAGCTGTCGTCGTTTTCACTGCCGGCATACTTTATTTCCATGAGTCCAATCTTCGCCGCCGGGCCCTTGCCCTTGCCGGCATCCTGCTCGGCGTCACCCTCGTCGTCCTGGGTAGCTGAATCTTCATTCTGTTTCTGTTTCTGTTTTCTTGCCCACTCTTGCATGGTGTTTGATATTTCTCATTCTTCATCCTCATTCTCATTCTCGTCCACGTCCTCATTCTCCATCCTCATTCTCATTCTGATTCTTTCCCCGCTGGTCTCTCCTGAAATTTGCCTCAGTGAATACATATTATTTCTTGCCTGAGAGAGCTTCCGAACCTGAAATCACGTCAAACAATTCCTCGTCAATGGAATTTTGACGCAGTCGATGAAATGCCCGGTTCAGGTCCTCCAGTAATTCATCTATATTTTTTTCAGCCCGTTGCATGGCTGCAAGCCGGCTTGCATTTTCGCTGGCCAGAGACTCGGCGCATGATCTGAAAATGCTCACAAACAGATAATTGCGTATTAAGCTTTGCAGGGTAGGTACTACCTGGAATACAGTTTCAGGGATGTATTTAGTTGGCCATTCCAGGTGGGCAAAACCATTGAGCCATTCTTCATCAAGGGGTAACAATCGCTGTACATAGGGTTCATAAGCTGCGCCGTGTTTTGACCGGTTGTAAAAAAGGTATAACTGCGGAAATTTGCTTTTTCCCCAGCATGACTCAAATTCAAGGAGAATCTGACCGACCAGCGGGGTTATCGTATGTACCGAATTGGGTACATCAAGCATGCCAATAAGTTGCAAACCGGTATCTTCCAGACAGGCTTCCATACGTTCTCCAACTGCCAGGATTTTTTTTTCGCCCT
>CAYMJH010000142.1:0-5678 GCA_964390385.1 uncultured Bacteroidales bacterium | reverse complement strand
AGGATTTCCAGGTGTTTCAGCATAAAGTCTGAAAGTACGTCATTGAACTGACCCACCAGGCCCTGATCGGAACCAAATGCCACAACAATGGCAGTTTCCTCTTCCGCCTGCATTAGTTTTTCGATGGCCGAGGGTTCCAAAGCCTGCCGGAGGCAGATTACCAATCCCAATTCTACTGTCCGGGAATAATCTTTTAAAGCGTTGACGGCTTTTTCATACTGGACAATGTTTGAAGCGGCAAGCACTTTCATGGTCCGCACAACCGATTTCAGATCACCGGCCCTGTTTATTTTTCGCCGCAGGCTTTCGAGTGTATCACTCATGATGTAACCATATAGGGTTCAAGTGCTTTTCTGGCAAGCTGCAATATGATCTGACCACTGGATTCGCTGAAATCAGAATCAGAGGCGAATCCCTTGCGCATATCTTCAGGCAGCTCAAGACTGATACTACGCAAAGCCAGTTCTGCCTCATTCATCTTCTGCAGGGGAATTGAATCGAACAATCCATGGATAAGAGCCAGCAGAACGACAATCTGTTCCGATAATGGCACCGGCTCTGAGGCAGGTTGTTTCAGGCATGACCGTATTCTTCGTCCGTGTTCAATGGTTTTTCGCGTATGTTCATCAAGTCTTGTTCCGAATTTTGCAAAGGTCTCCAGTTCTTCAAACTGAGCGTAAGCCAGTTTAAGGGCCCCTGTGACCGAACGGTAGGCTGGTCTCTGGGCCTTTCCTCCGACACGCGAAACCGATTTGCCGACGTCAACGGCAGGAAGCACTCCCAGTTCGAACAGTGCAGGCGACAGGTATATTTGTCCGTCGGTGATGGAAATAAGATTGGTCGGAATATAAGCTGAGATATTCTGGGCTTCGGTTTCAACGATTGGCAGGGCGGTTAATGAACCACCTCCCAGTTCTTTGCTCAGATGGGTTGAACGTTCGAGAAGCCTGGAATGAATGTAAAAAATGTCACCCGGAAATGCTTCGCGGCCGGGCGGCCTGCGCAACAGCAGCGAAATCTCACGGTAGGCCCGGGCATGGTGGGTCAAGTCGTCATAAACGATGAGGACATCTTTTCCCTTTTCCATGAAATATTCGGCAATACTGGTCGCCGCATAAGGCGCGATAAAGTTAAGCCCCGGAGCATCGTTCCCTTCCGTTACGATGACAACGGTATATTTCATGGCCCCCTTTTCATGGAGATCGGCAACCGCTTTGGCCACGCTTGCAGCCCGCTGACCAATGGAACAATATATGCAAAGTACGTCCTGGTCATGCTGGTTGATGATGGTATCAATGGCGATGGTTGTCTTTCCGGTTTGCCTGTCGCCCATGATCAATTCACGTTGACCGCGACCGACAGGGATCAGGGCATCAATGACCTTGATCCCGGTTTGCAGCGGAACAGTCACAGGTTCACGGTCAACAATGGCCGGTGAAGGTCGTTCAATCGGCAGACGCTTGTCAACCATAACCGGCCTCAGGTTGTCAAGTGGCCTGCCAAGAGGATCTATAACCCTTCCGATAAGATCATCCCCGACAGGCACATCCATTACACGGCCTGTTCGTTCCACTTCGTCACCGGTATGCAGATGCTGATATTCTCCAAGCAGTACAACACCTATCTCATCATGGTCAACATTAAAGGCGATGCCATATAATTCGCCCGGGAATTTCAGCAACTCTTCGAACCCAACCCCCGGAAGACCCTGAACCTTGACTATACCGGTCGACAAAGTGGTAATAAAGCCTACTTCCCTGGGATTTATTTGGGGCACATAACCATTCAGCGACTGGCTTATCTCATTAAATGTATTGTCAATAATATGTTTCAGGTTCAATGGCTGCATTTGCAACTTTTTCTGACTTAAGATTTAGCATCAGGGGAGGATTGGAACGAAACGATTTCCGTAATGCTTTTTTCCAGCGATTGCAAATAGTCCTCGATACTCCAGACAATCTTGTATCCGCCGGCAATGAGTTCTATGCCGCCTGCCGTATTTCCTGTAACTTCATAGGCGATACCGGTTTTAACGGCGAAATTTGTTTTCAGGGTGTTTTCAATGGCCTCCTTCTGGTTTGGGGGCAATTCAAGCGCACTGCGGACCTTAATATGGCCGGTGACTTTATTCATTTCGGAGAGCAGTCGTTTCTTCTCCTGCACATCCATGCTGTTGATCCGGTCAATGAATACTGCTGTCATCTGGCTTTCGAGATTAACTGAGGCCAGGTCGCTTAGTGCTTTTCTCGATATCGAAAATACTTCATGCCTTGCACGCCGTGCAATTTCAGCACTCAGGTTTTGCTGGTCGTTCAACAGCTTTTCCTGCAGCGCTGAACGCAGCATCTCAATATCATCACGGGTTTTTGCCAGCAGCTTTTCACGTTCCGCATCGGCTTCGCTTATCGCGTTTTTTAAAAGTTCCTGACGGTGAATGTCAATTTCGTTATTCTTGCGTTGGAAATCACTAAGTTCTTCTGTTGCTGCCTTCTTTAATGTCTCTGCTTCATTCAACTGCAGGGCAATGCGCTTCTCCCTTTCATCGATTGCCTTAAGGATGGGTATATACAGGAAACGCTTGAGCAACCATACAAGCACCAGGAAATTGATCAGCTGGGCAATAAAGGTAAACCAGTCAAACGGCATATCAACCTCCTGCTGCTTTTGAAATTACATAGTTCCAAAACGGATTTGCAAAGATCAGAATCATGGCAATCACGAAACAATAAATTGCCAGGGATTCTATCATAGCCAGACCAACAAACAACGTTCGTGTAACCGTAGAGGCGGTGTCGGGCTGCTGGGCTATGGAACCTAATGCCGAGCTGATGGAGCGAGCTTCCCCTATGGCCGGGAAAACGGTTCCAAAAACGATGGTTGCGGCAGAAGTTAAAATAGAAACAATTGCGATCAATGAAATGTTATCCATGGTTTCATCCTCCAGTTTTATTATGTTCGGTTTATGTATTTAGAGTATATATGGATAGGCAATATTTTCAGTTACGGAATAACCGTAATGGTTTTTCATTCTTCATGACTTTTCTTTGACTCCTGTGCTGCTGCCGCTATAAAAACGGCTGCCAGCGTACAAAAAATGTAGGCCTGGACCGTGCCTACGAGCAAACCAAAAACACTTAAAACAATGGGAAAAACCAGGGGTGTAATGGATAAAATAATGGCGAGGATAACCGCCCCGCTCATCATATTCCCGAAAAGACGGACAGCCAGTGCCAGGGTGCGTGTAAATTCGTTGATAATGTGAAACGGAAGCATAAAAAAAGATGGTTTCAGGTATGATCTGAGATAACCTGTAACCCCGTACTCCCTGATGCTATACATGGGTACGGCCACAAACACACAGACGGCCAATGCAGCAGTTGTTGAAAGGGAAGCCGTTGGAGGTTCGTAAACGGGCAAAACCGTCAACAGGTTCGATATAAACAGGAACAGGAACATGGTACCCAGAAACCCAAGATACTTTCCCGATTCTTTAAGCCCGATCTCTTCGATTTGCTTTTTTATGCCCAGGATGATGATTTCAAGGATATGCTGCCGCCGTGAAATCTTCATTCCGGAACTGAGATTTCGGGTCATTAAAACTGAGCCTGCCACCATAAGGATCATGACTGCCCAGGTAGTGACCAGGGTAAGGTTGATTTTCACAAAACCGTGCTCAAAAAGTATGATTTCATCCGGACTCAGGTGCATATTTCACCTCCCTTATTGTTTGTTGTGTTTGATTTCCGGTCTTTTAGTCAGTTTTATAACAAAATAGCGGGCTATTACAAATCCGAGCAGGCATATCAGCATCCTTTCCCAGTGCTTCTGGGAAATGTAATATAGGGCAATCAGGGTTATGCCCAGGCGTACTATCAGACTGCCTGAAAACCAGAGTGCCGGGGATTTTGAAACCATAGCCTTTCGGGTCGTCCACCAAAGACCGCCGAAGAAAAAAGTTCCCAGCACAAATCCGGCACCCAATATTAAAAACAGGATTGGAATTTTATCCATTGTTTTCTTCCTCGTTATGAATTTCTTTGTTTTCTTTTGATAGCCAATGCCATGCAATGATACACCCAATTACAATGCCCGTGATAAGAAAAGTCAGGGTCCATGATTGTGTTCCCTGAAGGCGCTTGTCAAGCCATCTTCCCAATAAGGTACCCAGCAGGGTAGGGATGGCTACTGACCATCCGATCAATCCGAACATTCCCAGTCCCCGCCATACGCTTCGCCTGGATTTTCGTCTTTCTTTGAGTTTACGCTTTTCTTTGGATTCAATGATCTGGTTTAATCCCATATTTTGCTGGTTTTCTTTTATTGTTTTCGGAATTCTTCATATAGGCGGATAAATCCTATTTCAAGCCTTGCCATAACGGACCGGACTTTTTTCTCCAGTTCGTTGACATTTTTGTATTCCTCTTTTACGGTTTTATGCAAAGAACCCAGTTCTTTTCCTTCAAAAGCGTTACGTACCGAAACCATCACATCCCGACCTGTTTTAACCAGAATTCCTTCATCGATGGCGATAAAAACTTCTTTCCCGGCTTCCGTCTCGTAGGTTAATATTCCCGGGGCTAATGCGGCTGTGCAATCCAATCGCTGTGGCAGTATTCCGAACGAACCTTGAAATGATTCCGCCACGATGCGTCTGATGCCTTTCAGGTCGGCAAAAACCTGGTAAGGAAGGAGAATTTTCAGGTTCATAAATACGGGTATCATTAATTCTTCATTTTTGCGATTTGCGCGTCATTTTCTGATCTTAATCTCGTCTGTTCCTCCGATCATATAAAAAGCGCTTTCAGGAAGATCACCAAATCTGTCCGTTAGAATTTGTTCACAACCGTCCAATGCATCATTGAGGCTCACGGTCTTACCCGGTATACCGGTAAATTGTTCCGTGGTGAAAAAAGGCTGGGTTAAAAAACGTTCAAGTCTGCGGGCCCGGAAAACAATTTTCCGGTCCTCCTGTGAAAGTTGCTCAAGTCCGAGCATGGCGATGATATCTTTAAGATCCTCATATTGTGCAAGGGTCTGACGGATTTCCTGCGAAAGGCGGTAATGCCTGTCTCCGATTATTCCCGGAGTAGCCATTTTTGAGCCTGACTGCAGGGGATCGATGGCCGGGTATAATCCTTCGCTTGCACGTTTGCGCGAGAGCACAATAGAGGCTGAAAGATGTGAAAAAGTATGGACTGAAGCCGGATCGGTCAGATCGTCAGCCGGTACATATACCGCCTGTATGGATGTAATGGCTCCTGTATCGGTATTGGCAATCCGCTCTTCGAGCCGCGACAATTCTGTTGCCATGGTGGGCTGATAACCTAACCGTGAAGGCATTTGTCCCATCAGTCCCGACATCTCCATACCGGCCTGTATAAAACGGAATATATTATCCATAAGCAACAGTACGTCGCGGTGTTCGTCGTCACGAAAGTATTCCGCCATTGTCAAAGCTGCCTGACCAATACGGAAACGTGCACCGGGAGGTTCATTCATCTGCCCGAACACCATAACCATATTTTCAAGGACCCCGGCTTCTTTCATCTCACGGTAAAGTTCCTCACCTTCACGGCAACGTTCTCCGATACCACAAAATATGCTTATCCCTTTATGCTGTCCTATCATGTTGTGGATCATCTCCGTAAGCAAAACGGTTTTTCCTACTCCCGCACCGC
>CAYMJH010000141.1:4808-9770 GCA_964390385.1 uncultured Bacteroidales bacterium | reverse complement strand
GGTCGAGATGCGAATCAACCCGGGTGTCGCCATGGCCAGGAAAATGCTTGGCAACAGCCATAATGCCATTGTCCTGCAATCCCAACATATAGAGAAGCGATTTGCGGGTGACATTAGCGCGGTCTTCTCCAAAAGAACGACTGCTGATCACCGGATTTTCAGGATTGTTGTTGATATCGGCAACCGGGGCAAAGTTGATGTGCACGCCCATTCTTTTTAACTGCCAGGCAATCTGGCTGCCCATGTCATAAATTAACTTTTCGTTCTTAATGGAACCCAGCATCATCTGGCGGGGATACTGAACCGTGCTGTCAAGCCGCATGGCCAGGCCCCATTCCGCATCCATGGCGATCAGCAAAGGTGTCTTTGCCTTCTGCTGGTATAGATTGGTCAGTGCAGCCTGGCGTGCCGGACTGCCCTGGAAAAATATAAGGCCACCTATATTATAATTGCGTAAGGTTTTCTCTATCTCATCTTCATGTTTTTTGTCCCGGTTTGAATAGGCAGCCAGCATGAAAAGCTGGGCAATTTTATCCTCGAGGGACATGGATTGCATTACGGAATCGATCCATGACACGGGGGCATCGAGGAATGAAGGATCTGTCTTCGCTTTACGCAACCTGAATTCTTCATGGAAGGCATGACCGGCAGGGGCAAATTGCGATAACGTCATAATGACCGTCAGGCTTGCCAGAAAAACCAATGCTTTCAGTGCTATTCTTTTCATTCCCCGTCGAATCGTAGGTACAATCTATATATGTTAAACTGAAAAACCTTTTAAAGGGTTACAATTTCAGTTTGTTTTAAAGATATACGATTGAGAAGTCACGGGAAATAAAAGTTTTTAACAACGAAAGATAAAGATCTTCCGGGGTCCGAAGGAACTGGAAGGATCTTAAATCTTCCCGGCCTGGTAAAGCTTTATGAAATATTCAATACTCCGGTCATAGGTCTTTTCATGCTCAGCGGGGAAAAAACAGGCAGGCAATTCGCCCATCGTACGATGGTACTGCAGGCATTCGCAGCAAATTCCTTTTCTGCTGCAGGGATACGAACAATTGCAGCGTTCCGAGTTGTGCTCTTTTTTACAATGCATACATCTATTAATTAATCCAGTTTCTTTGAAATCTGCATCGGGGTAATATTTTCATTGACCGGGTTATTGAAAGAGTTGAGGTTGACCGGTTGCCGCCAGCGCCGCCCTCCATTCCCACCCGGTAAGGTCAACCTGTCGTGATTTGCGGGTTAACAGATCGATGGGTATATGAATAAAAGTATCGTGAAGAAATCCGATGACGAGTCCGGTTTTACCGGCCATGGCCGCATGCACTGCATTGCGGGCATACAGGTCGCATAACAGGGAATCCTCCGAATTGGCAGGGCAGCTTCGGATGGAATAGCTGGGATCAAAATAACGGATATGGCAGGGAATTTTCTCGGCTTTGAAGTATTGGTCGATCTGTTCTTTCATGTAGATACCTATATCCTTGAGTATCTTATTGCCTGAAGCATCGTAACGTGTTTCACCTGATCCGAGCAGATCCTGGCCTGCGCCTTCTGCCACCACCACCACGGCATGTTTTCTGTCCAGCATGCGTTCCCTGAGCGACTGCAGAAAACCTCTTTCACCGTGGAGGACAAACGGAACCTCGGGGATCAGCACGAAGTTCACGTCCTGGCTTGCTATGGTGGCACCAATGGCAATAAAACCCGCATTCCGCCCCATCAGCTTGACCAGGCTGATACCATTCTGAACGCTTTTTGCTTCCACATGGGCCTTGCTGATCACATTACAGGCTTCTTCCACAGCCGTAAGGTAACCGAAGGTACGGGAGACAAATGACACGTCGTTATCAATGGTTTTGGGAATGCCAACCACAGCCAGATGATAGTCCCGTCGCTGGGCTTCCTTGAATAGTTCGTAGCCTCCTTTCTGGGTGCCGTCACCGCCGATGGTGAATAAAATGTTGATCTTTTGTTTGATCAGGTTATCAACGGCAGCAGAGACATCCACCGGGCCCCTCGATGTCCCCAGCACGGTCCCGCCATCGCGGTGTATGTCATCAATGCGGGAGTGTTCCAGCACCAGGGGTTCGAGATTGTTGCGGGGATCAAGGCCCTTATAGCCATAGCGGAAGCCTACGATTTCCTTAACACCGTATATGAAAAACAGCTCCAGGAAGAGAGAACGGATCACATTGTTCATCCCCGGGCATAAGCCGCCGCAGGTGACTATGCCGGCCCTGGTCACAGCCGGATTGAAAAATAACTTCGACCGGGGTCCGGCCAGTTCGAACATCAATTCATCATCATATTGATCGCCCGGCAACAGTTTGATGGAAGCAGGGACTCTTACCCGGTCGTCAACAGAATAGTTGACAGGAGAAGGAAAATTGGCTTCGCCTAGGGTGGTTATCATATTAATGGGTTTTTGTATTGATACAGTGAAATAATTCATTCAGGAAATTTCCGGTTCTTTTTTCTATGGCTGAAGGGTCTTTCGGATTCCCGTCAGCCTCAAAGGCATCCTGTACCCTGGGCACCGGAAACATGGCGGGGACGGTTATGGCCTTCATTTTCCACAGCAGGAATTGCAGCGAAGTGATGACCTGGCTGCCTCCAAAAGGACCGTCAGACACGGTTGAGATGGCAACCGGTTTGTGATTCCATTCCTCATATAACAGGTCAATGGCATTCTTAAGACTGGCGGGATATCCGCCGTTGTATTCAGGTGTTACAATGATAATGCCGTCGGCTGATCTTATCTTATGGGCATAGTCAAGCACGGCAGATGAAGGCGATGACAGGTATTTCAGTCTTTCCTCAAACAAGGGGAAATGATATTCTTTCAGGTCAAGAATCTCCGCTGACCCAAGCTGTCGCTCTTCAATCTGTCTTTTAAAATACATCGCCACCCTGTGACTGTTCCGCTCCTGCCTTATACTGGCTGAAATAATGGCAATATGAAACATGGTGCTTTGTTTTAAATTTTTATAGGGTTCCCGGCATCCGGACCATCACCTGATAATCGCCCGTGTATCGCCCGGATACAAAGGTTTTTTGAAACGAAACGGAGGGCTGATTCAGTGTACTCTTCATGTTGGTTGCATTTTTTCCTTATTACGAGCAGGGGTCCGATTTGTGGATTATACCTTTTCATAGAACAAGGAAGTTTTTCAAATCATGCTGGCTGATCTCTTGAACAGGATTGAAATCATCGGATTGCAGATATTTTATGATGGAACGGAAAAGCTGTGTGGCTTCTGGTTTATCAATGAGCTGCCTGAGCGGTGACATGCATACCAGGATTTTTCCCTTACCGTATGTAAATTCAAAGATGAGCCCCAGTTTATGGTTTCGTTCGAGGTTGTCAATGACCTGCACGACAGGTCTGTATCCGAGAGGTGTGTTATCCAGTATATAGGAGCATCCTGCTTTAATGATGGAGAACCATTGCCAGTTGGTGTGAAAATCGGTAGGGAAGGAATTGAATAACGGATGCTCGGGATCTGTTAATATTCCCATCGTTCCCGGCGACACCGGCTTTTTATTGCGCTCGCTGATTCCCTTAAACATACCGTAGTTCCAGAATTCCGGCGGAAAAAGCCCGGGAATGCATTTGTCTTTCAGGTGTTCAGATGAGGGAAAAAGCAAAACACGGGCGCCCTCTTGCAATTTATGGAGCATATCCTCATCGATCACTTCAGATATGATTAAGTCATCCGGGATAACAACTCGATCCGTGGCATCAAAAATCCACACCGGATATTGGTTGGAATATATCTTACCGGGTAAGGATAACATAACACTGATTTTTGAAGCTTTGCTGAAGGATGACAGGTCAACCTCTATTTCCCCGGCACTTTTGATATCACCCATGTTGACCGATACATTCGAAAAGATGCCCTGACAGATAACGGCATTGTCCTGGGTTTTGAATTCCCAGACCAGATCATTTCGGATGGGCTGATTTGAATAATTGGCAATCACCGCTCTGCCGCGGAATTTCTCCTGGCTGGTCCAGCAATATTTCGGAAATTCAAGCAATAACACCACGTCGTTGCATGATTGCAGCCAGGCATCCCGTGCAATCACATTTTTATCGTCCATAAAGGCGTCCAGTATCCCCACCAGGGCAGTGCCCTGACCGGGAAAATCCTGCAGGTCGAGCAATTGAAATCCGGCAAAGCCCCTGGTGCGGATGGCGGCCTCCATTTCAGCTTTATAGCACAGTGCTGACCAGGCTCCGGAAGCTTTTTGAAAGGCTGTGTTTTGATCCATCATACCGGCTTTCACCAACCGGTCGCGGAAAATCTCCAGGTTCCATGCGCGTAATACCCCGGTATACTTGTCTATTTCGCTGTAATCAGGAAATACCTGGTATTGACCTGTTTCATGTCCTATGATGGGAATTTGCATTTGTGATACGACAGGTTCAAAATTGATTTCCGTGGAAGGGGTCCGGGTATTGAGCAACCCTCCGTCTTTTGAATCGGCGAAGGAATGCGTGAGCCTGGCATGGGTCAATACGGTATCGTAGGCATATGGCGTGCGGGCTCCGACGAAATAATCGGAGCAGGGACGGGGCGGAACATAACCGATGTTATTGTTAGACCCCATGGTAAACAGCAGCCGGTTTTCGGATTCCTTAAAGGCCATGATGTTTTTTTCAACACGGTCATGGCCGCCCCAGATCTCGTTCCCATGCGAAAACATTACAAATGACGGATGGTTTGCATAGGCCTTCAGCATGGCAAATCCTTCCTCCCGTAATTGTTCTGCCAGCGAATCCGCATTCAGTCCCCCCCAGAAGGGCAATTCAGCCTGCAGGTAGATCCCGGCCCGGTCTGCCGCAATGAAAGCAGCTTCCGGAGGACACCACGAATGGAAACGGTAATGGTTGATCCCGTAAGATTTCGCAATGGCAAATAAACGTTCCCATTCTTCTTCGTTCATGGGCAC
>CAYMJH010000141.1:0-4798 GCA_964390385.1 uncultured Bacteroidales bacterium | reverse complement strand
CACGTGGCCTGTAAGGGGAAAAACGGCAGCATCATTCTTGCCCCTCAGAAAAATGTTGCGGCCATTGATATTGAACTGTGTACCGCTGACAGAAAACTTCCTGATGCCAAAATTCACTGTTTTGGAATCCTTTGTATCACCGGTTGAAATGACTGCAGTCAGCTCATATATAGGCCTGCTGTATTCGTCCCAAAGGTTGCATGCTTTTCTGAACAGGTATTCCAGTTCGATCACAGGCTCAAGGGACTTGGTTACTCTCATGGATTTGAGATGTTTAACCCTGCTTCCGTTGGTTTCCCTTACCCCGATTTCAATATCGGCATCCCTGAGGTTCAGCGGATTATCAATCTCTATCCTGATAAGGGCTTTCTTCAGGTCCATATCCGGATAAACCTGCAAATCGGAAATATGTGTTTTGGCAGATGCTTCCAGGTACATTTTTCCGATGATCCCGTTCCAGTTGGTCTGGGTATCGTCGGAATAAATGTGGACATTCCCGTAGGGTGTATGTTTCAGACTGTTATCAATGCGAATGGTGAACCAGTGATGGCCGGGAGTCAGGTAATCCGAAACATCGAACCGTTGTGGCGTCTGAAGGATTTTGGAACGGCCGACAAAAACACTGTCAATCCATACCATGGAACATTTGGTTCGTTCAAGGATTAGCTGAATGTGCTTGTCCCTGAAGCTTTCAGGAATGTCTACTTTTTTACGGTACCAGGCTGCTCCTTCATAACGGTATACCCTGTTCAGGTGCATCGTGGTAGTATCCATGTTCAGAAAACCTTTTTTGTTACTATCCATGGTTCCCGGCAAACCAACAGAATCAATAAGGTCAGACAAGAACCAACGTTGTTGAAACCCGATATCGGTGGTGTCGGTTGCAAACTGCCAGGTACCTTCCAGATCAATAGTTTCCCTGATGGTTTCATGTTTCGGATTACATGAAATAAGGGCGATCAGAAACAGTATTATCGATGCTGTGATTTCAAGATTTCTGTTTACCATACATAAGGTATTAATCTGTACCTGGTCTTTCGACAATATGCTGCATAACCCGCTGCTCTTTTTCCTTCTCTTTTGCCCTTGTACGCCGTTCCAGGAATCCCGGATCCTTTTTTAAAAAATAATCCAGCACAAAGAACATCGGAACCATAAGGACTGCAAAATAGAGATAAACCTGCCAAAAATTAAAGGTTCCGGCCGGAATTAAAACCAGCAGTCCGAGAACAACAGGAAAAAAAGAAAACCGGATGATGATCTTTTTAATCAGTGATTTCATCATGGGTTGGGTAAATTCATTCATTGCGTCTGTGCCTGAAGGGCCTGAATTCGGTAGGACCATCCCATATTAATTCGATACAACTAATGTATAGAAAAAGACATACAAAAAAAAGAATAAACGGAGTTTTGGAAAGTCGAGTTTTTGGATTGACTTCAACCGCTGAATTTTTTCAATGAAAATAACCGGGAAATAAGCCTTCCAAAACCGCAAATACAAGATTCAGACCGAAAATATCAGCGGTTTGTTGAGCTTTTCATGCTGATTCAATAGGACATCCTTAGTCCGACAATGCCCAGCACAATCAACAGGGCTGATGACAGCCTGAACAGGTTCATGGGATCATGAAATACGACAATCCCCAGGGTTAATGTCCCCAGGGCTCCTATGCCCGTCCACACTGCATAGGCTATGCCGATGGGGATTTCTTTCTGGGCAAGCCACAGAAAATAACCGCTCAGGGCCATGGAAAGTACAGAAACCCCGATCCATAAATATTTGCTGGGCGTTGTCTGGGACAGTTTAAAGCCCAGTGGCCAGCCGATCTCGAAGAGGCCGGCAATAAGCAGATAGGTCCAGTTCATGACGGAATGCTTAAATGAAATGAATATAATGAAAAAGCGGCATTGTTGAAAGAAGAAATAAAAAAACCCCGGCGGCTTTTCCGAAAGCGTCAGGGTTTTTTCAAAGCAGGAAGTGCTTTTTACAGATCTTCTATTTTCTTGAATTTTGGCACCAGGAAATGCATAAACGCCCATGCAATAAGGTATGCCAGGGCGCAGAATACGAATACCATGGTATAGGCGATGGTAAGCTTTTCGTGCACGATAGGGGCCTGTATGGCTTTCAGCTGGTCGAACATGGCGGGATCAACCGCCTGAACCTGCTGCAATACTTCGGCCGGAAGGCTGCCTAATTCTACCTTGTCAAGGTTGATGATATCATTGTGCTTATTGACCAGGGTCAGCGATTTGATTTTTTCAAGGTATCCGCCCAGGTTTTGTGCCTGTGCTTCAGCCCATGATTTGGCAATACCGGCATACCGGTAACCATCGAAAAGCCAGCCTGAGCTTTTGGTGATTAAAATACCGCCGAATCCGCCGGCCATTCCGCCGATTCCGGTTACACTGGCAACGGCTTTTTTGGGAAACATATCGGAAACCGTGGTGAAAATATTGGCTGACCAGGCCTGGTGTGCAGCGGTTCCTATGCCGATGATGAATACCGGCATCCAGAAGCTAATGCCGCCCAGGTATTGGGCTGACAATACGAGCAGGGGGATCATGGCGATAATAAGCATGGCCCTCATACGGCCGGCATAGGGCTCGTATCCCTTTTTAATAAAGTGCATGGGGAACCATCCGCCGGTGATACTGCCAACCGTGGAAATGGTATACAGCACAGCAAGCGGAAAGGCAACGTCCATCCCGGTCATACCGTATTGTGCCTTCAGGTAGGCGGGCAACCAGAACAGGTAAAACCACCATACGCCATCGGTCATGAATTTGCCGAAACTGAATGCCCAGGTTTGTTTATAACGGAGCAACCTGAACCAGGAAACCTTCTCATTGTTTTCCACAACCTGGTGTTCGGGATTTCCGAGACTGTCGCTGTGGATAAAATCGTATTCGGCTTTACCAACATGCTTGCTTTTGGAAGGTATCTCGTAAAGCCAGAACCAGAAAATAAGCCATAAAAAACCAATGCCTCCGATGATCAGGAATGCAGCCTGCCAGCCAAGGTGACCGGCTATCCAGGGAACGGTAAGGGGTGCTATAATGGCCCCGACATTGGCTCCCGAATTGAAAATCCCTGTGGCTAGGGCCCTTTCTTTCTTGGGAAACCATTCAGCGATTGTTTTTATGGCAGCCGGAAAGTTACCCGATTCGCCAAAACCCAGTACGCCGCGGGCTACCATGAATCCGCCGGTCCCTCTGGCCAGGGCATGCACCATCGCGCCTATCGACCAAACGATCAATGACCAGGCATAACCCATTTTGGTGCCCAGCCAGTCGATGAGCCGGCCGGCAAATAACATGGAGATGGCATAAACGAATTGAAATACCGACACAATGTTGGCATAGTCTGAGTCACTCCAGTTAAACTGGACTTCGAGGTTATCCTTTAACAGGCTGAGTACCTGCCGGTCAAGATAGTTTACCGTGGTGGCAAAAAATACCAGTGCACATATCGTCCAGCGGTATTTGCCGATTTTTTCATTGAGTTCCTTGATCATGTGATTTAAATTGATTTAATGGTACCGGACTACGGGCATGAAAAGACCAATGAACCGATTGTGTTTCCTGCCACGTTATCTTCAATATTCTTCATTCGGTGTTCCTTGTTTGTTATTCGAGAATCAAAAACTGAAAAAAGTGTTCCCGATCCTGTCCCCCTGACATTCAAATGTAAGCATATGGCATATGCTGCCTGGCAGACAAACTATCGTAAAGAGGTGGACAGATTATCCTCTGATATCGGCAATGAACTCGAGAACCTTTCGGGTATTCTCCTCTATCGCCGCATAGTCTTTATTCTTTATCATCTCTTTTGTGATGAGTTTTGAACCCATTCCAACGCACCAGACCCCTGCTTTGAACCATGATGAAAGACTCTCCCTGGTGGCGTCGACACCTCCGGTTGGCATGATGCTGGTCCACGGCATCGGGCCCTTCACCATTTCCACAAAACGGGGTCCTCCCACTTCGGCGCCGGGGAATATTTTCACCACTTCAGCTCCCAGCTCTTCTGCCCTGGAGATCTCGGATACTGATCCGCATCCGGGTGACCACAATATCTTCCTGCGGTTGCAAATGCGGGCCATCTCTTCATTTAACAGGGGAGATACGATAAAATTGGCACCCAGCTGGATATAATTGCCGGCAGTAACGGCATCGACTACAGAACCTGTGCCCATGATCATGTCGGGCATTTCTCTGATGACAAACTGGTTCAGTTCACGGAAGACTTCCTGGGCGAAATCGCCCCGGTTGGTGAATTCGAAGATCTTTGCTCCGCCTCTGTAACAGGCTGAGGCCACTTCTTTGCAAACGGTAAGATCGGCATGGTAAAAGACCGGGACCAGTCCCGACTCCTTCATTTTCAATGCGGTTTCTAATCGGGTAAATCGTGCCATAATAATGGTTGTTGGTTTTTTGGGGTTATCGTGATACGCGGCCTGAGGCGTCTCCCTGCATCAGTTTTTCCACTTCTTCGATGGTGACCAGGTTAAAATCACCGGGAATGGTATGCTTCAGGCATGAAGCAGCAACCGCGAAGTTCAGCGCTTGCTGGTCATCCTCCCTATAGGTCAGCAGTCCGTAAATGAGCCCTCCCATAAAGGAATCGCCGCCTCCTACACGGTCAACAATATGGGTAATATCATATTGAGGAGCCTGCAATAGTTTTTTGCCGTCGAACAGTACGCCCGACCAGGTGTTATGATTGGCATTGATCGATCCCCTGAGGGTGATGATCACTTTTTTAGCCTTCGGAAACTGCTTCATCAACTGGCGG
>CAYMJH010000140.1:0-9815 GCA_964390385.1 uncultured Bacteroidales bacterium | reverse complement strand
CTTCCCTATGATGGCACAGCATCAGGTGGTCATTGTAAAGGAAGCCCAGCAGTTGAAGAAAATCGAGGAACTGCAGCATTATGTCAATCAGCCCCTGGCATCCACCATCCTCGTTGTTAATTACAAATATAAAAAAATCGACAAGAGGACCCGGCTTTATAAATTGCTGGATGAAAAGGGGGTGGTGTTTGAATCCGAAAAACTGTATGAGGATAAGGTGCCGGCATGGATTGCGGGCTGGCTGCAGCAGAAAGGATTGCAGATCGAGCCGAAGGCTTCGGTGATGCTGGTTGATTTTCTGGGAAACGACATCGGCAAGATCGTGAATGAACTGAACAAATTATTGCTGTTGCTTCCCCGGGGATCAAAACTTATCACGGCCTTGCTGGTGGAAGAAAACATTGGCATCAGCAAGGAGTACAATACCTTTGAGCTAAACAAGGCCATTGCGGCAAGAGAGGTCCTGAAAGCCAACCGCATTGTCAGTTATTTCTCAAAGAACCCTAAGAACAATCCCATGGTCCTCTCCCTTTCGACCCTGTTTTATTTCTTCGGCAAACTCCTGCTCTTCCACAGCCTGAAAGACAAGTCACGCGAGAACGTTACCCGTTCCCTCGGCATCAGTCCTTTCTTTTTACCGCAATACCAGCAGGCTGCCAAGAACTATCCTGCCCATAGAGTGATCGGCATCATTGCCCTGCTCAGGGAATATGACCTCAAGTCAAAAGGATCAGGAAGCATGGCCTCCGAGGGTGATTTGCTGAAAGAACTTGTTTTTAAGATCATTCATTGAACGATTCAGCCGGAGGAGGAGTATATTTGCATTATCGTAACACCTGAAGATTATGACCTACGTCCTGATTGCATTCACCGTTATCATGACCATCACAGCATTTCGCCGTGAGGGATGGTTTTCCAGGCTTCAGTTCAATGCTTACCAGATCGTTTACCGCAAAGAGATATACAGGCTGCTGACCCACGGATTCCTGCATGCCAACTGGATGCACCTTATTGTTAATATGATCGTGTTGTTGTTTTTCGGCCCATACGTGGAAGCCACCCTGAAACAGATCCTTCCGGGCAGTATACCCGGCCTGTATCGCATCGTTTACCTTCTTTTTTATTTTATAGCGGTCATCGTTTCTTCCCTGCTGAGCCTTTATAAGCACAAAGACAATGCATTTTACAACGCCGTTGGGGCATCCGGCGCCGTATCGGCCGTGTTGTTCTTCTTCATTTTCTTCAGACCCTGGGAAATGCTGTATTTTTACGGTGTCATTCCCATTCCGGGAATCATTATGGGTGTTGCATATCTGATCTATTCCTATTATATGAGCAGAAGGGGAGAAGACAATATCAACCATGATGCCCATTTCATCGGGGCTGTTTTCGGTTTTATCTTCCCGTTGTTTATCGACCCTCAACTTATTTTATATTTTATCGGCCAGCTGAAATCTTTTTAAGAGACTACAGATGAGTGTTTCGTTTGGGAAATACCTGTGTTTTAACGGTGATTTTCTTTCCGCAACGGAGCCTGTATTGACCCTGAACAATCGTTCTTTCCGTTTCGGCGATGCCCTGGTTGAAAATATTCATGCCTGCGGCACCCAGGCCCAGTTCCTCAACCTGCATCTCAACAGGCTGAAACAAAATATGGAAGGGCTCAGCATGACCGTTCCGTCCTTTTTAACGGTGGAGAACTTTTCCGGGCTGGTAACAAAACTGCTGAATAAAAACCGGATATTCGGCGGTGCTCACGTGCAGCTGATTGTGTTTCGCAATGCAACGACAACCGGGGCCATGGAAAGAATTGCCCCCGAGGTCAATACGGTTTCTTTCACCCTTGCATCGGAAGCACTTGCCGCTGACCATTATCACCTGAATCAGCAGGGACTGCTGGTTGATATTTTCACCGGCATGCCCAAACCTGTGCACCGTCTCTCCTCTGTGAAAAGCGCCAGTGCACTGCTGTATGTAATCGCCGGACTCTATCAAACGGAGAAAAAACTGGACGATTGCATCCTCATCAATGAAAAAGGACACCTGGCTGAATCAAGCACTTCGAATATATTTCTCCTGAGGGAAGGGCGGATTTTAACCCCGGGAACCGAAGAAGGCTGTATTCCGGGCATTATGCGGCAGATCATCATTTCCTGCATCCTGAAGAGCAAATGGGAATTCAGTGATGATACACCGCTGGCCATCTCCGATCTCCTTCATGCCGACGAGTTATTCCTCACCGATGCCATATCAGGCATCCGCTGGGTTGGAGCATTCCGGCAAAAAAGATATTACCGTGAGGTTTCCCGGTTGCTGGTCGACCAGTTAAATAACCTGGCCTTCGGGAAATAGAATGGAAAGATCAGTTCATCTGGGGATTTTCCGGAAAATTCGACCACATCTGGTATTTTTCCCCCATTTGGTTCAGTTTTTTGTTCCAGAAATGCTTGTTCATGGGACTCATAATCTCCTGCGATTTCAGCTCTGAAACGACCCAGGCATTTTCAGCCAGTTCATCCTCCAACTGGTGAGCACTCCAGCCCGAATAGCCCAGGAAAAAACGGATGTTACCCGGGGCAAGATTTCCCGATTCAAGCAGCCGCTTAATGATTTCAAAGTCCCCTGCCCAGTAAATGTTTTCAAAAACCTTAACACTGTTGGGAATGATATCCCCTAGGGTATGGATATAATGAAGCGTGTTGGTCTGCACCGGCCCCCCCAGGGAAACCATCACATTGGTTTCGGGAAAATCAGCAATTACCTCGTTGATCTTCAGGTTAACAGGCTTATTCAAAACAAAACCCACCGTTCCTTCCTCTGAATGCTCCGTTAGCAAAACAAGAGACCGTTTGAAGTAATTATCCAGCAGAAAAGGATCAGAAATCAAGACCCTGCCCTTCTGAGGCGCAAGATTCTGATCAGTCCCGAAAAAATCATAGTTGATCTGCATAGCGCTGAATTTTATTGACTTCAAAACAAAAACTGTTCCACAGCTTTTCAAAGTTAATACAAAACATAAATAAATGGACTGAAATTCATCCACTCCTGTCGTCGGAACATTGTTTTACCAGCCTTAGAAAATATAGATGCAAAAAGTTGCCGGAAAGTTGCCTGCAGGAAAAAAAAGGCAGCCATCTTTATGCGTTTGCCTTATCGGGAGGGCGCCGGAAATTGAACTGTGTCAGCAAAAGGCCGGCAATAACAACCGCAATGCCGAATACCTTGATGGCTGTTACCTTATCCTTCAGGATAACATAGGAAAACACTGCCGTAAATACCGGTATCAGGTTTGAAAAAACCATCGCCCTGGCAACACCCAGTTTTTTGATCGAATAGGTAAAAAATACAAAGGCCAGCGCTGATCCGAAAAAGGCCAGTTCAACCAGGGGAACGATCACGGGAAGGGTCCACCTGACCTGCATAACATGGCTCCGTTCAAAAACAAGAAACAGGGGCAAAAAATAAAACAGGCCGATGGTATTCTGCCAGCTGACGATGGAAAAAGAATTATACGAAACAGCCAGTTTTTTAACCAGCACCGAATAACCAACTGCCGAAAAAACAGCCAGGAACATAAGCATTACACCCCAGGCCGTTGTTCCCGAAAAGCCGTTCTCGCCCGCTATCACAATGGATATCCCGATGATGGAGAGGATTATACCGGTAAAATTGACCAGGGTAAAGCGCTCATGGTAAAAGATCAGGGCAGCCATGGGAGCAAACAAGGGGATGGTGGCAATAATCACCGAAGCCAGTGTGGAAGAAACCATTTTCATACCGAAACTCTCCCCGAGAAAATATAGAAAAGGCTCCAAAAGGGCAAGCGATAAAAAGGCGGGCAGGTCTTTCCTGCGGATCCGCTGCAGCTTTTTTAACAGCAGGGTGACGATCAGCAGCAGCGGTGAAGCGATCAGCAACCGCAGAAATACCAGGGATACGGGCCTGAGCACGGCATAAACCTGTTTATACCAGATGAAGGTAAGGCCCCATAGCATCATGGCCAAAATAACCATTATGTAAACAAAGAGCCGCTGTTGCTTATTCATGGCATACTTTTTGTGCTACATTTTTGTTTTGATAAAGCCAAAAGGCTTGGCTAATGGGCTGATAAATATCAGGAATCCCGGGTCATTTTGAATACCGGCCCGTCATGAAAACCTGTTGACTAATATCTGAATTATTTTCATGACAAAATTTTGATATGAGGCAAATAATTATTAAATTGAATAATTATTTCGAAATCAGTCTGATATGACTTTTTCTCTGGTTATGAAGCAACAAAACCAGGTTTTTTTTGTTATTGTTATACAGAAATCAATCAAACTAAGCTGGAGGATAAGATGAGGCAGTTAAAGATCACAAAATCAATTACTAACAGGAACAGCGATTCGTTGGAGAAATATCTGCATGATATTGGGAAGGAAGAGCTTATTACACCTGAAGAGGAAGTTGAACTTGCCAAACGGATCAAGATGGGAGACCAGGAAGCCCTCGAAAAACTCACCAAGGCCAACCTGCGGTTTGTTGTTTCAGTGGCCAAACAATATCAGCACCAGGGGCTCAGCCTGCCTGACCTGATCAACGAAGGGAACCTGGGGCTGATCAAAGCCGCCAAGAAATTCGATGAGACCAAGGGATTTAAATTCATTTCCTATGCGGTTTGGTGGATACGGCAATGCATTTTGCAGGCGCTGGCTGAACAATCGAGAATTGTTCGCCTCCCCCTCAATAAAATAGGGGCTTTGAACAAAATCAACAAAGCCTTTTCCCAGCTCGAACAACAACATGAGCGTGAACCTTCACCCGATGAAGTTGCTTCCATGCTGGAATTACCTGAAGAAAAAGTTTCCAACACGCTGGAACTTTCCGGCAGGCACCTGTCGGTCGACGCTCCTTTCCAGGATGGAGAAGACAACAGCCTGCTTGACGTGCTTCCGAGCCATGACACCCCCACTACCGACAGTAAACTGCTCGAGGAGTCATTGATGGTGGAAATTGAACGGACGCTTAACACCCTGCCCGAAAAGGAGAGCAGTGTGATCAGGGCTTTTTACGGGATCGGCACAAAACCGTTGTCGCTGGAGGAAATCGGACAGTCCATCGGCATCTCAAGGGAAAGAACCCGCCAGATCAAGGAAAAAGCCATCAAGCATTTAAGACAGAAGACCAAGAATAAGCTGCTAAAAGCCTATTTAGGATAACTTATTAATTGTCAGACACCCTCCAAGGTGTCTGACGCTTTTTTAAGGCTTTAGTATCCTCCGGCAGAACCTTCTTATCCTCTCCTCCAAATCCCCCGCCCCCTCCAGCGCTTTCACAAAGGCACTTCCGATAATAACCCCCTGGGCATACCTGCACGCAACGGTATAAGTTTCGCGCGAAGAGATCCCGAAGCCAATCAGCCGGGGATTTCTCAATTTCATGTTGTTCATGCGTTCAAAGTAGCTGATCTGGTCAGGTGAAAAACCCTTTTTTACACCGGTGGTGGAGGAGGATGACACCATGTATATGAATCCATTGCTTACCTTGTCGATCAGCCTTATCCGGTTTTCCGCCGTCTGAGGGGAAACCATTAAAATCATGTGCAGTCCATTTCGTTCAAACAGATCCCTGTAATCTTCCAGGTACAATTCCAGCGGCAGATCGGGTAATATAATACCGTCAATCCCCGTTTCCCGGCATTTGCGGCAGAAATTCTCCAGGCCAAACTGCAGGACCGGATTCAGATACCCCATCATGAGCAAAGGAATGTCGACTTCCCTGCGGATATCCTGAAGCTGTTCAAAGAGCAGGCTGAGTTTCATGCCGTTCTTTAACGCCCTGTCGCCGCTTTTCTGGATAACGGGACCGTCGGCCATGGGATCGGAAAAGGGAATGCCGATCTCGATCATGTCGGCACCGGCTTTGGCCAGTGCTTTTATGGTGAAAACGGTTGAATCAAGCGTCGGGTAGCCTGCCGTGCAATAGATTGACAGGATATCCCCGGATTTCTGCTGAAAAAGCCTGTTGATGCGGTTCATGGGTATTTATCGATTTGCTGATTTGTTGATTTTTTGATTTGCTTCGCCCTCCGTATCCCGATAAATCGGGAGAAGGAGGGTTGGTTGTGAGGGTTGTGATTGTTTGTTGTCGGTTGTCTTTGTTCTTTGATCTTTGATCTTTGATCTTTGATCTAACGTCCAGGTTCCTATATCTCTTTCATCTCCTCCATATGGCTGATGTATGTAGCCATATCCTTGTCTCCCCTGCCCGACAGGTTGATCACAACGCTTTCTTCGCGGCTGAAAGTGTATTTATCAAGCAGTGCCAAAGCATGGGCTGATTCAAGCGCCGGAATGATACCTTCGAGTTTGGTCAGCCGGTATGCCGCTTTAAGGGCTTCCCCGTCCGTTGCATTTTCAAAGACCACACGCCCGGTTTTGTAGAGATGGGAATGAATGGGTCCGATCCCCGGGTAATCGAGTCCGGCTGATATAGAATAGGGCTCGATGATTTGTCCGTCGTCAGTCTGCATGAGCATTGTCCTGCTGCCATGCAGGATCCCCGGTCGCCCCAGGATCATGGTGGCGGCTGATTCTCCGCTGTCGATCCCTTTCCCTGCCGCTTCCACCGCTATCAGTTTAACCTCGGGACGATCGAGATAGTGATAAAAAGCACCGGCTGCATTGCTGCCTCCTCCGACGCAGGCCACGATATAGCCGGGATTTTCGTTCCCTGTCTGCTCCCTGAGTTGCCACTTCATCTCCTCGCTGATGATGGCCTGCAGCCGGGTTACCAGGTCGGGGTATGGATGCGGGCCGACCACCGAACCGATGATATAATGGGTGTCTGCAGGATTATTGATCCAGTCTCTTATCGCTTCATTGGTGGCGTCCTTCAGGGTCATATTACCGCTGTATACCGGGACCACCTCGGCTCCCAGCATTTTCATACGAAGCACATTGGGCATCTGGCGTTCGACGTCGAGCTTCCCCATATAAACGACACACTTCAATCCCATCAGGGCACATACCGTGGCGGCAGCCACACCGTGCTGGCCTGCACCTGTTTCAGCGATGATCCTCGTTTTTCCGAGCCTGCAGGCAATCAGGATCTGGCCAACGGTATTGTTGATCTTATGGGCGCCGGTGTGGTTAAGGTCCTCCCTTTTCAGAAAGATCCTTGTTTTATAAAATTCCGACAGCCTGCCGGCATAGTATAACGGTGATGGCCGCCCAACATAATCCTTCAGCAGTCTTCTGAATTCCCTTTGGAAGTCCTCATCCTGAAGAATCTTCAGGTAATTTTGCTGCAATTCCATAACATTCGGGAAAAGCATTTCCGGAACAAAAGCTCCTCCGAATTCGCCGTAAAAACCTTTTCTGCTTACCTTATAGCTCATGGATTAATCCTTTTAATTGTTTTAATAAACTCGCTCACCCTGAATGCATCCTTCAATCCCGGACCGGTCTCAAAGCCGCTGTTGATGTCAACGGCAAGCAGACAGCCATGTTTAATGGCCGCTACGGTTTCGGCATCTTCAGGCCGTATGCCGCCACCCAGCAGGAAAGGCTTGCCGCATTGGTATTGCTGCAGCAGCTGCCAGTTGAATTGCTTTCCGCTGCCCCCCGGCAGGTCTGATTTTGCATCAAATAAAAAGGCATCGCAATGGGGTATAAAAGGCTCAGTGGTGCTGAAATCAAAACGGTCATCCACCGGAAAGGATTTGATGACGCTGATCTTTTTTGCCTTCAGGGATGCAGCATAGGAAGGCTCCTCATGACCGTGAAGCTGAACGTAATCGAGATTGTATTGTGCCACCAGCTTCACAATAAGTTCCGGATCTTCATCAACAAAAACACCTACCTTGCTGATATAAGGAGGAATGCTTCGCATCAGGCGCGGATCAAATCTTTCACCGATATAACGGGGAGAGGGGGGATATAAGACAAAACCCAGAAAATCAGGTTTGCAGGCGACGATCTCCCGGATGTTTTCGCGGTTTTTCATACCGCATACTTTCACTTTCATGAGATTACTATTAATTGTTTTACAAAGGATGCAAAAGCCGTGGCGGGATCAGGTTCGTGCATGAATTTCTCGCCCATCAGAAAGCCATTATATCCGCAAGCCCTGAGCCTATGTATGGTCTGCGGTGAATGAATGCCGCTTTCGGATATCCTGAGGAAATCTTTCGGGATGAGGGGAGCCATGCTGACGCTTCGTTCCGTATCAACGGAGAAATCCCTGAGATCACGGTTGTTCACGCCCACGGCCGTAACGAATTCATTGAGCATTTTCAATTCAGATGCTTCATGCACTTCAAGGATGACCTGCAGCTGAAGAGAAACGGCCAGGGCTGCGAGATGCCTGGCTTTTTCCCTGTCAAGCACCGCTGCGATGAGCAGAATAACATCAGCGCCGATGGCCTTTGACTCGATGACCTGGTATTCATCCAGTATAAAATCCTTTCGCAGGATGGGGACGGGATTGATTTCCCGGGCACGGACAAGATCCTCATCCGAGCCGCCAAAGAATTCCGTATCGGTCAGTACCGAAAGCGCCGAAGCCCCGGCCCGGAAATATCCTGTTGTCACCTCCTCAAGGGTGGCATGCTGATTCAGCACCCCGCGGGAAGGCGATTTCCTCTTAAACTCGGCAATAATGCCGGTTCTTTCGGGATCGAGCAGGGCCCGGCTAAGGGATACCGTCTTCCTTGAATACCCTGGCATTCCCATAAGGATTCCCGGAGAAGTCCTTTCCATCCTTCCGGACAATTCCCTTTTCTTATGTTCAATGATCCTGTCGAGTATGGTCATGACTGCATGTCCATTAATTTTTTAAAGGCGCCAAGCGCTTTCCCGCTATCAAGGGATTGACGCGCCATTTCAGTACATTCATCCAGCGGTTTCTCCGGGAAATAGCACTGCAATGCCAGCGCACTGTTCGCCGTCACCACCATCCGCTGGGCTTCGGTGCCCTTTCCTTCCAATACGTTCCTGAAGACCTCCGCAGCCTTGTCTACTGTAGCCCCGTTTTTCAGTTCACCGCTTTCCACCCGCCTGAATCCGAGCGACTCGGGGGAAGCTATCCTTTCAACGCCGTTTACAATGATCTTTACATTGCCCGTGAGGGAGACTTCATCATAACCATCAAGGCTGTGCACAATGGTAAATATTTTACCCGATTGCTGGTAAAGATAATTATATAATCGTGCCAGTTCAAGGCTGAATACCCCTACAAATTGTTTCCCGGGAAAACTGGGATTGATCATGGGACCGAGAATGTTGATGAAAGTTTTGATTTTCAAGGCCTTTCTGACAGGAACAACATTTTTCATGGCGGGATTGAACAGCGGGGCATGCAGGAAACATACCCCTGTCTTTTCCATTTCACGCTTCAGCTTGCCGGGATCGGCCGAGAATTTGTACCCGAAATATTCCATCATGTTGGAGGACCCGCAGCTTGAGGATACCCCGTAATTCCCGTGCTTGGCCACCGAAGCGCCGGCTCCGGCCAGTACAAAGGTTGACAGTGTTGAAATATTGAAGGTGTCCTTGTTGTCTCCCCCGGTTCCGCATACGTCAATGGTATCAAAGCCGGTGAGGTCAATTCTGGTGCACAGGTTGAGCAGGGCATCACGAAATCCGCTGAGTTCATCTACCGTTATGCTCCGCATGAGGTAGACCGTCAGGAAAGCGGCGATTTCCGGATCACTGTAGACCCCTTTGGCGATATTGGTCAGCACTTCCTCCGCTTCGGCTCGCGAAAGTGTTTTATGTTCAAAAAGATAGTTTAATGTTTTCCGCATGGTACAATTGTTTATTTCGTTTTTT
>CAYMJH010000139.1:0-9944 GCA_964390385.1 uncultured Bacteroidales bacterium | reverse complement strand
AAGATATGCCGACAGGCTGACCCCGGACCGTGAATTCGGGGCTACGTTTCATCATGCGGTAAACCGGGAAAATGCCGGTGAGACCCACGTATTTTCCTCCTTCTTTTTCCTGAGGGATGGCGATGAGCCCTGTAACTTTGTGATAACCCTGAAACGTGAAGGTAAAACACTGGTTTACAAAAGTGTCGATCTCGGTTCGTTTGATTCAGAATCCTGCGAAAATTCCGGAAAAGGGTGACGAAATCCTGGTTTATGGCTGGAACAGCGGAAAAAATGAAAGGTTATACCTGGATGATATTAAGGTATCCATAACCTATTGAAGGAAATGAAAATAACAGCGCTGACCGATCTCCACGGCAAAATCAATATCCTATCCCGCCTTGGCGGTGTACTTGAGGAATCTGATCTGGTATTGCTTGCCGGTGACAATACCCATTTCGGCCATTATGCCGAAATGAAGGCCATAACGGAGGCAGTCAGGCAGTTCAATCCCAATCTTTTTGCCGTTACAGGCAACTGTGATTATCCCGACAGTGAACAACTGCTGGTTGAAAGCGGCATTAACCTTAACGGTTGCCTGAGGACAGCCGGGGGAATCAGTTTCGCCGGTATAAGCGGATCGCTGCATTGCCCGGGGACCACGCCGCATGAGTATACCGAGGAGGAATTAGGAATCACCCTGGATTCCATCGTACCCGGGATAAAGCATCCCTTTATCCTGGTAGCCCACCAGCCGCCTTTCCGCACTATAAATGACCGGGTGTCCTTTGGCCTTCACGTGGGAAGCAAGGCTGTGCGCCGTTTTATCGGGGATCATTCACCGCTGGTGTGTTTTACGGGGCATATCCATGAGGGAAGAGGCATCGATTCCATAGGCCAAACCAGGGTGGTGAACCCGGGCCCTGCAAAAGACGGGTATTATGCAGCATTGACGGTTGAAGATGGTGTTATCAGGGATTTGCGGATCGGGCGGATTTGATTTTGTCTTCACTATGGATTAGATTGTACATCGTAGAGACGCGATTAATCGCGTCTCTACTGTTCCCGGCCTCCGCAATACGTCAGCGTCAGGCAGGGTGAGAAACCCAGCCAGCGGTGATGTGAAACGGCAAAGTCGATGCCGATCCGCCCGGTATTATAGCCAAAACCGATGGCGAAACGCGATATGGGTGCAGAAGAGACTCCCAGCCTGAAAGTGCAATTCCGGTTCATCGCATATTCGATTCCTGTCCTGATCACCTCTTTCCGGCGCGTCTCCTTTTCAACCTCAACGCTCACGAGCACGTCTTCGATGAAGCGATATCCCAGCCCGATTTGCATCACCGACGGTATCATTTGTTCATGGCATTGGGGGAAATGCTGGCGGGCCGGATTAAAAATATGAAACCCGATAACAAGCCCTTCGATGGGTTTTGCCAGTATGCTCCCTTCCGGCACCAGCGCATGCATATCACCATAGCCCGCCGGTTGACGGATCATCAGATGATTGATCTGGATGCCGGCTGAAAAACGATCTCCGAACGATTTTCCGAAGGCGAGTCCGGTGCGTCCTTCGAAGAATTTCTCATAGCCGGAAAGCGCATAGTTCAGTCCCAGCGTTCCTGTTGAAACAGGAATGCCGGCTGACAATGCTTTTATACTGTTTTCCGGGATAAGAAAATGATTTTCGTAGTGAACACCCACGGAAAACCTTTTCAGGTCAGCCAGTGCAGCCTGATTATGAAATCCGGCCCACACGCCGGGTGTGACCGTAACCATTCCTGCCATTCCTGCAGAACGGGCGCTGACTGGATCAGACGAAAAGATGTTTGAATGTTGCGTCAGGAAAATAATGACCATATAACAAACTCCCGCCAGGGGATTTCTGCTTAACATATGGATTGCCGATAAGGGTTAGCATAACGTTTTCAGAAGGCTAATTACGGAAAATTTCATGCAAACTGCAATAGAGAGGTTATAAAAGTTGTGATGGTTGTGATGGTTATGGTTGTTTTAGTTCGTTTTGAATTTAAACGTCACCTTTGCCAGTTCTTTGTTCGCCTGGACGATCTTCTTTTTCAACCCTTCCTTATGCTTTTTTACGGCATCAGCAACCCTGCTGTCCGTCAACGCCAGGATCTGGGCCGCCAGGATGCCGGCATTCTGCGCTGCGTTGATGCCGACGGTGGCAACCGGAATGCCGGGGGGCATCTGAACAATGGCCAGCAAGGCGTCAAGGCCTTCCAAAGAAGCTTTCACTGGAACGCCGATGACAGGCAACGGGGTCATGGAGGCTATGACGCCGGGCAAATGGGCCGCCATGCCTGCGGCCGCAATAATTACTTTTATGCCGCGCAATTGTGCGTTTTTGGCAAAAAGCTCCACTTCTTCAGGCGTCCGGTGGGCTGAAAGCGCATGGATCTCGAAGGGGATCTCCATTTCATCCATCACTTTTGCGGCAGCCTCCATAACCGGCAAATCGGATGTGCTGCCCATGATTATACTGACCCTTGGTTTCATCATATTCATTCTGTGATTTAATCGTCTAAAATACTGCAATTATTTGTATCTTGCGCCGTTAATATAAATTTTCGATGCCCAACATTGTCCTTGACAATAAGGAATTTGTATTGTTTTTGCCGGCTGAAAAAATACAGCAGCGCATTGAGGCTTTGGCTGACACCCTGAATGCCGACCTGAAAGGCCATGACCTGATATTTATCGGGGTGCTGAACGGGGCTTTCATGTTTGCGGCCGACCTGTTGAAACGGATCCAGCTGAATGCCCAGGTATCCTTTATGAAAGTGGCGTCGTACCGTGGAACTGCCAGTGGCCTGAATGTCAAAAGACTGATCGGTCTGAATGAAGAGCTGAAGGGTAAAACCGTTGTTATTCTTGAGGACATCATTGACACCGGCAAGACTATCGAGGATATCCTGTTTCAGATCAAGGGATTCAGGCCCACGGAAATCCGGATTGCAACCCTGCTGCTGAAAACCGAAGCCTATAAAAGTGAAGTCCGGATCGATTATGCAGGCTTTGAAATTCCCAACCGGTTCGTGGTGGGATACGGGCTTGATTACAACGGGTACGGAAGGAATCTAAGGAATATATATGTGATGGTATAGAGACGCGATGAATCGCGTCTCTACGAAATTATATCGGATATTAAATCATTAAATCAATAAATTCTTATGTTGAATGTTGTATTGTTCGGTCCTCCGGGCGCAGGAAAAGGCACACAGGCTGCCAATATCATTGAGAAGTACGGATTGGTTCACCTGTCCACCGGTGATATTTTAAGGGGAGAACTTGCTGCTCAAAGCAAGCTGGGTGTTGAGGCAAAAAAATACATGGACAAGGGTGAGCTGGTGCCCGATGCCGTGGTTATCGGCATGATCGGAACGAAGCTTGACCAGCATGCTGCAGCCAAAGGCTTCATATTTGACGGGTTTCCCCGCACCACCGCCCAGGCTAAAGCCCTTGATGAGCTGCTGGCAGGTAAAAAAACCGCTATATCCGGAATGCTGGCCCTGGAGGTCGAAAAGGAAGAGCTGATTAAAAGGCTTCAGGGCAGGGGGAAGATTTCAGGGCGTGCTGATGACCAGGATATCGCCGTTATTGAAAACCGGATCAATGTATACAACAGGGAAACAGCCCCGGTTATTGACTATTACAGTGCACAGGGCAAATTCAAGGCTGTCTATGGAATGGGCAGTATCGGGGATATCTTCGGCCGGCTATGTGAGGCCATAGATACGCTGAAATAAAGGCAGGATTCACTCTGCCGGGTTTACCGGGTATTTTTAAAGTTATGGCGGAATCAAGTTTCGTAGACTATATCAGGTTTTTTTGCCGATCAGGCCGCGGAGGCAAGGGATCTGCCCATCTGAGAAGGGAGAAATACATCCCGAAAGGAGGCCCTGACGGCGGTGACGGTGGCCACGGCGGTGATGTAATCCTGCGCGGGAACCATCAGCTGTGGACGTTATTGCATATCCGCTACCGCAAACATATTTTTGCCGGTCACGGCGAGGATGGGCAGAAAGCCAACAAAACCGGAGCCAGCGGCGAAGATGTGGTGGTGGAAGTTCCCCTTGGCACCGTCGCCCGGGAAGCGGAAACCAACCGTTACCTGTTCGAGATCACGACAGACCAGGAAGAACATATCCTGGTGAAAGGAGGCAGGGGAGGGCTGGGTAATACACATTTCAAATCCTCCACCAACCAGACACCCCGCTATGCGCAACCCGGAGAACCGGCTGTTGAAGGATGGTATACACTGGAGCTCAAAATGCTGGCTGATGTCGGACTGGTAGGATTCCCCAATGCAGGCAAGTCCACGCTGCTTTCCGTGCTGTCGGCAGCCCGGCCCAAAATTGCCGATTATCCTTTCACTACGCTCGTTCCCAGTGTGGGGATCATTCGTCACCGCGACAACCGGTCTTTCGTCATGGCCGATATACCCGGCATTATTGAGGGAGCGCATGAAGGCAGGGGACTGGGTTTACGGTTCCTGCGGCATATCGAACGCAACGCCGTTCTGCTTTTTACCGTTCCTGCTGACAGCAGGAGCATCATGGAAGAGTATAATATTCTGCTCAACGAGCTCCGGCTATACAATCCCGAGCTGCTCGATAAAAAAAGAGTGCTGGCGGTTACCAAATGCGATCTGATTGACGAGGAGCTGGAGCAGGAAATGAAGGCAGACCTTCCGGGTATACCCTGCGTATTCATCTCCTCGCACAAACGTTATAATCTGCATACATTAACCGATATCCTGTGGCGCGAACTTAACTCCTGACTTCATGATTGAATATCTTGACAAGGCCGATACCAGGCTTTTTGCTTTCCTGAACGGCATTCATTCCCCATTCTTCGACAAGGTCATGTTCTTTGTCAGCGGGATACCGCAGTGGATCCCCCTCTACCTGCTGGTATTGGCCTGGATCGTATACCGGTTCCGGTGGAAGGCGGTGTGGATCATCGTAGCCCTGGCATTGCTGATCACGCTGAGCGACCAGCTCTCCGTACAGATCAAGCTGTCGGTTGACCGGCTCCGGCCCTGCAAGGACCCTGACGTCCGTGGTTGGGTGCATATCGTGAACGGTTATTGCAGCGGCAAATTTGGCTTTGTATCAAGCCATGCCTCAAACTCATTTGCATGGGCGGTGTTTACCTCCCTGCTGCTGAAGAACCGTTATTACACCGTTTTTATCCTGGTCTGGGCCACCGTGATATCCTACAGCCGCATTTACCTTGGCGTACATTACCCGGGCGATGTGCTGGGCGGCATGGTGCTGGGTGTTGCGTTGGCATACGGGGTGTTTGGGTTGTATGAGTTTGTGATGAGAAAGATTGAAGAAAGAAGAGTGAAGAGGTAAACGGTATTCAGTAAACGGTAAACAGTGAGAAAAAGTGACGAGTGACGAGTGACAAGTGACAAGTCAGTGAAGAGTGAACGGAAAGCAGGCTACAGTCTGCAGGCTACAGACCAGAAGACTTTCATACTGCATGAACATTCACCCCATCAGCCAACCGCAAAAAAAAGCCCGGGCATGCCCGGGCTTTTTTATGAGGCTGTGTCTAATTTAATATCCGGGATTCTGGGTGAGCCTCCCGTTGGTCTTGTCAATTTCGTTTTGGGAGATGGGCCAGAGTTCATTTTTGCCAATGACAAAATTGTCTCCGAACTGTTCCTGTATAGGAGTCTCAGATTCAGGATTGGTACTGGTAGGGTACTGCATGGCGTCAATTTTTAAGACCTGGTTAACCCTTCCGGTGCGCACGATATCAAAAAACTGATGTCCTTCAAACGCCAGTTCAACCCGGCGTTCGGCCCATACTTGTTCTTTGGTGACAGAGGTCAGCGGGAGGGGATAACCGGTATTTCCGCAATTCCTCGCCCTTTCCCTTACCCTGTTGATCCAGGTGAGGGCATCGGCATCATGACCGCTGTTTACGGCAGCCTCAGCCCCGATCAGCAGGAGGTCGGCAAACCTGAAATATTTAGTGTTCTGCGGGTGGTCTCCGAGTGTGCCAAGGTTATTGCGATAATAGGGATCGGTAAAGTATTTCCAGGTCACATAACCGGTGGCAGGATTGTTAAAATAGGGAGCAATATTCACCGAGTCGGGATATTTTGCCCGCAGAACCGCATCCTCGTAATAGAAGGGCACTTTGTCCTCCGCAGTAATGACAGAGAGTTTAAACCTCGGGTCAAGGATATTCCCGTCTCCGTCAGCACAGCCGATATCCCGGAAGGCGGTTTCGATAAAATAATGGGTAGGCAGGATGAATCCCCAGCCGACATCTACTGTGACACCCAAAACGGTGTCATTCTGGCTGGTGACAGGATTGAACTTCACCGACCAGCTTTTCACACGCCTCGGGTTGTAATACTGTGGTACGAGATTGCCTTCCCCTCCTTCGGGATAACGGCCTGACCCTGTCTGTTGATGCTGGTGGTCGAAAATCGATTCTGCACAATTATTGCCTTCCGGTTGCCATAAATATTTAAATCCGTTTACCTGTACATTTACCGCTACATCTTTCGATAAACGGGTTATGGTATAAGGTCCGGTATGTCCGGGTTCCCCTTCAAGATAATATTGATTTGAGTTAATAACCTCATTGGCAGCTTCATAGGCCTTCTGCCATTTTTCCTGGTAGAGATAGGTTTTGGCCAGCATAGCCTGGGCAGCTCCCTTGGTGGCACGGCCGACATTTTCAGGAACGGCGTACATTTCGCTTCTCAATGGTAACAATGCAGCGGCCTGGATAAAGTCCTGTTCAATCCTGTTCCAGGTGGTATCCAGCGGAGGCCTTTCCTGTTTCCATTCATCAATGAGCAGCACGTGATCAATAAAAGGCACTCCCTTCAGCTGGCCGTTAAAAGTTGTCTGCAACTGGGGAAAACCGCCATAACGGATCTGCAGCTTAAAATGATACAAACCCCGCAGAAAAAGGGCTTCACCCCGTATGCGGTTTCTTAGCTCATCAGAAAAATTTTCGATAGGATCCTTGAGATAATCCAGCAAAAGATTGCAGCGGTAAATACCGATATAAGTTGCATTCCAGTATTCAAAGCAATAGTTATTGGCAGGGCTGGTGTTAAACTTCATCATTTCCTGAAGGGAGGGCTGATCTAACCCACCGGGTTCACCGCCTGCCATAGCATCACCGGAACAGACGGTTCCGGCAAATTCACAACGTTCTATTTTTTCGCCTTGCTGGAGCACATCATAGGCGGCATTAAGGCCCTGCAATGCACCGTCTTCAGAGGTATAGAAGGAATAGTCGGATTTGGCATGAGGCTTCCTGTCGAGAAACTCTTCATCATTGCAGGCAACGATGAACAGGGAAGCTACTATGAATAAATTGATAATGTTTTTCATGGTCAGGTATTTTATAGTTCTCATGACGAACAGATTAGAAATTAACATTTACACCGGCCGTAATGGTCCTTGCCAGGGGATACATGCCCCTGTCGATGCCGATATCGAGGACATCGCGCTGATCGGCAGTCTTTCCGCTTCTCCCTGTCCCGATCTCTGGATCGAATCCTTTGTATTTATGAAAGGAAACCAGGTTCTGGCCGTTGATGTAGACCCTGAATTTTTCAATGCCGATGCGGCTGGTGATTGCTGAGGGAAGGGTATAGCCCAGCTGCGCGTTCTTGATCCTGAAAAAGCTTCCGTCTTTTACATAGCGGTCAGACATACGCATATTCTTATCCTGTAACCCGAGTTTCGGAACAGCGCTCTGATCGCCTTCCTTTTGCCAGTAATCCTTCATGGTCGTCAGCATGTTCCAGTAACCTCCGGCACTTTCATGGTAGTACATCAGGGCCATGAAGACGTTGTTCCCGTATACGCCCTGCCCGAAAATGCTGAGGTCAATGCCTTTGTATTCAAGGTCAACATTGAGGCCATAGCTGAATTTCGGGTGGGGATTGCCAATGAAAGTCCTGTCGGCATCCGTAATGATATGGTCTCCGTCAATATCAACCATTTTTACATCACCGGGTTTCAGTCGTCCGTCATAGGTATAGCCGGTAGCCGCTCTTGCTATGGCATTCAACGAATCAATTTCAGCCTGCGACTGGAAATAGCCGTCGGTTTTATAGCCATAGAATGATGCAATCGGGTGGCCGACCTCGGTGCGCGAAATCAAATAGGCCTGTCTGAACTCGGCTGAACTGATGGGTTTGCCTTCTCCCAGGCTGAGCACTTCATTTTTAATAACTCCCAGGTTGCCTCCAAAACCATATTTCAATGTGCTTTCGCGGTTGCGGTAGTAAAGATTGATCTCAAATCCCTTATTGGACACAGATCCGACGTTGGCATAGGGGGGATCCATGATGCCTGCGACACCCGGTACCGGAACCCGGGCCAGCATTTCATTTGTCTTACGGATAAAGTAGTCGAAGCTGAAAGTCAGCTTGTATCGCAACAGGTTGGCATCAAGCCCGATATTCAATTGCTGGGTGGCTTCCCATTGGACGTCCGGGTTGGCAAAACTCCTGGGTGCCCCGCCTTCGTACATAACCTGTGTGCCCCCCGGTCCGAACGTATATTCCATACCGGAAGTGACGGTGGTGAAGGCTGTGTAATCCCCTATTTCCTGGTTACCCAGCATACCCCAGCCTGCACGCACTTTTACGAAATTCAGCGCATCGTTTTTCGGGAAGAAAGATTCCTCGCTGATTTTCCAACCGGCTGCAAAGGAAGGGAAATTTCCCCACGTATTGTTAGCTCCGAATTTACTTGATCCGTCCCTTCTGATGGAGGCTGTAAGGTCATACTTGCCCCGGAAGGAATAGATCAGTCGTGCCAGGTAGGACGCGATAGCCGCATCGGCAGGCTGCCTTCCGAACCGGAAAGGGAAGGAGAGCGGATTTAACTGGCCGGGGATATCCTCATAACGGTATACATTGGGATCGTAATTTCCGTTGGCAATATACCAGAGATCCGGATTCTCGGGCACGCCGGCAGTGGTGCTCAGCGCCATGCGATACTGTGAAAGCTGCCGGGTATAACCCACCAGGAATTGCACGTCGTGTTGCTGCAGGAAGACTTTCTGAAAAGTCAATAGTTCTTCCAGCAGCAGGTTGCTGATATTATAGATGCCATTGGTAAGAATGGTCTGGCTGCTCTGGATGGTGGCCGATTCAACGAACTCGGGTGTGAACTGTTCATTCTGGTACCTCGCCATTTCAATGCCGAGGTTGGTCTTCAGGGACAACCAGGGAAAGGGCCTGATGTCGATGAATGCATTCCCCAGCAGCTGGTCTGTTTTCAGCACATTATGATTGCGTTCAATGGCCCCGACCGGATTGCCAATGTTGTTGAATACGGCGGCCGAAGGTTTTCCCTCCGGTGTATACACGGGTGTTATCGGGTCAATGGTTAGAGCCTGAACGATGACGGAGGTGTATTCATCCTGCTCGGGTATCAGGTTCTGCTTGGCATGCGAAAAACTGATATTTTCCCCGATGGTCAGCCATTTTTTAATGGCAGAAGAAGTGTTGACCCTGAGACTGTAACGGTCGTATGACGATCCTTTTACAATCCCGTCCTGCTTGAAATAATTCCCGACAACGGCATAATTTGTTTTTTCGGTACCGTTTAAGAAAGAGAGCTGCAGGTTGGTGACATTGGCCTTGCGGAAGATCTCGTCCTGCCAGTCGGTGTTGACCACGGTGGAGCTGTCCTGCCACGGATCCCCCATGGCATTATGCATGGAGACCCATTCCGTTCCGTTCATGATCTCGTATTTTTTGGCGATGGTCTGTATACCGGTATAGGCATCAAATGAAATGCTCGACTGACCGGCCTTGGCTTTTTTGGTGGTGATCAGCACTACACCGTTGGCGGCTCTTGCCCCGTAAATGGCAGCGGAAGAGGCATCCTTAAGGATCTCCAGCGATTCGATATCGCCGGGATTCAGGGCTCCCACCGTTT
>CAYMJH010000138.1:0-10013 GCA_964390385.1 uncultured Bacteroidales bacterium | reverse complement strand
CTTACCGGTTACCTCCCCCGCAATACTCCACCCAATACCTCACCGCCTCCGCAAACCCATACTGCTGCGCTTTCTGCAGGCAGGAGCAGGCTTCTTCCTTTTCACCGGTTTCGTACTTTGCCAACCCCAGGTACATCCAGGTCTCCCCGTCATCGGGCTTCAGGTCAAGCGACATGGAAAGATCATTAATGGCATAGGCATAGGTCTTCGTCTTCAGGTAAGTCTTTCCCCTTGCCTTATGGCAGGCAGGATTGTCGGGATCAGCCTTCAGGTTCTTATTGAAATATTTCAGGGCATTGATATAGTCCCCGTTCAAAAAATGCATCTCCCCGCACAGCGCGGTGGCATTTTGGTCATCGGCAAAATATTCCAGGTAGGTTTTCACGTCATTAACCGCTGCGTTATAATCCCTGAGCCCGGCATAAGCCCTGGCACGCGCCAGGTAGAACTCAAAGCGGGCGGGATCTGCCCGCAGGCCCCTGGTAAAATCCTCAGCCGCATTCTTGTATTTGGCTGAATGCAGCCATACGGCGCCGCGGCTGAACCAGACATCCGGGTCCGTTTTGTCGAGCGACAGCGCCATGGAATAGTCAGCTGCCGCAGCGGCATAATTTTCCTGCAGGGCATATACCCCTGCCCTGAGGGCAAAACATCGTGACTCCTTCTGAAGTATGCCTAAATTTGCATTAAGGAAATCCAGAGCCCCGTCGGTATCCTTTTTCTTCAGGAAGTATTCGACCTCAGCCCCTGCTTTTTCGATGCCGCTGTACCATTCCTGCTGCCAGAGATCATGCCATCCGTCCTTTTCATGCAGGGAAGCAAAAGCCGGATCTTTGGCGATGGCTGCCTGCGGAAGCCGGTAACCCGATTGCAGGTGGAGCTTCAGCCGGGCAAGGGCCTTTTCATCGTCACCGGTTACCGCATAAACCCTGGCAAGGCCCAGGTTTTCGCTTTCCGGTGCAATGCTGCCGGCTTCCTCATAATCCCTGCCGGCCAGGTCATATTTCTTCAGTTTAAAATAAGCCTCGGCACGGCCCAGGTAATATCGCTCATCGGAATTGTTCCTTCCGATGGCGTCGGTCAGCATCGTCACGGCTTCTTCAGCACGGTCCTGCCGCAAGGCAGCCATGCCTTTCAGGTAAAACTGGTCAGGCGTCTGCCCCGGCAGCATGCAGGCGTTGAGCAACGCTATGGCGATGATTATGATCCGGTTCATAGAATTAATTCAATTTCCCCTGTTAGTTCTTTATACTATCCACCATCTTCCATCTTCCTTCTTCCTTCTTCAATCCTTAGTCTGTTCTAAAAAATATTTTCAGCCACGAATGCACGAATGAATACTTTATAATATACTATATACCAATATTTTACTTCAATCTTTTATCTTGGTTCTTTGATCTTTATTCTTTGATCTTTATTCTTTGATCTTTGATCTTTGATCTTTGATCTTTGATCTTTGTTCTATTCATTCGGTGTCATCGTCCCCTCCCCCGAATACAGGTGGATAAACCCGGTAAGGGTCCTGATCACGGTACCGACGATGCGGGGTTCGTACACATCGCAGATATAATAATAAACACCCGGCGCCACATCCTGCCCTGTATTCTTATATTTGCCGTTCCAGTTGATGGCAGGATCGCCGGTCTCGTATACCGTCAGTCCAAACCGGTTAAAGATCTTCATATCCACCTTTTCAATGGCATTGTTCAGGTTTTTTGACAGGTAGAGGTCATTGATGCCGTCGCCGTTGGGGGTAAACACATTGGGCAATTCATACAACACGCATTCATCCACGCACTGGCGGACGGAAAAAGGGCTTTCATTTTCGAACGAGTCCACGGCGGTCACCGCGTAGCATCCGGCTAGCTGTGTGCCGTCTTCAAACCGGTGATAAAAGACGGTGTCGTCAGGTGAGAAGGTGCTGGTGAGGGAATCCAGCGCACCGTTGAAACTCCGTCCGAAATAGATATTGTAACGCACGACGTCGTCGGCGCAGAAATTATTGGGATTGGTCCATACCAGCACGTTCATAAAGCTGTCGCATTCCGAGCGAACGGTAAGCTGGGGGGGACAGGGAGGCTCAATATCCACCGGTGTGGCGCAGGCGACATGAGAAAGGTTGGAATTGGTATAGACCACGCTGTCGATAGGCCTCCACCCGATGCTTTTGGCTTTATAACAATAGGTCCTGCCGTTCTGCAATCCGGCGTCCGTATAGGTTTTTTCCCGGGTCGTGGTCAGCGAGTCAAAAGACAGGGTGGCGGGATTCTGGCGGTAGAGCACATAATCTGAATTGATCCAGGGCACTTTCTTCCTGAAGGTCAGCAACAGCCGGTTATCCTCAGCCTTGATATCAAGGTATAATGATGAAGCGAATTCCCGGTTCTCAGGTTTCATCTCGAAGCGGTTTCCCGGTTCGTTATTGATCATCTTAATGGAGTAATGATAGGGATAAATAAGGGTATTGAGAGGCGAATCATAATACACGGTATCTTCGAGGTCAGCCGTCACTATCGAGTCGATGAGGGCATAATTGTCGGGATCTGCCGGGTCTGACCGGAATACCTGGAAGACATAGGGTCCGGGGGCCGAGGCAGCGTCAAAAGACCGCGGTTTCGCCCAGGAGACATACACTTCGCCGTCCCCCTCCCCTATCCTGGTAACACTCACGTTCATCAGGGCAGGGAAACCCGGTATCAGCGATGCGCAGGCTTCATCAGATGCGATGCTTTCGGCGCCGTCCTTATACAGGGCCGTGACACGGTAGCAGTAATCAATGCCTTGCGAGAGGCCTTCCCCGATGTTATTGTCCGTAAAAGCGGTGACATTCCCGTTTACCTCCCCGATCTTTACAAATCCCGTATATTCCGGCATGCCGTTCTCGCAGCTGTCGGGTTCGAAATCCGAAGAACCTTCTTTCCTGTAAACGGCATAGCCGCTCACTGCATTGCAGGGGCCCGGTTCCCAGGTCAGGCTGATCTCCGAACTGGTGGGTGAAGCGACGAGGTTAACGGGCGGGGGGGCAAGCACCCTGATATAGAAATTATCGATATCCACCAGGTTGATGTCCTTGTTCACGTCCTGGCTTTTCAGCGTTACCTGGTAAGGAAGGCGGCGGACATGACTGCAATCCGTTATCCAGCTGAAGGCAGAGGTTTTATATCCCAGGCCACGGGCGACCGTCGACCAGCTTGCTTTGTTGGAAGAGACGACAAAAGGCCCGCCTGACAGGAAATGGTTGACCGAATCGTTATCCGCATCGGTGGTGGTGAACTCAAAGCTTATCGTATCTCCCGCCACAACGCAGAAATCAGGCAAAGGAGGATTGACGGGAGGATTGTTATCGGTGCGGTAAACATCGATCTGCATATCCCTCACGATATTGCCGATCTTTATACCGTTGCGGTATTCCATGATGTCCATGGCCACGTTGTATTTTCCCGTGTCAACGGGGGTGTACCACACCAGGTCACCGCTGAGAGGATCCACATACAGGGTGTCGCTGAACAAGGGCAGGGTATAGCCCGATATCGGCTTCCCGTCCTGTCCCGTGCAGGTGGTAAGGCGGTAGGACAGGCTATCTCCGTCGGGGTCAAAGGCCGAAGGGTTATGGATGAATATATGGCCCAGGGCAGCCCGGTCAATCGGGTATGTCAATAATTGCGGTGTGTTGTTGGTGCCGATCTCGGGGGCGATCATCATGGTGGTGGTGATGGAAAAGACCACGTTGACGGAATTAGGGATGTTGCGCACGCCGTAATTCCGGTTGGGGTCCTGCACCAGGATCTGGTAGATGCCGGGAGCGGGAAAGGTGTGCCGGGCGGTGTATTTGTTATGATAATAATCCTGTTGCAGCTCCACACGGCTTACCAGCGGAGCAATGGAAGTGGTATTGTCGCCCCAGCTGATCTCCAGCTGCGGCCGGTTGGCGGCGCTGAACCGGTAGGTAAAGGTGGTGATGGTGAATTCAAAGGTATAGGGTGACAGTTGTACAAAGGTGATCTCCCCGGCGCGGTTGTGGGTACCGAAGGCCTGCAGTGAGATTAACAACAGAAAAGCAATATGGAATAGTCTTTTCAACATCCCTGCAAAAATAGCAAATTCCCTCCTCAATTAAATCACAAATATTTTAAACCACATAAGGGCACATCAGGACACATAAGATGAAGATCGTCGGAACGTTCCCCTCTTGAGAGGGGTTAGGGGTGTGTTATTATCCAAAAAACTAAAAATAATGTAGTTGAACCGCAATCTCCCTAACCTGGTAATCAAAACCAATCCCCCTCTCCTCTCCCCCCCACGTCACAATCACCAGATTCTTCTGATCCTCATACAAATCCAGCAGCATCGTATTCCCTACCTTTATACTATCCGTGTCCGTGCATTGCCCTTCAAGCCTCCCCTCAAAATACAACCACACCGACTCCTCATTCTGTTCCTTCTTCATATACCGGAATTCAATCCTTTTCCCCCCGGCATCCTCCACAAAAAACGAGCCAAGAAGGTGCCTGCTCACCAGTTCAATTTCATCCGCTGCCAGTTCCTGATCCGGATCAAAGGCAATTTCCCTTTCATAAAAATGATAGAACAGCAGTTTCAGGTCATCGGTATAGAACTTGCAAACCGCGCTCACCTCCCCCGTTTCCGGAGCGATGTCGAGGTTGGTGTAGGAGACGTGCACGGGGTGCAGGGCAGATAAACCCATTAACACTATGAGAGCATAAAAATTCATAGCAACGCCTTATAAAAAGTACGAAAGTAGCAAAAATTATTCCAAAATCTCCCCTAAATCCTCCCCCTGCACCCTCCCGATTTCATCGGGACAAGCTCACCAGCGGGGGAAATTTCGCTTGCTTATCTTTGAGCAAAACACTATCACTTGTGCTCTTTATATTTCATCCAAAGTGAAAATACAATTGTTTACAGATAACATGAAGCGCAGCGATGTCCCCCGCTGGCGGGATAATTAATGCAAAATGCTGAATACCCCAATGATTCTGTTGAAAACGCGGGCGGGCTTGCCAAAACGTGAAGGCAGTCTTGGCTGTGAATGCTGCAATACAAAGAATTTCAATGATGGTCGCGATTGCACAGCAAATCGTGATTTAGTGTAAACGGAGTTATAGCTTTTTGGAATTATTAAAAATAATGATTTACAGGGCAATAGAAAAAAACTACCTAAAGACCGTTTACACGATTACATCATTAGAAATTCTTGCATTGCAGCAGAGCGGGCAGGCATTCGTTTTGGCTTGATTTTCTTTGTTACTTTCTTTCATCTAAGGAAAGAAAGTATGGTATAATTTGAGTTTTATCAAAAAGCCTATTGCAGAAATTTGAAATACTGGCTTTTCAATATATATTTGACCCTCATTTTCAAACCAATTACAAGCAACATGAAAATCCTCGTCACCGGCACAGCCGGCTTCATCGGCTTCCACCTCGCCAACCGCTTGCTTTCCGAAGGCCATGAAATTACCGGACTCGACAACATCAACGACTATTACGATGTCAACCTTAAATTTGCCCGGTTGAACGAAGCGGGGATTAACAAGGAGGATATTGCTTATAACCGGTATGTCACCTCACAAAAGTATCCTTCCTGCAAATTTATTAAACTGAATCTCGAGGACAGGGAAAACCTCTTCAATGTATTCAAAGAAGGCAAATTCGACCGCGTCTGCAACCTGGCTGCCCAGGCGGGCGTACGTTACAGCCTCACCAACCCCTATGCCTATATCGACAGCAACATCGTCGGATTCATCAACATCCTGGAAGCCTGTCGCCATAATCATATCAAACACCTCGTATATGCCAGCAGTTCAAGCGTATACGGACTGAATGAAAGCATCCCTTTTTCCGAAAAAGACAACGTCGACCATCCCATCAGCCTCTATGCCGCCACCAAGAAAAGCAACGAACTGATGGCCCACACCTACAGCCATCTCTATGGCCTTCCCACGACAGGCCTCCGTTTCTTCACGGTTTACGGTCCCTGGGGCCGGCCTGATATGGCTTTATTTCTCTTTACCAGGGCTATTCTTGCCGGAAAACCTATAGAGGTTTTTAACAACGGTCAGATGGAAAGGGATTTCACCTATGTGGATGACATTGTTGAAGGGGTTTTCAGGGTATTGACTTCAGAACCTCCGAAAGGAAATTCCGCCTGGGACGGTAAACATCCCGATCCCTCCTCCTCCCGGTCTCCCTATAAAATATACAACATCGGGAAAAACAGTCCGGTGAAGCTGATGGATTTTATAGCAGCGATCGAAAAAGCCTCAGGCAAAAAGGCCATCATCGAAATGAAGCCCATGCAGGCCGGCGATGTGGTAAGGACCTGGGCGAATGTTGACGGACTGGGGGAAGACTTTGATTACCAACCGGTTTGTCCGGTGGAAAAAGGAATTAAGAACTTTATGAGCTGGTACACCGGGTTTTATAAGTAAGTTACTGGTTACCGATTACCGATTACCTTCAGACCGCTGCCAGGGTTTCCACGCACAAGGCCAACGCACACCACTTGCAGGGTCTTCCGGTTACTGGTTACCGATTACCGATTACCGATTACCGTTTACCAGTTCCTCTCCCGTCAGCTTAGTTTTCAAACCGTCATTTTCAATAATATCTATTAGTCTCTTAAACAAAAGCTTAGATGCTATTTTTGAAAAAGAATCATTGGGGTGTGCATTATCAGCTGATTGGGCATATTGATCCAGAAAGTATAAATCACCTTCTGTCTGCAACTGATAAAAATCCCATATATAAATATTGTCTCCGGGAATATCCCATTCCTTAATGACCCAATTATAAAACTCGCGGAATCTGATTGATTCTTCTTCTGTTGTTTTAGACTTGATATGTGCAGCACCTGTCCATACAATAAATTTATTGTCAGGAAATTGATGAAATTTTTCCCTCAACGCCAGGTACTGAAGTTTAAAGTTTGCAAGTGATCTATAGTCAGAATCAATATCGGCCGAGTCCCGGTCAGGTTGAATATTACTTACCGGGAAGCAATGTTTAAGCATAATGACTTGAAATTCACCGGTAAGCATTTCCAGGGTTGGTTCCTCCATATAGGGCTGCATACCTCCATTTTTCACCCATATATTATAATAGTCAAATGGGTTATTATTCCACCCATAAGGCTGTTTTTTTGGAAAGCTGGATTCTACAATTTGATAGTTTTTATTGGAATGGCGGTTATACCGGGCAAACAATTGTTCAAGTCTTCCCACGTTGTAATTTTTCATACCCAGTGTTCTCTTAACTTTGCGAACCATCCTGAAAGGTATTGAAGACCTGCCTCCATTCCAGATATTTAAACCGGTACTGTGATGAAGAAAAATAATTTTAACTGGATCAGAATCATTAGAATGTTTACAAGATATCATCAGCATGAAGATTAAAAATACTTTGATCAATAGTTTCATAACTCTGCATTTTTATTAGAAACAATATAGATAAAAAAAAGTTCTTCTTTAACAATCTCAAACATCTACAAATTAAAAAGTTGAAAAAAAGCAGCAGTTGTATGAATTTAATCCAAAGAAAAACAATTTTTAGGTTATAAAATAGATCCGCCAATGAAAGAATACATATCGTTTATTTAAAAGTTAAAATGCTTGACTGATTGCTTTTTATTTATTATATTTCCGCTCTTTTTCCCAAACATTACCACACCTAAAATATGTCTATAAAACGAGTGTTAATGAAATTACTGTTTGTGCAAATGATATCTTATTCATTTGCACAAAGTCCTATCATAATTGACCATAATTGCGCAGATTTCAGTAAAATCCCCCTGACTTATATTAATGCTGCCAAAACCGGCCTTCATATAGCCTATGGGCATACTTCCCATGGTCATCAGATAACGCAAGGCATGGAAGGGATTATTATCCAATATGGTTCTGATTATGCCTTTAATAACGGTGGAACAAACGGAGCGCTTGACCTGCATGATTATTTTAAGGAGGGAGATCTGGGTAATCCTGATCGTGTTACATGGGCTTCCCGTACCAGAGATTATCTTAATAATCCTGCCAATGCTGACGTTAATGTTGTCATGTGGTCATGGTGCAACCAGGTGGAATATGCCACCGAGGCCAACATCAACACATATCTGAGTCTGATGAGCCAGCTCGAATCAGATTATCCTTCCGTAAAATTCGTTTATATGACAGGTCGTCTTGACGGAACCGGTGCAACAGGGAACCTGAATATCAGAAATGAACAAATAAGAACCTTTTGTAAAAATAATAATAAAATATTATTTGATTTTGCAGATTTTGATAGTTATGATCCTGCAGGCATGGTAAATTATATGGCATTGCTTAGCAATGATCTGTGCGATTATGATTCCGATAATAACGGTAGTCGTGATAAAAACTGGGCTGTGGATTGGTGCACTGCGCATCCTGATTATTGTTTTTATACAGGACTGTGTGAACATACACATGCAATAAATTGCCAGCGTAAAGGGATAGCAGCTTGGTGGCTTTGGGCCAGGCTGGCAGGATGGAATGGGAGTACAACAACTATTCCTGTAACCAATATCACGGTATCCGGTGCAGGTGGAGCCACAACCATAACCTCGGATAACGGCACACTGCAATTAAGTGCCACAGTTTCTCCCTCCAATGCCACCAATATAACCGTTACCTGGTCCGTTACCAATGGCACCGGCCAGGCCACCATCAGTTCAACCGGACTGTTGACCGCCGTTGCCAACGGAACCGTTACCGCCAAAGCAACTGCAAATGACGGCTCCGGCGTTTCAGGATCGCTTGTTATTACGCTGTCCAATCAGGTCGTTCCGGTTACGGGCATTACAGTGACCGGTGCAGGTGGAGCCACTACCATAACAACCGATAACGGCACCCTTCAGTTAAGTACGGCGGTTTCTCCCTCCAATGCAACCAATAAAACCGTTACCTGGTCCGTTACCAATGGCACCGGCCAGGCCACCATCAGTTCTACCGGACTGGTGACTGCCGTTGCCAACGGAACCGTTACCGCCAAAGCTACTGCAAATGACGGCTCCGGCGTTTCAGGATCGCTTGTTATTACGCTGTCCAATCAGGTCGTTCCGGTTACGGGCATTACAGTGACCGGTGCAGGTGGAGCCACTACCATAACAACCGATAACGGCACCCTTCAGTTAAGTACGGCGGTTTCTCCCTCCAATGCAACCAATAAAACCGTTACCTGGTCCGTTACCAATGGCACCGGCCAGGCCACCATCAGTTCTACCGGACTGGTGACTGCCGTTGCCAACGGAACCGTTACCGCCAAAGCTACTGCAAATGACGGCTCCGGCGTTTCAGGAACGCATGTCATTACCCTGTCTAATCAGGTCGTTCCGGTTACCGGCATTACCGTTACCGGTGCAGGCGGAGCCACAACCATAACAACCGATAACGGCACACTGCAATTAAGTGCCGCAGTTTCACCCTCCAATGCCACCAATAAAGCCGTTACCTGGTCCGTTACCAATGGTACCGGTCAGGCCACAATTAATTCAGCCGGGCTTGTGACAGCTGTTGCCAACGGCACTGTCACCGCTAAAGCCACTGCCAATGACGGCTCTGGTGTTGAAGGAACGCTAATCATTACCATTTCCAATCAAATTATTCCCGTCACCGGCATTACCGTCACAGGCGCAGGCGGGGCATCTGTAATAACTTCGGATAATGGCACCCTTCAGTTATATGCGAATGTTTCACCTGCCAATGCCACTGACAAAACCGTCACCTGGTCCGTTACCAATGGCACCGCGCAAGCCACAATTAATTCAACGGGACTGCTGACTGCCATTGCCGATGGCACAGTGATCGCAAAGGCAACAGCCAACGATGGGACCGGCATATTTGGAACCTTTGAAATCACCATCGCCAGCCAGATGATCCCGGTAAGCAGCATTACTATCTCAGGCACAGGCGGATCCAATACCATCACAACTGACGGTGGAACGCTGCAACTCAGCGCAGTCATTCTGCCTGCCAATG
>CAYMJH010000137.1:0-10025 GCA_964390385.1 uncultured Bacteroidales bacterium | reverse complement strand
AACCACCAAGATCCATTCGGTAGCCGGTAAAATCGCACGGGACGCTTCGCTGATGACCACCCGGCCGTTCCGCTCGCCGCACCACACCATCTCCGATGTAGCCCTGGTGGGAGGGGGTTCATATCCCCAGCCGGGAGAGATCTCCCTCGCCCATAACGGTGTTTTGTTCCTTGATGAGCTGCCCGAGTTCAAACGCACGGTGCTCGAGGTGATGCGGCAGCCGCTCGAGGACAGGATGATCACCATCTCGCGTTCCCGCTTTTCGATTGAATACCCGGCCAGCTTCATGCTGGTGGCCAGCATGAATCCCTGTCCCTGCGGCTATTATAACCACCCCGAAAAGGAATGTGTATGCTCGTCGGGCGTGGTGCAGAAATACCTCAATAAAATATCGGGCCCGCTGCTCGACCGTATCGACATCCATATCGAGGTGGTGCCGGTGCCCTTCGAAAAGCTTTCGGAGATGCGGCTCGCGGAAAGCAGCGAGGCGGTGCGTCACCGTGTGCTGAAAGCCCGCACCATCCAGCAGAAAAGATACGATCAGCATGAGGGTATCCACAGCAATGCCATGATAAGTCCTGCCCTGCTGAACGAGTATTGCAGCCTGTCGGAGGAATGCCACGGACTGCTGAAAAACGCCATGGAGAAGCTGGGGTTGTCGGCCCGCGCATACGACCGCATCCTCAAGGTGTCACGAACCATTGCCGACCTCGAGGAGAGCGAGAACATCGCGCCGCACCACCTGGCGGAGGCGATCAATTACAGGAGTCTGGACAGGGAGAATTGGGCCGGATAGGTGTCTGAACCGCAGATATTAATGATTTAATGATGGACTTTGATTGATTTAATTATGATAAACATGTCCTATGGAAGTATATAAGTATTCGGATATTACTGAGAAAATAATTGGTTGTGCGATGAAGGTTCATAATACATTGGGAAATGGGTTCCAGGAAGTAATTTATCAACGATGCCTTGCCATAGAAATGGAAAAGCAGGGACTTAGGTTTGTACGGGAACAGGAGCAGACTATTTTTTATGATAAAATTGACGTGGGAACAAGGCGGGTGGATTTCCTTGTTGAAGATAAGGTATTGATCGAATTAAAAGCGATTACTGAACTTGAGAAAGTACATCTGGCGCAGGCATTAAATTATCTTGAAGCCTTTAACCTTGAAATAGGATTGCTGATCAATTTTGGAAATACCAGGCTTGAATTTCGACGGTTAATCAATTCCGGAATTCATCATAGCTCATCAAAAAATCTTAACATCTGCGGTTCAGACATTATTTAAATTCTCCGTTGCCTTCCTTGCTGCTTTTTACGGACAAGTTACAGGTGGCGGTCCCCCGCCTGCCGTCAGCCATAAATCCTTCAACGAGCACTGTATAATCTCCCGGTTCATCCGATGTGTAAAACTCGGCCGTTGCCCTGCCGTTTTTATCCGTTTTAATTGCGGGATCCCAGTACAACGTATTTCTGAAATCCGGTATCCGGCTCTCCTTCTGCAAAGGTTCTGAATAATCGGGCGAGGTGAAACCTGAACCTGACAAAGGGGCTTCAAACTCCTGCCTGAAAAGAGGATTGTCAAATTCAACCGAAGTAAGATCACCGTCATAAGTGGTAATATTGATGATGCCATCCAGGGCAATGCCGGAAACATAATATCTCGTATTGACTACATCTATCTTTTCTATCTTGTTGACTTTGATATCAAGCGCTTTTTCATGATCAAATACCGGAACGCCGTCAACAATGACCAGCGGATTCCGGATTTCAGCATAATCGCCGTGTTTTTCGATGGTGTTAATGATGGTTTTCCCCTTACTGACGGTGGTTACGGCGCCCGTTACAATCTCTTTAATAACCTCCCGGAGGGAAGCAAGCTGAATGAATTTTGACATCTGCACCGTATATACCGGCACTCCGAAGAAATCCTTTCCGCAGCTTTTATAGGGTGCTACGGGTTTTGAGGGCATTGACGATTCATACATTCTGCTGACCTGCATGCTTATAACGGCATGGTTCAACATTTCCAACATAGCGGTATCAATACTGAAAACCGGTGGAGTCAATCGGCTGAAGGCTTCCGGAAATGGATTGTCAAGCTCTACATAATACCCGCCGGGATCTGCAGACATCGGTTGAATGACAATCTCGAGCATCCCTTCCCCGGGCGACACGAAGACAAACCTTCCATCCTCATCGGTTCGGGTGAATCTGCAGCGAGCGGTTTTACCCACTACTGAGAATACGACCGGTTCTTTCCTCAGCGGCTCTCCGTTGGCGGTGCCACTGATGACACCGCTGATGATGTGACCGTCAGGCTCCGGCAGGTACAACGGTGCCGGACGGTCTGCAGGCAGGAATATCATGTCATCAGCCGGTTGCATGAATACAAGCTGATCCTGAATGCCCCGGATGCCGGTTTTGTTGTTTATTGCCGGTAATCCGGCTTTCTGCAGATCTCCTTCGGTATAGCCTGCGGTTTCGGACAAGGTATACCGGCGGGCCACCAATACCATCAGGTTGCATTCAGCAGGATTGACCACGCTGTCCGCGACCGCGATGCTGATCTTCACTTTCTCCCTGGTGGCATAATCCTGTTTGTCCGTGCTGACCGTGAAATTCAATAACCGTGTCCTGTCGTTGTATACCCATCTTTCAGCATACCTGCGCCCTGTGTCATCCATTAAAGAAATTAAGGCAAGTCCCGCAGGAAGTGAGTTTTGTTTAAGCGTGATTTCATGGCCCGGGACAGGATCGATATCCAGGACCAGGGGAGCCAGGGAAACCGGTGCATAAACCAGCCGGCATTTTTTGCCGGTTGTGATGAAATCTCTGTTTCCTGCCAGTCTTATACTGAAGATACCCTCTCCCCGGTCTTCCGTAACCGACAGGGCTATTCCTGAATCCCCGGCAGGGGGAAGCGTGAATCCGCGGGAAAGCAGGCTATCATCCGCCGGCTTGAAGTATAGCGGGCCGTCCCGGTGGAGATTAATGCTGAACAATCCGTAACCGTCAGCACCGGATTGAATATGGCAAATTACGCGGTTGCTGCTGTCAATAATAACTCCTTTTACTTCAACCGGATCCAGGTTTTTCCCGAGACACCTGAAGCCCATGGCGATTTCAGCTCCGGCAATGCTTTTGCCACTTTCAGGATAAAAGAATACAGTGTCTGCTTCAGGTTCCCTTAAAGGCATTTCAATGCTGCCGGTATTCCGGAAAGGATTGATTACGCTGATGCACCTGTATGAAAACAGTTCGGGAGAGAAGTTGCGCATCCAGTGAGTGCATGCTGCCAGGTAATAATTTCCGCTGCTCAAGGAATCAGGCAGGGTAAAACTTCCTGAACCCGTTAGCCCGTTTATACGGATCTTTATCTGCAAAACAGGATTGTTAACATTGTCAAGCAAGCTTATGTAGGCCACCATGCTGATCCCCGGATTTTCACGGGTCAACCTGGTGAAGCAAAACAGGTTCAGCAACACCTTTTCTCCCGCGATGTACAGTTCCCTGTCGGTCCTCACCTGAAGTTCCTCCCCGTAGGCCGTATTACGGACCAGGGCAGATATTTCATCCGCTGACTGTGCAAACGAGGAACCAGGGCAGATATTGAATAACGTAACCATCAATGCCGTTATTCGAACAATTGATTTAAAAACAAATATGGGATTCCGGGATTTCATGGTTAATGCTGTTGTCATTCAAGGTCAACCCAGAAGTCCGGTTTTTCAAGACTGCCGCTGCTGGTGCAGTCCGAACAATACGGATCGACGAATACAAGCCGGTCTAGATACCCTGCATACTGCGGGGCAACGAAATTATAACCCTGCATGGTATACATTTGATAGATTCTGTCAAAAGTAACCGGTTTCTCCGACGGCGGATAATCCTGCGGGCCTTTCACGATCATTTCACAGGCATACTGGTATGGGGGTAACGCCAGGGCTTCGATTTCACTTCCCCTGATACAAATCCTTTTCTTATCGGCACCGCATACCTGAAAATAGCCCAGTACCTTTTCACCCGGATCGCTGACGCAGTGAATGTTGCTGGTGACCGTGAAAGGCTGCCGGTCGAAAATATCTCCCCCGCTCTCGTTGATCTCTTTCATCAGCCGCCAGAACTGGTATTCCTTTTCCGAAAGGGTATACCGGGTGACCTCGATATAGTATTGCAGGAGCAAACGGTTGGTCTTGCCGGAGGCAATAAAGCAAACGGGACTTTTAATGAAACCTTCATTTTCTTCGGAGTTGTGCAACTGAATGATGACCTCATTTGATTTTTTGTGACCATAGCATGTGGCATTTTCAACGGGGATATCATAAATGTGGTATTCGTCAACATATCGATGCGTCACCGGGTGTGGTACCGTGAATTTCCACCATTCCTCATAGGTCAACCTGCAATACTCGTTTTCCGAAGAACCTCCTGCGTCAATATAGATCCTGATACCCTCCTGGACTTCACCGCTGTCCGTAACCTGGATCTCCCTGCTGAAGTATACCGTGTCAATAGTACTACCATCTTTGAGTATGCATGGATCCGATTCATACTCTTTCCCGTCCGGCGTATAGATACTAAGGCGATATTCCCTGCCTGCCATTCCCCTGAAATCCCCCTGGCTGGTTTTATAGATCCCTTCAGCGATCTCATGCAGCATGGCGTTATTCCCGAGATTATCGGACAGTGAAATGATAGCTCCGGTGATCCCGGGTGGCGTTTCATCAGGAAGGGATGTGGTACGCGAAAGCCTGACGGAACAGGATGTTTCATCATCCGTCAGCAGCGCGTCGACAATCAGCAGCGATTGATATTTATCAAGCTTTGGATAATACGGATCGATACAGGCAGCCAGGAAAAAAGCCGGAATATAAATGGCAAAAAACAATTCATATTTCATTCCTGTCCTGTGCATTGATCCTGCCTGTTTGGGTATCCTCTTTCAACAAATATAGCGTTTAAAATACGGATTGAACCATACCCTGAAGCGAATAATTTTATCAAAATATTTTCTGAAAGGCTTATAAATCTTACTTTTGTGTACTGCAGTTGCCCAATGTTACCGAATACCCGATGATTAAAACCATAATGACCGGATTCCTTTTGCTCTTTTCATGCCGGGGATCCTCCCAGCAAACTCATCTGCATTTACATAAGGGTAACGGCGATTTCTTTAACACCGTGGAAAAGGAACAGCTGAGGTACCTCGACTCACTTTTTGTGGCAGAAGCAGGATATGACAATAATTTCGTCAACGGAAGGGATTATGTGCCGTATTATTACCGGTCGGAAAGCAATCCTATCCTGCACGCCGGCAAGGAAGGGACTGCCGGGCTGGTGTATGAAGGACGGGCCTTTGATAATCTTTTCCTGCAATATGATACCTATCTCGACCGGATAATATACTGCATTACAGACGCTGAAACCAACACGACACTGCGCCGTGTGGCGCTCAACCCTTTCAACATCAGCAGTTGCTTTCTTTGCTTTGAACACGATACCTTAAATTTCCGGTATCTCTCCCGGGAGCAGGACAAAGATTTTAACCTGGATGACGGATTTTACGAGATTGTATACGAAGGCAGATACCCATACATAGTGAAGCATCAATCGGTGAAGTATAAACTTCACGGCAGGGATGAATACGCCTATAAGCCTTCCGGTTATATTAAGGCTGACGACGGATTTGTAATGATAACCTCCAGGAAAAAATTTGTCAGCCTGTTTGATGACAAGTCGGATGAAATCAGCCGGTTCATAACCGAAAAAAGGATCAAGATACGCAAGGCAGACAAACAAAAGATTTTAGCGGTTTTACAATACTATGAAAGGATCTGTACAGGATGTAAGTAAAAGGATCAGAACAATAGCAGTGATGGGCTATCTCATCATCTCATCCTGTTGTTCTTTCGGGCAGTATGAAAATATTACCGCCCAGTTTGACAGCATCCTTTTTCGTGACTTTGTTGACACCGTCGAGCGGATCATTCCGGTAAGGATATACTACGATGAAAAATGGACTGATACGCTGTCTTTGAATGTAAATTCATCCAATACCACCTTTGAGGAAATGATGAACAGGTCACTGAGGAAACATGGCTTTTCATTCATCATCACCGGGGATGACAAAGTCATCCTTTCAAAGGGCTATTCCATCAAGACAGATTTCCGTGCAGCATACCTTGACCAGCTGGAACGATCCCGGAAATATGCAGATACCCTGAACTATCTGCATACGGCTGCTGTTGAAGAAAAGAACAGGCCCGATGAGGAATTCAGGCTGTATAAGATCGGGCGGCAGGTTTCCGGTAAAAAAGAAGTGAGCGCGGTGTTGTCGGGGACCGTCATTAACAGTGCCGACGGCCATTATGTGAGCAGTGCCATTGTTTATGTCGAAAAGCTCAGGATCGGAGCCCTGACCAATGATGCCGGTTTTTATTCGCTGACCCTGCCCCCGGGCCAGTACCGGATCGAATTCAGGATGATCGGAATGAAGACGGCCCGAAGGAACGTGATCGTTTATTCCGACGGAACGCTTGATGTGGCGATGCAGAAAAGCAACATCGAGATCGATGAGCTGGTGGTAACCGGTAGCCGGAGCCATGTGAAGGAAATTACCACCGGCATTGAGAAGATCAATCCCAAAATGCTGAAGCAGATCCCCATGGCACTCGGAGAACCTGATATAATCAAGAGCTCGCTGTTACTGCCCGGTGTGCAGACTGTGGGTGAAGCTTCGGCAGGATTCAATGTGAGGGGTGGAAGCACGGACCAGAACCTCATTCTCCTGAATAAAATTCCCCTGCTGAATGCGTCTCACCTTTTCGGTTTCTTCTCTGCTTTTAATTCCGATCTCATTAACAATGTCGCGCTGTATAAAGGCAGCATGCCTGCAAAGTACGGAGGACGGCTGTCGTCGGTAATGGAAATAACGCCTGCCGAAGGAAACAAGGAAAAAATAAAGGCAAGCGGGGGCATCAGTCCATTCACCGGCAGGCTCATGCTCGAGGGCCCTTTGAACAAGATAAAAAGCACTTTCATCCTGGGCTCAAGGGCGACTTATTCTGACTGGCTCCTCAAAAGACTGAAGGATTATCGTCTGCGCAACAGCACAGCGGATTTTTATGACATCCAGGGGCTTATTAAATGCGAGATCAATGAAAGGAACAGTGTTGCATTTACCGGTTATTACAGCAGGGACAAATTTGACTACTTCAGGGAATACGCTTTTGATTACGGAAGTCTTGCCTTTAACCTGAGATGGACGCATGCTTTTTCGCGGAAATTCTCTGTCAACCTCTACGGCATCCTCAGTAATTACGGGTATACGCTTGATTCTTACCAGGATTCAACGCAATACAGTGCGATGAGCTATGCGATCGATCAGAAGATCATGCGGGCAGAATTCCTGTATTATTATACGGAAAAGCACAGGATCGAATTCGGACTCGACGCGACGCATTATTCATTGAAACCGGGGACCATCAAACCTACCGGGGACTATTCCATTATTGTCCCGAAGACACTGGAAAAAGAAAGAGCGCTGGAACCTTCCCTTTACCTGGGAGATGAAGTTGAGGTATCGCCGGTTCTTTCAGTATCAGCAGGACTGCGGGGTACGCTGTACTCATTCCTGGGACCCGGTACCGAATTCCGGTATTATGAAGGTTCATCGCGGACGGTTGAGAGTATCAGCGATACTGTTATTTACCCGGGAGGTGAAGTGATAAAAACCTGGCCCGGGCTGGAATACAGGCTTTCTGCGCGACTTATCGTAGCGCCGCAGTTTTCAATCAAACTGGGAGTGCAACGGGTATACCAGTATATCCATATGATATCCAATACCACATCCATCTCGCCTACCGATATATGGAAACTGAGCGGCACTCACCTGAAGCCGCAGCGGGGCGACCAGGTATCCCTGGGTTTATACCACAGTATCGGGAAAAAGGCCATTGAGACGTCCGTTGAGGTTTATTACAAAAAACTGAAAAACATGCTGGATTACAAGGGAGGTGCCATCCTGATGATGAACGAACATCTTGAAACAGATGTCATGCAGGGCACCGGAAAAGCCTATGGCGTGGAATTGCTGCTGAAAAAGCAGGCAGGCTCCACGACGGGATGGATAAGCTATACTTACTCCCGGACTTTCCTCAGGAATAACGGCCCGTATGAGGTTGAGAAAGTGAACGGGGGAAAATTTTATCCGGCCGACTATGACAAGCCCCATGACCTGAAAATAGTGGTGAATTCAAAATTCTCCAGAAGATTTAACATGACGGCCGACTTTATGTACAGCACGGGGAGACCCATCACCTACCCGGTAGCATTTTTTGAGTTTTACAACGGGAGCCATGTGTATTATTCAAACCGGAATGAATACCGCGTACCCGATTATGCCAGGCTTGACCTGGCCGCTACCTTCAACGGCAACCTGAAAGCAAGAAAACTGAATCATTCCTCCTTCACCTTTACCGTTTACAACGTGCTGGGCAGAAGAAATCCCTATTCGATCTTTTTCAGAACCGAAGACGGCATGATCAAGGGATACCAGATGTCGATCTTTGGCCAGCCCATCTTCATGCTCACCTATAATTTCAGAATACTCGGCAACGCCACCGGTGATTTCTGATCTCCGGCATCCAGGTTAAACAGAGCGAAACCTTTCAGATTGCCGATTATTTTGCTTGACTTTGGTTTTTTATTGGCATAAATTTATTAGCCAATTCATTAACAGCATAAAGGATCAAGAACTGCACAGTAAAATAATATTATAAACATGAAGCAAAATGAAATCATTATCAAGCCTTGTGTTTGTATTTTTTATAATGGTTTCCGGGTTGCCTGCAGCCGGACAACATAAGACGGATCTTTCGTTAGGGGCCGGATTCACAGAAACGCTGAATGTTGGCATGAGATATCAGGTACTTGAACGATCACAAATTGGTTTAAGCATTGGGACATGGCCATCTCCGAATGATTGGCTGTTTAACTGGAATAGTCTTATATCGTTATCAGGTGATTTCTATTATCATTTTGGCGGTTCATCCCAATATTCAGATATTGCTCCCTGGTATATCAGGACCGGAATAGATTACATAAGGATTGCCGGAGAATCATATGTTGAAAACAACCTGGAATCTCACCTGCGTATCGGTAGAGATTTTTTTTTATTCGAGGATATAGGTTTCAGACTGGATGTAGGTATAGCAACCTTTTTATTGAATGAAACCGGATTTGCCACGGTACTGCCGGCTTTAGGCTTTGTTTTCTTTGTTGGATTTTGATGACACCCTGACAGGGTGGGGGGACCCTGTCAGGGTGTCGGAGGATTCATTTTCGATTATTGTTTAAGCCGGTAATCCTCAAGCCTTCCCAATGCATTGATGTCATCGCTGTTAAGGGCAATGAGCCGGAATGAAACCGTTTTGTCGGCATGCACATCGGCGATCACAAAATTATCGCGAATTTCGCCACCCATGCCGCTGGCAATAAGGGTGATGTTATCATAGGAATAGTACATGTACTCATCCCCGTTGCTGAACGCTCCGACATCGCCGGCAAACATGCATACCGGGTTGGGAAGCGAATGGAACAAAGGTTCCACCTCGCTCCAGAAATTGATGGTGTCAGCCCTCAGCGCCAGTGAGTTTACCTGGAAATCCCTGAAGATATTGTCCGCCGACCACCATAGCACCTGGTGGAAGAATACGAAAATAAGACGGACCCTGCCGGCCTTTACGGCAAGTTCATTTTTCAGGAAATCAAGTTGTTCATCACTGATGTTCCATCCATCGAGGTTAGGGTCGAGAATGATAAATAAATCGCTGTTATATTCAAAGCTGAAAAATGTCTTTCCATAACGTGATTCAAAAAGCACCCGGTTTGACATATCATGATTCCCGACCGCAAAATAAACAGGCATGCCGAGTTCTTCAACATCATGGTCGATCTCGTTCCAGTTTTTTTCAGTGCCGTTCAGCACTATATCGCCGGTAAAAACGCCAAATTT
>CAYMJH010000136.1:4943-10051 GCA_964390385.1 uncultured Bacteroidales bacterium | reverse complement strand
ATAATCCTCACCCGCCTCCAGCATATCTTCGTCATCTTCTTCATAATACCAGTTGATCAGCACCTCATTTTTCGCCTTATGAATGGCCTCCAGCTTCTTAAAAACATCCAGGATGCACTTCGATGAACTGGTATTGAAATATTCCAGCTGAACATCAACCTGCGTCCTTTTCATGGGATTCTTTGCGTAATCCTCCAGCCAGTCCACCAAGGGTTTATAAAACTCAATGGAATTCTCCGGTATGGACCTTCCCTTTATTTCCATGATCCCTGATTCCCTGTCAAACTTAACCGAGGGTGTTTTAGGGGTTCCTTCTATGCTTATTGGTTCCATAATACTTTTCAATGATTGATTTACCCTTGTTGTATCAGATTCTTATGGTAAGATTAAAGAAATAGTAATTGTTGTTGTAGTTAAAAAAAGCATATTCCAGTTTATTCCCGGTCTTCCGGGCGATATCGACCAAACCCAGCCCGCCGCCTCCTTTGGCTGACAGTTTCTGATGATTGAGGATAAACTTATACATATCCTTTAGCTCATCTTTTGTCAGGGAGTTGATCTTATCAATTTTTTCCTTCAGGAATTTGATCTTGGTGGAATTAACAAAATTGCCGGTGGTTACCTTATACAGGCCGTTTTCCCTTTCTATAACGATAACGCCGAATTTAGGATCAAGGTTTTCGGTAATGCCCTCATGGTATTCTTCGATGTGGTGAAAGAGGTTTTGCATGCTTTCGACCAGCACATTGTAAATCTTCTTGCGGGTTTTGCTTTCTTCCTGGGCTTCTTCAAGCTTTTTTTCAACACCTTCGAGTACGTCGTTGATCAGTTCGGAGGTGATGCTGCCCTTGTAGGCTAATATCACGTCCCCTTTACTCAGGTCGTTGTAATAATCTTTCAAATTAAAGCTCATAGAAGCCTTTGTATGCTATATACTGCAAATAATCGATTAAGTGACAAATATATAAAAAATATTCTCTTTTAAAAATCCGCTTTTATTATTCTTTCCTTTTTTATTTCCGGCTGCTCCTGATCACCGGACAACCAATAAATTTAAATATAGCGATTTTTCGTAAATTAATTTTTTATTACAGGTTTTTTTTCCCGACATCTTAAAAAAAACCTTTCATTTGCTGATTTATAAATGGTTGAACTACTGTGCTATTGAACTTTTATATTACTGAACGTTAGCGGTTATACGCACTATCATCAGCAAGGTTAAGGTTTTACAAGGGATTTAATGAACAAGGGTGTTATTTCTGAAATATCATATTGATTATTAACCATTTAAATCACCCGGTTGTTTCCTGATTTTCTTCGATCCCGCGTACAGGCTGTAGTGGTTGAATTTGCATTCCAGCTGTCCGTTAAAGAGGGTAATGCGCCTGCCGGGGTGCAATCCGATATGCTTCATGGCATCGGGATTGCTGCTGATGATCCAGGCGTCGAAGCCCTGGAAATTGGTTTTCAGTGCATCGCCAATCCTTTTATACAGCAGGTTGAGGTCGTCCTGTTTCAGCCTTTCCCCATAGGGAGGATTGATGATGATAAGGCCATGATCGGAGGGCCGTTTAACTGCGGCAATATCACTTAAGGAGAATCTTACGGAATCTCTCAATCGGGCTCCGTCAGCGTTCTTTCTTGAGATTCTGACTGCTTCGGGTGCATGGTCAAAGCCATGGCAAATTATGCCGGGCCGGTATGTCGGCGTTTTTTCCGATCGTATTTTTTTCAGCCATTCGGGCCTGAAATCGGGCCATTTTTGAAAGCCAAACTGCTGCCTGAAAAATCCGGGGGGGATCTTATGCGCAATTAAAGCGGCCTCGATAGGCAGGGTGCCGGAGCCGCACATGAGATCAACAAAAGGGATGTCACCTTTCCAGCCGGTAAGCATGATCATGCCTGCGGCAAGCACTTCGCTCAGGTTTGCTTTACCCTGTCCGGCCCGATACCCCCGCTTATACAAAGGTTCTCCCGAACTGTCAAGCGAAACGGTCAGTGTCTTTTCAGCGATGTGAATATTGACACGCAGGTCAGGGTTTTCCAGGTCAACCGACGGCCTGATACCGTATTGATCCCTGAACTGATCGACCATGGCATCTTTGACCTTCTGGGCAACATAATGCGAATGCGTGAAATAACTTGATTTGACGGTCGCATCCACAGCCAGGGTTCCCCTTTTATCCAGCCACTCGTTCCAGGGGATATTCCGGACTGCCTTATACAGTTCATGCTCGTTGGAGACCTGCACGGACAACAAGGGTTTAAGAATTCTCAGCGCTGTCCTCAGGCAATAGTTGGAACGGTAGAGCAGTTCCAGGTCTCCTTTGTAACTTACAGCCCGGTTAAGTATTCTGATATCCGCAGCTCCGAGTGCGGAGATTTCCTCTGATAAAACGCTTTCAAGCCCGTAGGTTGTTTTGGCTACGATCTCGAAATGGTTTTTCTGGGCTTCTTTATTCATGTTGCAGTATTGCTAATGGTTTTGCCAAGTATCGAATCAACCGCCTTAATCCCGTTCTTCAGCCTTTCTTCGCCCTTTCCCCGGATGATGACATAAGGGAACCCAAAGTTCTCAATTTCCTGCCGGTAAATACGGAAAAGCTTTTTCCGCATGACTCCTCCGTTCTCCCTTACCCTATCGGGATACCACGGAATATCGGTATCACACAGCAGGAAAAGATGGATTGCTTTTTTGCCAAGCACCCGGTCGACCCAGTCAGGCCTGCGTTTATACACCAGGTCAAACCATACCTTGGTTATGACCAGATAGGTATCATAAAACAACAAGCCGTTTGCCCTGTCTTCGAATTCCTTTTCTTCGCCGATCTGCCGTTCGGCTATTGTTACCACATCATCGTATGTGTAAGGCCTTCCGAGGTTTTCAACATATTCCCGGGCATACTCCGGGATAAAAGTCGTATGGTAATGGTCAGCAAGCCCGGCAGCCAGGGTGGATTTGCCGGTGCATTCGGGTCCTGTTACCACGACACGGATCAGGGCTGAGCGGGAATTGTCAATTCCTTTTTCCATTCAAAGTAGCCTTTAACGGCGAGCAAGGTATAAATAAAAAACAAGACGGCGGTAAAGGGCAGTCCTTTATACAGGGATACTATGGCTGACATGGCGTCGATAAGGATGAACAGAATCCAGTTGCCGATATATTTTCGCATGAGGAGCCAGGTGGCAACGATACTGCCTGCCGTAAGCAGTGCATCGGCCCAGAGCAGGTCAGCCTGGTGGAGGTAATGCAGCACGCGCCACAGGATCACGAAGAGCAGCAGGGTCAATGCTGCCACAATGAGCCATGAGCGGGTATGTAAAAGCCTTATGTCTGTTGGACGGGTCCGGTCAGGCTCACGGACCGGAGCCCACGCAAACCACCCATACAGGCTTATCACCACGTAATAGAAATAAAGTGTCATATAGGCAAGCAATCCGGCCCGGTAAAACACAACGATATAAAACAAGGAGGAAATGCCGCCGAAAATCCAGAGTATCCGCCTCTTTTTTATGGAATAATAAATATAGACGAGGCCGGTTATGGTACCGAGTATCTCAAGGCAATGGCGTTGCAGATACTGCAGGTATGAATTGAATTCCATGTTTTCACGGGCGTTTGGAGGCAGGCGCAAACGGGATATCAGGGCTCGCTTTTTTCCTTCCGTATCAACAGGCTTGCTTCATACAGGTCCCAATCCCTGATGATGGAAACAGCAGTCCTGAACTTGGGATCCTCTTCATTGACGACCTCATAAAATTCGCTGGTTGACCACAGGTCGCGTGCAATGTAGCCCTTGGTCAGCAACCTGATCTGTTGTTCTGAAATGGCCAATTCGGCCGGATTATCAGTCAGGCCCTGGTCCTTGGCATAAGCTGCCAGCTCTGCCATCATGGAGTCGTCGACGGCAAACGCCGATTTAAAATCGGCCGGGCGCGGGTACTGGCGCAACATCTGGCTGCGATGCCGGTCAACATAATGCAGGGCAAACTGGTTGAGAATACCCAGTCGCACCAGGTTGCGGTAATAGTCGGTATAGTAGGCCGTGTCAAGGGGGATAAAAAGATCGGGCATGATCCCGCCACCGCCGTATACAGGCCTGGTGTTCCTGAGGGTATAGTATCGCAGGGATTCGGGAAAATGGATGCTGTCGGAATAGATAAATTCTCCATGCGCATACCTTCTGCTGATTTCCAGGTCATAGGCATCTTTTCCCTGGTCATAAGGCTTCTGGATCAGCCGGCCTGTAGGGGTATAATACCTGGCAATGGTAAGCCTGATCTCTGATTCGTCAGGCAGGGGACAGCGCCGCTGAACCAGTCCTTTTCCGAAGGATCTCCTTCCGATGATGATGCCACGGTCCCAATCCTGGATCGCCCCCGAAACAATCTCGCTGGCCGAGGCAGAACCTTCATCGATCAGCACCACCAGCCTGCCATTTTCAAATTCACCGCTTCGGGTTGCCAGGTACTCCTTCTTGGGATTGTTGACCCCCTCGGTGTATACGATCATTTTACCGTCATCGAGGAACTGGTCTGCCAGTTCAGTTGCAATTTCCAGGTAGCCTCCGCCGTTCCCTGTCAGGTCCAGGATGAGGTTTGAAATACGCTCTTTCTTCAGTGAAGCCAGGGCCTCTTTGAATTCATCGATGGTGGTGAGAGAAAACCGTACGATCTTTATATAACCGGTGTTCTCGTTTACCTTGTAGCTCGCCTCCACGCTGTAGATGGGAATCTTGTCACGGATGATGCTGAAATCGAGCCAATGATCCGTATTCCTTCTGAGCACGGTGACATTAACGCGAGTTCCCTTTTTCCCCCTGAGGATTTCATATACCTTGTCATTGGAAATCCCGACTCCCGCCACCGGTTCTCCATCCACTGCAACAATGCGGTCACCGGCAAGTATGCCGGCCTTTTCGGAGGGCCCCCCCTTAATAACATTGATGATAAAAATAGTGTCCTTCAATATATTGAAAGAAATTCCGATACCTTCAAAGTTACCCTGCAGGGGTTCATTCATCTCCCTGACTTCTTCCCTGGAAAGGTAGGATGAGTGAGGATCCAGTTCTTTCAGCATTTGAATGATGGCTGTCTCAACCAGCTCC
>CAYMJH010000136.1:0-4933 GCA_964390385.1 uncultured Bacteroidales bacterium | reverse complement strand
CGTAGTAATTATCGATCCACTCCAGCACTCTTCCGAATTTGATAGCCTGTTCATACAACATCTGGGAACGGAGAGGAAAAGAAAAACAAGCCGTCAGCAGCATGAGTGATAACCCGAGTTTTTTTATCATTGTGTCAATTCATTTTTTGATTCCAACTTCCAACTTCCACATTCTAACTTCTAACTTCTAACTTCTATATTCTAAAAAAAGAACAAAGACTGTACCAAAACTACCTTAAGGGTATCATGTTGAATGATATTCCGGCTATTTCGGCCAGTTCTTCGCCGGCTTCCCTGATGATGTCGTCATCAGTTTCATAGTGCCAGTCCACTGAAAAGTGCAGGCCTTTATCCCTCAATTTGCCCAAACCATTCAATATTTCTGCCAGGAAGCGTATGGTTCCCGAATTATAATACTGGATCTTCAAAATGATCCGCATGGCCGGCTCCAGCACAGGAGAGGCAGAAAACTCTTCGAGCCAGTCAATGACCGGCTTATAAAAAATGTAAACGTTTTCAGGCAAAGATGACCCGATGATGGACAGCTTGTTTTGTTCCGGGTTATAGCTTATATCAGGTGTTGATTTGCCGGCCGGTATGTCAAGTGTTCTCATGGTGATATCCTTTAGCAGGCAAGTTAGTGAAAATTCCATATTTTGTTGCCAACAAACGCGGATTGATTTGATGCCAGGCTTTATTCCCATTCAATGGTGGCAGGAGGCTTGGAACTGATATCATAGACCACCCTGTTAATACCCTTAATCCCGTTGATGATGCGGTTGGATATCGTGCTGAGGAATTCATAAGGAAGATGGGCCCAGTCGGCTGTCATCCCGTCCATGGAGGTGACGGCACGCAAAGCCACCACGTTTTCATAGGTACGCTCATCCCCCATCACCCCGACGGATTGCACCGGCAACAGAATGGCTGCAGCCTGCCACACCTTATCATAAAGGCCAAATTCATGCAGCCCCTGAATAAAAACATCATCCGCCTCCTGCAGTAAAGCAACCTTCTCCGGTGTAACATCGCTGATGATGCGCACGGCAAGGCCCGGCCCCGGAAACGGATGCCGGTTGAGAATGGCAGGATCAACGGCGAGCGAATTTCCGACCCTGCGGACCTCATCCTTGAACAGCAGGCGGAGGGGTTCCACTACTTTCAGGTTCATTCTTTCCGGCAGGCCGCCCACGTTATGATGCGATTTTATGGTCACGGAGGGTCCGTTAACGGATACCGACTCGATAACATCGGGATATATGGTACCCTGGGCCAGCCATGATGCGCTTTTAATCCTGCCGGCCTCCTGTTCAAAAACCCGGATGAAATTGCGGCCGATGCTCTTTCGCTTCATTTCAGGGTCAACGATTCCATTAAGATCATCGAGGAACAGCTTACCGGCATCGATGCCTTTCACGTTAAGCCCCATCTCACGGTAAGAATCCAGCACGTTATCGAATTCCTTCTTTCTCAGCAGGCCGTTATCGACAAAAATACAGATCAGGTTGTCCCCAATGGCTTTTTTCAGCAGCATGGCTGCAACGGAAGAGTCGACTCCCCCCGACAGCCCCAGGATTACTTTTTCGTTGCCCAGCAGGGTTTTCAGGTGACTCACCGTTTGGTCCACAAAAGACTCCGGAGTCCAGCTCTGCCGGCAGCCGCAAATATCCACGGCGAAATTCTTCAGCAGGGTCAACCCTTCGCTGGTGTGATAAACCTCAGGATGGAACTGTATTCCGTAGGAGGATTCACCGGAGATCTCAAAGGCCCCTACCCTTATATCCTTTGTGCTGCCGATGATCTTATAATGATCGGGAACTTTCACGATGGTATCGCCGTGCGACATCCACACCTGCGAATGATCAGGCATGCCTTTCAGCAGCCTGGAATGGCGGCTGGCAATCATCAGGCTGGCGCGGCCGTATTCCCTTGTTTTGGAAGGCAAAACCTCACCTCCGAAGAAGTGGGCCAGGTATTGAGCGCCATAGCATATACCCAGCAGGGGTATCTTGCCTTTGATGGCAGAGAGATCGGGCACAGGGGCATTGGGATCGCGCACCGACGAAGGGCTCCCGGACAATATCACCCCTTTCAGCGAAGCATCAGGGACGGGGACTTTGCTGAAGGGCACTATCTCGCAGAATACATTCAGCTCCCTGATCCTCCTGGCGATAAGCTGGGTGTACTGTGATCCGAAATCAAGGATGATGATTTTTTCTTCCACGCCTGAAAAGCCAAAATAATGAAGGCGCAAAGATACATGTTTTTGCGATGAAATGACAAACTAATTACGAATGGTTAATGGTTAATGGTTGTGATGGTTGTGATGGTTGTGATGGTTGTGATGGTTGTGATGGTTTACCGTTTACCGTTCACCGTTTACTGTTTACCTCTCCCGCGTCTCCTCCACTGTAAACACATCGCCGTCCTCCACCGCAACCGTATTATCAAACACCTGTTTTGCCTCATCAACAAAATCCCCCGTATTCTTATAACGCGACGAGAAATGCCCGAGCAAGAGCTTGCCTGCGCCCGCATGGTGAGCTATCCGGGCAGCCTGCAGTGCAGTGGAATGCCCGGTCAGCCGGGCAAGCTTCCGGTCGCTTTCCAGGAAAGTAGCTTCATGATAAAGCAGGTCGACGCCCCTGATCAGGCCGGCAATTCTCTCCAGGTAAGCCGTGTCGGTCAAATAGGCATAGGCCCGTGGCCTGATGGCCGGCAGGGTAAGCTCCCTGTTTTTATAAAGTTTTCCGTCTTCGGCTACAAAGTCAGATCCGGCTTTGATCCTAACAATTTCGCGATAAGGAATGCCGAGCTGTTCAACCATCTCCTTCCTGATATTCAGCAGGCGCTTTTTTTCACGAAAAATAAAGCCGGCAGTCGGTATCCTGTGTTTCAGCGGCAGGGTTTCCACCGTCACCATTTTATCCTCATAGATCAGGCTTTGGCGCCTGGCCGGGAAAGGTTCGAACAGGATCCTGAACTGAAGATCAGTGCCGAAAACGGAAGTAAAATGCCGGATCACAGGTTCCAAGTCAGCATGGGCATGAAGGGTCAGATCGGCATTTCTGCCCAGCAGGTTCATGGTGGACAGCAGTCCGAACAATCCGAAAACATGGTCGCCATGCAGGTGGCTGATAAAAACGTGATGGATACGGGAGATGGGAAGCTTATATTTACGCAGCTGGATCTGGGTTCCTTCACCGCAATCGATCAAAAAAAACCGCTCCTGTACATTAAGTACCTGAGCGGTTGGAAATCTTTTTGATGTAGGCAACGCCGAACTGCTGCCCAGCACCGTCAAAGAAAATGACATGCTGACATCATCAACAATATCTACTTTTCAGCCTCCTGGATAAGCTTTATGGCATCGTCAACGGAGCCTGTAATGTTCAGTACGGTATCGAGCTGTGAAATGGTGATAAGCCTTTCCACGGCATCGTTTAAACCGGTCAGCACAAAGGTTCCGTTGGCATTTTTACACAGCCTGTTGGCCACTAAGATGGCACTCAGTCCTGAAGAATCACAATAACGGCATTTACTGAGGTCAAGGACAATATTCTTTTCACCGTTGCCGGATACAAGCACCAGCTCTGATTTCAGCGTGGGTGCGATATGTGTATCAAGCTTTTCTTCCAGGACCTGAATTAAAGTGTAAAAGTTGAGCTTTTCGATTTTGAATTCCATGATGAAAAGGTTTAGATATGTTGACTAATTTTCAGATTCTTCCGGTTTCTCTTCATTTTCAGCATGCTCGGTTTTTTCAGCCTTTTCCTCTTTTGCTTTTTTCTTTTTAGATTCTCGTTTTTCCATCTCCGTTTTCAATGCAGCCAACTCAGAGATATCACCGAGCGTTGTTTTTTCAAGGCCGGCCTTGATCTTCCTTGTAGCTTTCCGGGTAGCATCAGACGCAGATTTACGTTCTGACGTTTCAGTGCTTCTTTTCTGGTCTTCATGCACCCTGCTGTGAGACAGGATGATTTTCTTGGCTGACTTTGAAAACTCAATCACCTTAAAGGGAAGCTTCTCTTCGATCTTTGCCGTTGTACCGTCTTCCTTGACCAAATGCTTCGGGGTCACGAAGCCTTCCACGCCATACTGCAGCGCCACAACAGCTCCCTTATCGGTAACTTCAATGATCGTACCTTCGTGAATTGAATCAGTAAGAAAAACAGTTTCGAAGACATCCCAGGGATTTTCTTCCAGCTGTTTATGACCGAGGCTGAGTCTGCGGTTTTCCTTGTCAATCTCAAGCACAACCACTTCAATCTCGTCACCGATATTGGTAAACTCAGCGGGATGTTTGATTTTCCTGGTCCATGACAGATCAGAAATATGGATCAAACCATCCACTCCTTCTTCAATTTCAACGAATACACCAAAGTTAGTAAAATTGCGGACTTTTGCACTATGTTTACTGCCAAGTGGATATTTTTCTTCAATCTTTTCCCAGGGATCAGTCTTCAACTGCTTCATACCCAAAGACATTTTTCTTTCTTCACGGTCGAGGGTAAGAATAACGGCTTCGACTTCGTCACCCACTTTAAGAAATTCCTGTGCGCTTCTGAGGTGTTGTGACCATGACATCTCCGAGACATGGATAAGTCCTTCAACGCCAGCGGCAATTTCAATGAATGCACCGTAATCCGCCATGACTACGACACGGCCCTTCACCTTGTCGCCCACCTTCAGATTGGTATCCAGCGAATCCCACGGATGTGAAGTAAGCTGTTTCAGGCCGAGCGCGATGCGTTTCTTTTCGTCGTCGAAGTCGAGGATAACCACCTGCAGCTTCTGGTCAAGCTGAACGATCTCTTCGGGATGGTTGATCCGGCCCCATGAAAGGTCGGTGATATGGATAAGGCCGTCAACACCTCCCAGGTCAATGAATACTCCGTAGGAAGTGATGTTTTTGACGGTTCCCTCCAGGATC
>CAYMJH010000135.1:0-10062 GCA_964390385.1 uncultured Bacteroidales bacterium | reverse complement strand
GTAAAGGACAGCGCTTTGATAGATTTTTATAACGGAACTGGCAACAATGGATTTGCACCCGGCAAAATAAGAGTGAAAGATGTTGACGGCAATGATACTATAAATACTTTTGACCGTAAAGTTATCGGCAGTCCTGTTCCTAAATTTACTGGCGGACTAACCAACAGATTTTCCTACAAAGGATTTGAGCTTTCAGCATTTTTTTATTTCCGGGTTGGGCATACTATATACAGTAGGGACGGCCATTATTTTCCAATGACCTCACGCTATGCTACCCCGTTTATAGTAGATTATTATAAACCCATGGGTACGGAGGAAGAAAATGCCGATGCAGTACATCCTGCACCTGCAAATACAAGGGACAAATATGAGCGTGCCTTGTGGCCAAGGGAGGCATCGTTCTTTAAGGTAAGGCATATAACCCTGTCATATGATTTACCCAATGCAATGCTGTCTAAAGTCAAAATAAAAAGCTTGCGATTATCTGTTCAGGCATTCAATCCATTCCTGTTGACAGATTATCCTTACCTTGATCCGGAAGCTCAGGCCGGTAATGTCAATAATATACCTCCGGGAGGCAGCGACAGAGGATGGATATTTAGTTTAAAACTGGGATTATAATGATTTTTAATCAGATAAAACTTGATCAGATGAAAAAGTATTCAATTTTACTAGTTATACTTCTGTTCCTGTCTTCTTGTGAAAAATTCCTGGATGAAGAACAGGTGACCAAGCTGTCTTATGCATATTATGAGACGGAACAAGGTGCGGAAGCTATTATTAATGCATGTTACGAATCGTTAAGATTTAAAGCCGGGAATGAATGGTCCTATGGCATGTTTAATTATGGAACCGATGAATTCATGAAAGGTTTTGAATGGACCCAACCCTATGCACAACCGGAATACAATGATTATACGCCTGATCTTGATGCAGAAGCGAAAGGCAATGAGTTCGTTGCCGACGTGGGAGATCTTTGGGCAATAACTTATAAAGGCATTGAAAGGTGTAATGTCGCAATAGATAAAATAACCAAGGTAAAAGATGGAATAGGGATGTTGAAGGATGAAGCAGGTAAAAATACCCGCTTGGCAGAAGCCAGGTTTATCAGGGCTTATCATTATTTTACCCTGGTTCAGCAGTTCGGGTCTATACCATTAAAACTGCAACCGACTATAGCGTTGGAATATGAGTGGCCAAGGATCCCGGTTAAAGAAGTGTACAATGCCATAGTTGAAGACCTGGAATGGGCATATGAACATTGTCCCGAAACACAAGCTCAAATCGGCCGTGTTACAAAAGATGCTGTAAGGCATTATCTTGCCAAAGTATTGCTCACCAGGGCCAGTTATGTGCCTGATCCTGCTGATGATCCCCTAAATTATGAAAGAGGAGGGAATCCTGCCACGGACTTGCAAAGAGCCGCATTGTTAATTGATGAAATACATGCAGGAGGCCGGCATTCACTTGTCCCTGATTATGCCGAATTATGGAGCGAAGATTATGCCCTGAAGTATGGACAGAGAGCCGTAAAAAATGATGAAATTTTATTCTCCATTCAATATAATGATGTGGAGGGACTGAATGGCACAGACGGTGGATATTATAAAAACGCGTTGCACGAATACTGGTTTATGCAATACGATGTCCCGGATCCTGGTATGGCGCGTAATATTGAATATGGCCGGCCTTTCCGGAGGTTATTTATTACTGATTATGCCTATGATATTTATGATCGTTTAAACGATTCACGTTTGCGTAAAAGCCTGCTGGAAGTGTTCTATTCTACCCAAACCGATGTAAACAAAATTCCAAAATGGACGAAGGAAGAATTGCTATTTGCCTTTGATGATGTGGCTCCTGATGGTTCCTGGGCCATTCGTTACGGGGATACGATCAGGAGTGGGGAAAACAAATTTGCCGCTGCCACTGCCATTGCCGAATCAGAATATGTTGAGGTTGGCGATACAGCTTTGGTATTTCTGGTCAACGACCCGACAACAACACTTACTGACCGTCAGATGGTTGCAGCCGGTTATAAGATTTATGCCCGTTATTATTGGAGCACTAATGCCGATGGATCATTAAATGAATTGGTAACTTTTGACAGGAACGACGACTTGCTTCAAAATACCGATCAGTTTGTGGCTGGTTCGGCAACCATTGCAACTTCAACATGGAACCGTAATAAAGCACCGTCACTGCTTAAGTATTGGGACAGGCAAAAACCAGGAGGGTATAACTCACATACTGGTACCAGAGACGTTTTCCTGGCCCGGCTGGCTGAGTCTTATCTGATTGGTGCTGAAGCCTATGGCAGAATGGGCGATTATGGCAAAGCGGCGGATTACATTAATCTGGTAAGAGAAAGGGCCGCTTATAAGAATAGTGAACAAAAACCAAATCTTTGGTGGAAATACGACGGCGGTTCCCAGGCAAATTCCACTGCATCAACCGTGGATAATATGTTGATCAGCGCTGCCTATTGGGACGATGCATCCAATGATGATAAAGAAATGTACCCCCCCAGCGTTGATACCAAGGAAGAAAGGTTTGTCCATTTTATACTGAACGAAAAATGCCGTGAAATGTTGGGAGAAATGGTACGTTGGGAAGACCTTGTGCGCACCAACACTTTACTGGAAAGGGCTTTGACGTTCAACGATGATACCAGGAATTCCGGTACCATTCAAAAATTCCACAGGCTGCGTCCTATTCCGCAGATTCACCTCGATGCAATACAAACCGGAGGCAGGTATTTGACTGATGCAGAAAAACAGACCTATCAGAACGAGGGATATTAATGAATCCTTTTTGTCATGCCGGTATTTATGTTATCCGGCATGACATTATTGTAATGATAAAGACAACTGAAAAACTAATTTTTAACTTTATTAATTTAAATTTACAATTATGAAGAAAATCTACGCTGTGAAATTAATTTTGACTTGTAGTATTCTGGCATTGGGTTTTACAATATTTGGACAAAAAGCCACACTTGTGGCTCACTACAAGTTAGATGAAACTACTGATACCATAGCTGCTGATGCCAGCGGTAACGGGTACAATGGCAATGTGCATGGAACCATAAACTGGGTTGAAGGTAAGCTGGGCGGAGCCCTGGAATTAACTTCAGCGGCTGACGGAGACGTAACTCTTCCTGCAGCCGGCATGGGGATGACCGCATTAAGTGGTTCTGTTGCATTGTGGATGAAATGTGATGCACCCACTTCCATTTATACTTTGTTCTGGGGTGGCGATAATACCACCGGAGGTGGCTTCGGTCCGGAGCTTGAAACGCACATCCATATCGAACAAGCGGTTGCTGATGTTTGGACCGGTGGCGAAGTGGGGTTTTGGATGCGCGCCACTCAAAATGTACACCTTTTTTCGGATCCTGATAAAGGAACAGGTGCCGGCGTTCCACCGGTTAATCCTACTTTAGTGAGTAATAATGAATGGCATCATATTGTGGCAACCTGGGGATCTATGGCCGGTATTGCCCAGTTGTATATTGACGGGGTAAAACTTATGGAAGGTGCTTTAACAATGGCTATGGACTCGATCTTTACATTTTCCAACATGTATCTCGGCAGGATGGCCGGCGGTGGTCGCAGGTTTATCGGCATGCTCGATGATGTTCGAATTTATAAAGGAATTTTGAATGAAATTCAAATAAGCGATTTGATTAACCCGCCGAATTCTGTCGATGATCGGTTAGTAAACGATTTAAATGAATTGACTGCATACCCGAATCCTGCTTCCGGTAAAGCCACCATCCGGTTTAGAGTACCGGATTATAACAGCGTAAAAGTAAGCCTTCTTAACCTGAATGGACAGGTACTGGACGTTCTTTATGAAGGTTCGGCAGTCCCGGATTACAACATTGTGCATTTTAATGCTGATGTTTACCCTGCCGGTGTTTATATGATTAAATTGCAACAGGGAGAGCATCTAGGATATACCAAGATTTTGATTCAATAAATGTTTTATGCTCAGGGTATGCCTGACGACACCCGGGTGTTGTCAGGCATGCATAGATCAAATGAAATACGCTGATTAACAGGATGGCAAAATAAAAACGATTGTTGATTATGTTTACTAAACATGAAAACCGCCCGTTTTGCAACGGGCAATTTGCCCCCCTATTTCAGGCATTTTATCTACCCTTGCTGCTGGTGAATAAAAGTAATTTTAATAACTTGTTATTTTAAATTATAAACCCTTTATAAATTGTAACTATGAAAAAATTCTATCTGTTACTGTTGACAATGTTCCTATCCCTGGCTGTGACTTTTGCGCAGCCAAAGAAAGTGGGGTATTTTACCTTCCAGAAAGACATGGATGGAAGTGCTGCTTCCGTGCAACTTGATCCTATTATCAGGATGCTGCAGGCTGACACCAATTTTCTTGTAACCGTAATTGCTACCACAGCCACCGACACGGCTGACCTGAGCGGTTATGATGTTGTTGTTGTTCAGGAATCCTACAATTCCGGCGCAGCCATTCTGACACCTAAAGGTGCTTTGGGACTCCATACCATCCCTGTTCCGTTTGTCTATAACAAGTCCTATGCTATGAGGAACGGCCGTGGTTTCACAGGTAATGCCGCCGGTTCCGGTGCAGAAACAGAAGGTGTTGGTAACGTATACCTCAGGGTAAATGCCGCCAACCAGGCAAATGATCTTTTTAAAGGCGTGACCTTTGCAGGTGATTCCGTAGCTATATTTAAGACTGCCTGCAACGATGCCGGCGTATCGGTAAATCCCGACAGGCATAAAGCATTGAATTATGCCAGGGCAGTTGCCATTGTTGATGCAGGTACCAAGGATACGCTTGATAATACGCTGCTTGGCGTACCTGCAGTGATCAACGCCGCACATACAGACGTAACAATCAGTGTCAATGATATCCCTGCCGGAACACAGATCAGTGTTGATACCAATGGTAACGGTCAGGTTCTTCAGGCCAGGATGATCGCCCTGGGCATGAATTTCGGCGCTATATGCGGCGCTTATGGCTCCAATATGACAGCAGCCGGTCTCACCATATGGCGTAATGCGGTTTATATAGCAGCCGGCCTGGAAGTTCCGGCCGAACCTGCCGAATTCCAGGGCTGGAAGATCGGTGTCTTCACATTAGCAGGTAAAGTGATGGTATCTTCGGCCGCACCTGCCAATCAGGATCCGATCTTTACCATGCTTTCCACCGGCAATGATCAGTGGGAAGTGGAGATGAATGAAGTAGCAGCTGACTCTGTATTCGACCTGGATAGCTATGGCTATGATGCCGTCATTGTTCAGGAATCATTCAATTCAACCGCAGCGGTATTAATGCCGAATGGCTCGCTGGGTCTTGAAAAATTCACTATGCCTTTTATTTACAACAAGTCCTATGCCTTAAGAGACGGCCGCGGATTTGACGGAGGAGCCTCAGGATCGGGCGCTGAACTCGAAGGCGTGCTAAAATTAAAGGTACTGCCTGAAAATCAAACAAATCCGTTATTCAGCGGCATTGCGTTTGCAGCCGATTCCACCACCCAGCTGGTGTATAAAGGCGCTGATGATTCCGGCGGAGCCACCAGGACAAAGGCGATGAATTATGCAACTGCTGTTAAGCTGACCGATACACTCGGCACACGCCTGGGATTGCCGGTAGGCGCTCCGGACAATGCAACCGTTGGTACCGTAAGCGATATCCCCGCAGGTGATTCCATTGGTTCTGAAAAACTGAATGCCCGTATGATCGCAATCGGTCAGAATTTTGGCGGCATATGCAGGGACAAGGGTTTCAACCTTACCTCAGCCGGTCTTACCTTGTGGAGAAATGCCGTTCTCAGCGCACTGGGACTTCCTATTCCTAAAACCGCTGTGCCTTCGGTGATTCCCGCTGTCAATATCCTGCTGGTTGCAAATCCCAACGGAAGGGATGAAATGCAATACAAATTCCTTACGAATAATAACCAGCAAGTCACCAAGTTCTATCCAAGCAGGCCGCTCGGACTGATTACCGATTCCGCAAGCCTGGCTGATACGGTTGCCATGCTGAATTCATACGACCTGGTCATTCTTGGCCGCAGTGGCGCAAGCACTGATTTTGCTGATCCCCACAAAGCCATCTGGAACAGTCTGAATGTTCCGGTAATCCTGAACTCACAGTGGATCGCAAGGAACACCAGGATCAACTGGTTCAACAGCTCCGATTCAAAGAATTTCAGCGCAGCCACCGAAACCGTTCCCGGCACTGTGCTGGATCCCGATGATCCCATCTTTGATTATGCTACCATTGAAGCTGACAATACCATCCAGTGGTCGTACCTGCCGGATGACATTCTTTCGGTAACCGCACCCTTCAATGGAGACACCGTTCTCTATCGTGCTGATGCGCCCCTCGTTGTCAGGTTCTGGGAAGACTCCGCATTCTATCCCGGCTCGGCTGACACGGTCGTAGCTCCGAGAACATTCTTTGGCTTTGGCGCTGACGGGAATAATTATAACTTCTTCCCGCTGACCAAATCGGGACAGGCTGCCTATTTTGCAGAAATCCTGAGGATCACCGGCAACCCGGTACTTGAACCTATTTATTATGTTTCAGATGCGGCTTCAATCCTTTCGGTAACCGTCACTGAAACCGATATGACCCCTGCCGCCTTTGATCCCGCAGTCCTGAATTACACCATCATCATTCCCAAAGACGTTACGGTGGATTCAGTGGGCTTCATTGTATCAGCAAGTCCTCTTGCAACCGTAACGGGTGGAGGCTGGTTGCAGTTGACCTCCGATTCTGTTGTTCACCGCGTTTATGCAACAGCAGAAAATAAGAGAATTGGTCAGAGGTATACCTTTACCATCATGAAGGAAAAGGAACCAGATGGCTTTGAAGACCTTACAGAAGCCGGTATCATCATGTTCCCGAATCCTGCCAGCGATAACCTTACCATTAACGGGCTGAAAGAAAAGTCGGTTGTCAGGATCATGAATGCGGTCGGCCAGCTTGTTTACAGCAACCAGCTTGAAGGAAGCAAGGCTGTGATCAATGTCAGCTCTTTCGACGATGGTATTTATATACTGCAGATTGAACTGAACGGCAAAATTGTTACAACCAAGTTTGTGAAACAGTAATTGCCTTTGAATACAGAGGTTGTCTTAAAAGTCTTCTTATTATATAAGAGGCTTGAAAAGACAACCTCTTTTCTTTTTCATAAACCGGGACTGCTGTTAACCTTCACCCAATCACCAAAACACAAAAGTAATACCATACCTTTGACAGGTACAGGCTGATCTGAAAGTATCCGTAGTTGGTTTGACGCGTATAAGATTTTTTTACCTTGAAAATTGTATTAATAATAACAATGCTATGAAGGCGGTTCATATTTTCTTTTTGTTCATCTGCAGACAGGGCATGAAAGGATTGCCTGTTGGTGCACTATGGCAACCGGGAAGCAGCAAAATCCTGAAAAACATGTTAACCATAAGCCTGGTGATGACGACTTTCATCAGCATTGCCAGGGGACAGCAACAGATTGAAGCCCTTGACCGTGGCATTGTCGCAGTTCAGCGAAATGATACCAGCGTATTTGTGGGCTGGCGCCTGTTGGGCACCGACCCTGATACCGTTGCCTTCAATGTATACCGGGGCGATACCAGGATCAACGACAGCCCGGTGATGAATGCAACCAATTATATTGACAGCAACGGCACCGCTATGAATACCTATCACATTGTACCTGTGCTGGGAGGTGTTGAACAGGCAGGTTCCGACACCGTTCAACCCTGGTCTGTCAACTACCGGAGCATCCCCCTGCAGATCCCTGCCGGGGATACGGTGCCCGGAGGTGTTTATTACACATACAATGCAAATGATTGCAGCACAGGCGATCTCGATGGAGATGGCGAATATGAGATCGTACTGAAATGGGATCCCTCGAATTCCAAAGATAATTCGCAGGACGGTTATACAGGCAATGTAATACTCGATGGCTATAAAATGGACGGCACCCTCCTGTGGAGGATCGACCTGGGCATTAACATCCGGGCCGGGGCCCACTACACCCAGTTCATGGTGTATGACCTCGACGGGGACGGAAAGGCTGAGGTTGCCTGCAAGACCGCTCCCGGAACCAAAGATGCTTCCGGCGGATATATCAAGCTCGGGCCTGCGGCATCAGCCGATCATACTGCAGGTTATCGAAACAAATCGGGTTATATACTGGAAGGGCCTGAATACTTCACTGTATTTAACGGCCTTACAGGGCTTGAACTGGCTACAACCGATTATATACCACCCCGCGGTAATCTGGCCAGCTGGGGAGACACTTATGGCAACCGGGTCGACCGATTTCTGGCCTGCATCGCTTACCTCGACGGGACAAGGCCCAGTGTTGTCATGTGCCGCGGATATTATACCGGCAGCGGCAGGGGAAGAACCGTGCTGGCAGCCTGGGATTACCGGGATGACACCCTCACCCACCGCTGGACTTTCAGCGCCGATTATACCGGCGAGAATGCTGCCTATACCGGGCAGGGCAATCACAACCTGAGTGTGGGCGATGTTGACGGAGACGGGAAGGATGAGATTATCTATGGATCCATGGCTGTAGATGATGATGGCACGGGTTTGTGGACAACCGGACTGCGTCATGGCGATGCCATGCACCTCTCGGATATCGATCCCAACCGGCCCGGACTGGAAGTTTTCGGCATTCACGAAGGGGCTGACACACCGGGATCTGCGCTGCTGGATGCAAAAACAGGGGCCGTTCTGTGGCAGACACCCAATGCCGATGTAGGAAGAGGAGTCGCTGCCGACATGATCGCTACAGTTCCGGGATTGGAATGCTGGGGTGGAACCGACGGATTGGTGAATGCAAAAAATGTACGCGTGGGTAATTCCCCGGGATCCGCTAATCACGTCATCTGGTGGGACGGCGATCTGACGCGTGAATTGCTCGATGATAATTACATTGCAAAATACGTTAATAACATTATTTTCACCGCCACCGGGTGTGCCTCCAATAACGGGACCAAGAAAAATCCGGCCTTGCAGGCCGACCTTTTCGGCGACTGGCGGGAAGAGGTCATCTTCCGCACTGCCAACAATGCAGCGCTGAGGATATTTACAACCACCATACCTACAAGTTACCGTGTGCCGGCATTGATGCATGATCATATTTACCGGATGGGCATTGCCTGGCAAAACGTGGCCTACAACCAGCCTCCCCACCTGGGCTATTACCTCAGTCCCGAAGCCTTATTGCCCGACAGCCTCCGCCCCCCTCCCCCTCCTTACGATATAAAGGCACTCGCCACGAATGATACGGTAAAGCTATCATGGAAGATGGTTGAAGAAGCCGACCTCGATGGCTTTAATGTTTATCGCTCCGAAGCAACGCAGGACAATTTCATTCAACTGAACGGTGAAATCCTGTTGGATTTATCATACGTTGATTCAGTGGTCACAAACGACATTGCCTATTATTATACAGTGACCGCGCTCGATACCCTGGGCAATGAATCGCGCCTGTCGGATATCGTAAAGGCCATCCCTACCCTTCGTCCCGACGCTCCCGGCGGAGTTTATGCCCGGAACGACGTCGAAAAGATCAAGATATTCTGGAATCCCGTTGCCACAGGTAATGTTACCGGTTATAATGTTTACCGCACCAAAACCCCCGGGAAATCCTATATTAAATTAAATACGGAACTGCTTACCGAAACCAGTTATCTCAACGCACCGCTGGGCACCGTTATAACCTATTATTTTGTGGTAACATCGGTGGATGATAACGGAAGGGAATCGTTCTATTCCGCCGAGGTAACTTCGGCGCCCGGACCGGTAACCCGTCTTCAGGAAGATGAAGGAATTGTATCCGGCGGATCCATTCATAACAATAACATTGGCTTTAACGGCAACGGCTTTCTCAATTTCGGGTCCACCAGCACCGTCGATTTCATCAATATCGGTGGTAACCAGGGCGGTACTTATAGGCTCGTTTACCGCTATGCCCTGGGCAACACCAGCCGCACCGGTTCACTGGTCATTAACGGGGTTGCACAAAGCCAT
>CAYMJH010000134.1:0-10062 GCA_964390385.1 uncultured Bacteroidales bacterium | reverse complement strand
GGAATCCATGAGCTTTGCCGATGTCATAAGGCAGTGGAATTACGTTGAAAACATCGTGGGGTATGATCCTCTGACCGGGCAAAAAATCCAGAACTACCAGGCGCTCAATGATGTGCGGGCCAGGTACTATGCATCTGCCCGTTTTGTTCATGGCTATCCTGCCGCAACCGGCATAGGCATGAACTCGGGAGGGATCATCCTAGAGTTTTATGCCAACAAGCCCTATGTGAGGGAAGAAATCATCCCTATAAAAAATCCGCAGCAAAAAGACGCCTACGACTATTCCCAGGAAGTCCTCATCGGGAAAGCCCTGGACAACCAGCCAAAGAAATCATCGCCCAAGTTTGAAAGGGCGAAATATATTTCGGCCCAGGACGACAAGATCATTTTTGTTTCGGGCACTGCTTCCATCAAAGGAGAGGTGACAATCGGCATCGGCGATGCGGCAACGCAAACCAGGACCACCATTGAAAACATCCGGAACCTGGTTTCCCATGAGAACCTGGAGGCCAATCACATCCGCAACCATTACACCAGGCTGCTCTTTTCCTCCATCAGGGTATATGTTAAAATCCCTTCGGATATGGATACCGTGCGGAAGATCTGCGATCCTGCCTTCCCCGAAGTGACGATCAATTACCTGGTGGCTGATATCTGCCGGGATGCGTTGCTGGTGGAGATTGAAGGGATTGCCGAACTGGTCGGTTAATTGGTATGCTCCTTCAGAACATCGCGTTCAATTCGGGTTGCCCCCGACAGCGCATCGACATCTACCTCAGGATCAAACACAACATCCTTTTTTTCCGCGTAGGCGGCCCTGGTTAACTCATCGGCACTGACTCTTACCTTGTCGCTGATAAAAACCGGGCGGTTGAAATTGAAAACATGCGTGTCATAATAATCCGGGTCCCGCTGGGGCAGCAGGAAAGGCTTTGAAGCTTTGCCCAGGCTGTCGAGATGGCTGAAGAATACCCTGGAGTAAAGGCCGTCGATCCGTTTGCTTATAAACAGGAACCATTTGCTGTTGGAGGACCAGGAATGATAACTTTCAACCGTTTCGCTGTTGACGGGAAGCTTTTCGTACCGGAGGGTTGCCAGGTCCATCAGGTACAGGTCGCTGGTGGGCGAATACACCGTGAAATAACCGTAATCCGACATGCAGAAGATCATGTACCGGCCGTCAGGGGACAGTTCCGGAAATGAAACACTCTTTCCGGTTTCCGCCGAGCTGATCAGGGTGTCGGCCCGGCCCCAGGTACCCCCGGCATTATCATAGGGCATGCGCAGCAAATCGTATTTTACCGCCGTATCCGGCGTGGTTTTTTCCGCACCTGTGCAGCTGATGTAATAAAGGTACCGGCCGTCAGGAGACCATACCGGCAGTGTCTCGAGGCTTTTGGTGGAAAGGCCGGGGCAGGTGGTGAGCATGTTTTTCCCGATATTGTATACCACGATATCCGAAGCCGCATCATTGACGGAATTGATGAACTTTCCGGCCGCATGGAACTTCTGGTGGATGATATTGACCGAAAAGGCGATCAGGTTGCCGTCGGGATGCCAGGACGGATAAACGCAGGCTGACATGGTATACGGGGTGGCGGTATTCAGAAATTGTATTTCGCCGTTGTTGCACAGCAGGGTGCCGCTGGGCGGCCTCCGCATATGCAGCAGCATCTTTTCCGGATCGCGGTTGCAAAAGGTGTGACAATTCATGCAATTCCTGTCCGTCCTGTCATTGAGCAAAACCGGCGTCTGACGGTAATTCTCCAGGTTCCGCTGATAAATCCCCATTTTTTCCCACAGGATATAGCCTGCATTGATCTGCCTGAAAGCTATATAGGGATCGAGCCTGTCTCCGGTGATCCGGTTTGTCCAGGGCCGGTATTTTATCCAGCGGCCTTCCCTGTTCCTGCCCCATACCTCAACCCTAAAATCACGGCCGATGCCAGACTCCAGAAACCTTCTCCATTTTCGGCGTGGAATGATTATTTTGCCATGACCTTTTGCACGGACGATCTTTTCCCCGTTTTCAAGGGAAAAGACGACCATATAACGCCTGGCATCTTCCTCGATCCTGAAATTCAGCGGGGCAATATTCACCGGTACTGCAATATCCTGATAATCGGGAAAGATAACCGGCAGCTCATCCCTTTGCTCCGCATGCGACGGAATATGATATACGGCCAGCCTTCCCGCAATGACACAGACCAGCAATAAGGCCGAGAGCGCAACCAAAAAAATACTCTTTTTCTTATCCATTGATTACCCTTATTTTTTTCTTTCGTAGATCTTCCGTTTGGTGGTGATCGGACTGACATAGTAAACATAATACCAATAGGTATTGCCGTAATCGCGGAACAGGTCCGCCTGTGCCGCCACCCTGTCCTTTTTATGCGCCAGCATGATCTTTGAATATCCCATAAATCTTTCCCTGGTCCTTGCACTCAGCTGGTATTTCCCGAGGTACAGCGGAAAATCGGGATTCAATGTCTTCACCAGCATGATGGCTTCTTCGATATGGGTGGGGATCCTTTCATAGTTCAGCCTTTCCAGTTGCCTGACGTTGCCGGCCACCGTGGCCAGGTCGTGGGTAAACAGCGAGTAGAGCATGAAATATTCGAAGGCCATCCTGTTGCCGGGCCGCTGCGAGAGCAGGTTAACCAGGTCAGACCGTGGCTCATGGGTGCTGACATAGAAATCCTTCACCGGCATCAGTTTCCTTTTTTCGCTGATGAGCTCATCCTGCCCGATCAGGTTTTCATCCTGCAGACAGCTTAGGTAATGCATCGCCCATTTACGGTGCAGGATTGATTTGGATAATATTTTCAGAAACTTTCCGGCCACCGCATATTCGCCCAGGATGAGGTTATTGAGCACGATCCGCTTCAGGACATCGGGGGCCTGGTCAGATTTGGTTTCTGCCTCATAGGCCCAATGCAGTGATTCTCTTATGTGTCCCATGTCGAAATAGAGATCGCTGCAATGCATCAGCACCTCGTGGGTGTAATGGCTGGTAAGGATCAGTCCGTTTTCGCCCCAGTACTGGGCATAGCTGAATGCCTGGTCGGGCAATGTGCCCAGGTGGTACAATGCCCTGTTGACCTGGAACAGCACGGTGCGGTCGGTGGTGGAAAGGGCCTTCGAGGTTTCCAGCACCGACTTCCAGTTTCCGCTGGCAGCATGGTAATGGATCAGCACGGCATCTTTGGCCGACCGGTTAAATGAAAACCTGATCACCGCTAAAAGCAATCCGGTGACCAGCAGGGAAAGGAGAGGCATTGCCACCGGGGCAATCCGCACAGGGAGGCGGAACCTGACCTTCCCGGCCAGACCGGTTGCTTCTATTGCATATTTGAATAAAATGCGGATCAGCAATAGCATGGGCAGGAAAACATATAAAGAATACAGGAATTTCAGCGGTTTATAGTACAGGCCGGGGCACAGGATTCCGAGGTAAGCCATTTTGAAACTCACATACGGGGAAACCAGGGGAATGAGCCTGATCAGGAGGAAGCAAAGGATAACCTGCACCATGCCCGTGAGCCAGAAAAGTTTTCGGTTGACCTGAAAGATCGCGTCAAGGATTATCAAACCCGAAAAAAGAAGCAGCGCACTGCCTCCGAAACCAAAAAACAGGAATAAGCTCATGACGGGAAGGAGAGCCAGCCTGAAATAAACCGGACGGTCATCGGTGCGTTGAAAGGCCAGGACAAGGACCAGGGCAGCCAGATAGATAAGGTCTCCCCTCATGTCATAGGCGTAATGACTGTGCAGGTGCACCAGTATCAGTCCCGGAATATATTGCAGCCATGAAGCTGTCTGTTTTGAAAAGTAAAACCTGAGCACCCGGTTGGTTAAGACCACAGCCGCAAAAACCGTAAGGGTAATCAACAGGCATCCGGCAATTTTTGAAACCAAGAACTGGGAGATGAAAAGGGACAGGTATTCGGCGATCCCCCCGGGGACAACCAGGAATTTATAAAGGAAAAACTTGTCGAAAAGGAAAATGGGCTGCTGTTTATAATAGACGAGGGCAGGATCAATATAAAACCAGAGATAAAGAAAAACCATGGTGAAGAAAACTGCACCGGTGATCACCCGGAGTAATATTGATGGTTTATCCGTCATGGCCGTGAAATTAAAGAAAGAATACAGCTAAAGTAAATATTTATTTGTTACCGGAATCCTGTATGGATAAATTCATAAGCTGGTGCAATCGATTGCATTGATTACAGGCTATTTTATGTTGCCTAGCGGGGGAAATGCCCATGAAAAATATTTTCTTTCCGGATTAAGGGATTCAGAAAGGACGATTGTATTTAAAATAATTGAGAATTTGGTTGCATTTTAATTTTTTTTTCTGATATTTGAACTTCACAAAAAGTATCCGGCGGTTGCCGGAGGGTTTTTTGACCGGATTAAGTTGTTTGAAGTACCAAATACTTAATGTATTAACTATTATTAACTAAATTTTTAAAACTATGAGAAAAATTTACATTTCCATGTTTTGCCTCGTAGCTGCGTTTTTTTATGCAGTGAATGTTTCAGGGCAGTATGTAGAACCGACCAGGACGATGGATGTTCCTTTTGCCGCAGACGGTGCTATTACTATCGACGGCGACGGCAGTGATGATGCTTACGGCCCGCAACAGGATATGCAGATTGCAAAAAGAGCCGGTGCCGCTAACCCTAACGGCCTGGAAGACGGTGACGCAGTTGATTTCGATGTGTGGTTCAAAGCTGCCTGGGATGCCACTTACCTGTATCTCTATTTTGAAGTGACGGATGATGTTGAAGAGTCCTATTCCACCGGAAAATCCGACTCCTGGACCTGGGATAACGCCGAAATCTTCATCGATCTCGACACCAACAGCACCACCAACACTTATGATGCTACCAGCACTATTCAGCTTCGTTATTGCCGTAGCTATGGTGTGGAATCACCCGGTCGCGCAACAGCAGAAGATTACCTGGTTGAAGAAGTGAACGAAGCTACCATGTGGGCTGTTGAGATAGGTGTTCCCTGGACTGCTGCTGCAGCTACCGGTGTTGTTCCTGATATGATTGCTCAGTCAGCTGATATCATCGGCTTTGACTTTGCAGTTGCCGATGCCGATGGCGACGGTTCCGGATCATCCGGCGGAAGGAATGTTGAAGGCGGTGCTCAGGCATTCTGGGATCAGGATGAACCCATTGAAAATGCCGATAACGCTTATCAGAACAGGAGAGTGTTTGGCTGGGTTACTTTGAAGCCAGGCGAGAGCGCTGTAAAAGACGGTCCTGTGGCTGACCTGTACAAAGTTTATCCTAATCCCTCCAATGGCATTGTTACTTTCTCCAACCTCAAGGGCGTGGAATCATTTGATATCTTCAACCTGGTTGGCGCAAAAGTGCTTACCGTTGACGTAAAAGGTAACTTTGTAAGAGTTCCCAACCTGAAGAGCGGTGTGTATTTTGCAAGGATCAACAACAGCACGCTGAAATTCGTTGTGAAATAAGTTTTTTCACTGCTATCATATAAAAAGGCGCCCGAAAGGCGCCTTTTTTTATTTATTGATTTGTTGATTGAGTTAAGTCTTCTGGTCTTCTGGTCTTCTAGTCTATCAGCCTATCAGCCTGTAGCCTGCATTCTTTTCACTTGTCACTTGTCACTTGTCACTTGTCACTGTTTTCCTGCTATCGCCTTCTCATACCTCGGTATATTCGGGTGATCCGGCGCCAGTTGCTTCAGTTCCTGCAATATCTTGCCCGCTGACTGGTAGTCCTGGAATACAATGCAGGCATAGCAAAAAGTATTCAGGTAATCCGGATCCGTGCCATAATCACCGTATACCTTATTTAAATAGTGCAACGCCCTTTTGTCTCTTTTCTGCAACAGGATATCCCCTAAAAAGCGGTTGGCAATGACGGTCTCGTTTATTTCGTTTGCCCTGAGCAGCAGGGCATAAGCCTTGTCCACTTCGTTCGCCCGCAAATGACGGGTAGCCTGGTCAATGATTGGCTTCACCTCTGCCGGAATGCGCAGTACTACCTCCCGTTTTCCCTCTCCGGCATCCCGGTCCGATAAGAGTTTGCGATGCCGGCTTAAGAGCGCTCCGGCACGACCGGTATCACCGGTTTCTATAAGAGCCCTGTAGAGCAGTTTCAGCACGACTTGTTGCCTGAATTCCGGGTCAGCCTTTCCGACTTCCTCCAGCAGGGGGATGGCCTTTTCATATTCCCCGGCGGCAACCAGAATCTCCCCCATCCTGCTGACAACATAAATATCCCGGTGGAAGGTCAGCGAGGCCCGGTATATTTTCATGGCCTTTTCTATGTTGCCTGCCTTGAACAGAAGGTCACCTGCCTCGGTGTAGTGTTGCAGGTCATAAGGTTCGATCTTCAGGATGGCGGCATATTCCCGGTATGCCTTATCACTATTGCCGCGGGCCAGGTAATACTGCGCCATTTTTTTATGGGCCGAAACCAGGTTGATCCCGGCATACCGCACCGACTGGTAAGCCAGGGAATCAACAATATCCTGAGGCCGGTAATCCTCCAGGAAGGTGTTGATGATGGTGTCAGGTTTGAAAGGCCATCCGGCCTTAAGCTTTTTAAGCAAAATGTCGGCGCGCATGCTGTCGATGGCGGTAAAGGCCCAGTTTGCCCTGTACCAGGCGGATGGCCTGATAAGACCTGAGTCAGGTTTGCCCATGACCGCACTGCGGATGATGGCCCCGAAAAAGGCATCGGCCATGAGAAAATATCCGTCCATGTTCGGATGCACATGTTCGGTAATCAGGTTACCGCCGATCAGGCCATGAGGCGAATTCTCCTCGAACAAAACATTCATCGGGATCATCACTGCACCGTATTCGGCTGACAATGCATGCACGATCGCATTCATCTCCGAAGGAGCCCTGAAGCGTATGCAGTCGAGGTCTTTGGCCAGGTAATAGGATTTCCTTGCCTTTTCATATTCCCCCTCCCTTTCAAATGCCACGGCCTCTTCATAAACGCTGAGGGCAGAGGGAACCTTGCCGGCACCGGAGGAACCCAGCGGAGGTAAATCCCTTACATTGCTGACCAGTTCACTGAAGAATACCGGCACTCCCTTTTTGCGGGCCTTTTTAAGGATCGCTTTCATGTTTTTCCGGTAGTGCTCAAGGGCCAGGTCATAGAGCCTGCTTTTATAGGCAATGTCTTTATCCGCCACGATCACTTCCATCAGGGTTGTAGTGGAAGCATCTGCAACGGCAGCCTTATTTTCACCCCTTCCCAGATGGCTGATGCCGGAGATCATGTTGCGCAGCAACTGATAGGTTTTGAATTCCAGCAATTGCAGGTGAAGGACCTTGATCCACCTTATGCTGCCCAGGGCTTCCCTGGAACCGATGCCCAGTGCGCCGTAAAATTCATTCTGGCCGCCGTAAATAAGGATGGCATCGGGTTCCTCAGCCAGGATCTCCCCGATCTTGTCCCGGAAGGTATAGCTGTTAATGGCCGTCATAGCGGTATTAATCACTTCAATAGTCCTGCCGGGATAGCTGTCCCTCAGCCTTTCCTGCAAGATCCGGGGGAACATGACGCCTGAGCCGTATGGAAATCCCACTGCCGTTGAACTGCCGATGACAAATATCCTGAAGCCGTTTTCGGGCTTTTTTTTCAGGAACATTTCATGAACAGGTGTTGTATAAACAACATGATTGAAATATTTCTTCCCGAAATCCTGGTGACACCTGCGGTACTCCTTGCCATACAAATTGCAGTCCTCGAAAAGGTTGTAGCTGTCGCCGTAATCGGCCAGCCTCAGTGATAATTCGAGCAACAAGAGTATCACCAGCGGAAAGAGCATTAACATGAAAGCAAAAAGCCGTTTCCTCTTCGGGCTGATACCCTGCTTTGTTTCGTTGGCTTCCCTGACCATTGGCATGTAATTGAGGTTTGATATTGTGCCTGTAAATTTAACCTTACTTTGACATATTGAATAACCGTCGCGGCATTTTTTTCCCCCACAGATGCTTCCGGACGCCATTCAGAGATGCAACGGCCACAAATTACATCACCTGATTAAGGGAAAGAGCCTCCATAATTGTAAATTAATCAGATATCAGCATACGAATGAAAGGCAACAAATTAACAAAAAGATTATTGCAGGAATTGATCCTGGGGGGAGAAGATGAAAAAACGCGGGCAGACATCCTTGAAACAGATGAGGTTAGTTCCATGATGTATCACCGGTGGAAAGCTTCGGATAAACCGGAGGTCAGGCATGAATCGGGCACGCATGCCGATTATGCCCGGCTGTTTGAAAAGATCAGCAATGCCATCGGCGCCGGGAAAGACCATGGTGCGTCAAATGTACCGGCCCTTTCCCGCGAATTGGAAGAACTCAGGAAAATAAACCTGGCGGTGATCAGGCGGTACAGGATTGCTTTGGGTGTTGCTGCCAGCCTGCTGTTGCTGCTCGCCTTGACAACGGTAAGAACCCTGAGTTCAGAGAATTTGTTGAAGAAAACCATCACGGAAAGCATTGCCCCGCTAGGGCAAAAATCACAACTCGTATTGCCCGACGGGACCAAGGTATATCTCAATTCCGGAACGGTATTGCGATACGACAGCCATTTCGGAAAACGGAACCGGAAGATAGAACTTACCGGCGAAGCCTTTTTTGAGGTCGCCCGGTACAGGAAACACCCTTTTACTATTCAGGCATCAAACCTCGAAATCAAAGTGCTTGGCACGAAGTTCAACGTTACGGCTTACGCTGATGATCCGGTTATTGAGACCTATGTGACAGAAGGAAAAGTCAACGTAAGGGACATCAGAAGCGATCAATCACTTATCCTTGAGGCTCATCAGAAAGCTTCCTATGTGAAGGAGAGAAAACAGTTGACCCTGAGTGAGGTCAGCTCCGGCAACCTCATCAGCTGGAAAGAAAATATTCTTTATTTCGACAATGAAAACTTTAAGAACATCATTCATAAGCTCGAACGCTGGTACGATGTTTCCATCAGCCTTGAGGGCAAGGATTCCATAGACGACAGGTTTACGCTGACCATAAAGGACGAAAGCCTGAGGGAAGTGCTGGACCTGATCAGCCTTACCACTCCCATCCAATATAAATTCGAGGATCATAAAGTTACCATATTTTATTCGGAAAAGTGACCTGGCATCAGCGCCTGTATCAACCAGATAACTGTATTAACTATACTTATTAAATAACTAACCGAAATGAAAAATCAATTGACTAACCTGCAACGAAAACTCATGAAGCTTTTGCTGAAAGGCTTCATGACGGCATTGATCTTTGCGGCCTTTGTCCCTTCAGGATTTTCGGCCCGTTTCAACCCTGATGATGAAATTCATCTGAAGATCATGAACGGGAATATCAAGGAAGTCCTGAAGGAAATTGAAAATCAGTGCAATTTCACTTTCATTTACAATGACGCTTATGTCAACGTAAATCAGTCCATTTCCATTGATGTTTCCCATAAGCCACTGCAAGAGCTGCTGGACGAAATCCTAACTGCCCGCGGGATCAGCTATACCTTTGTCGACAACCACATCGTCCTTACGGATGCTTCCAAAAAACAGCCGATCAAAAGGGTGAGCGGGAACGTACGAGACGCCGAAACGAACGAAGTGCTGCCCGGGGTTACAATCGTGGAAAAGGGGACTTCCAACGGCACCATTACCGACACGGAAGGGAATTTTGCCCTCGACGTGACGGAAGCCGGCACCCTGCAAATATCCTATGTCGGTTACAGCACACAGGAAATGGCCGTTGCCGCCATCAGCGGCACGCTTTCCGTTACCATGCAGCCTGAGCTTGTGAGCCTTTCGGAGATCGTCGTCATCGGGTACGGTACGGTAAAGAAAAGCGACCTCACCGGGGCCGTATCCTCGGTTTCGGCAGATGACATCAGGCAAAACATCGGTTCGGGTATTGACCAGGCCTTGCAGGGACGGACGGCAGGCGTGACGGTTACCACCAACAGCGGTACCCCGGGAGCGTCACCAACGGTAAGGATCAGGGGCATGGGAACCATCAACAATCCCAATCCTTTCTACGTGGTCGAC